>JBGSWL010000188.1:0-8623 GCA_041752455.1 Roseitalea sp. | reverse complement strand
GGAGGGAGAAGCCGCAGTCGCCGTGGCCAGCGTCAGGTCGGCGTTGCCGGTGTTGGTCACCGTGTAGGTGACGGTGACCGGCGTGCCTAAGGTCCGGTTGCCCTGCGCGCTGGTCTGGCCGTCGTCGACCGCGCCGCCGATTGAGCCGGAGACCGCGATTTCCGGGGCCGTGACCGCAGCCTGGGTGCCGTTTCTGATCTGGGTGTTGGTCGCTCCCGCGAAGCCGTATTCGTAGTTGACGCCATTCAGGGCAAAGCTGAAACCGACGTAGTCGTCTGCCGAAACAGGCAAGCTTGCGCCATTCTGTTGCAGGTTGGTCACGGCGCTGGGGTCGACGTTAAAGCACTGCGCTATTGCTGCGGTCGTGATGCTGCGGCCCGTTTCCAATCTGTCGCCGATAACCCTTGTTCCGCCGGCGTAATAGTCGATCCCGCCAGCATCGAAAAACGCCACCTCAGATTCATTGTCATCAAAACGGGCATCGCCGAAACAATCCGGATGTGGCGTTGAGAAGCCGAAAGCAGCCGAACCAGACAGTGCCTGTGCCGGGGAAGCGGCTGCGACGGCGAGGCCAATGGCCAGAAACAGCTTTTTCAATGCCATTTTCAACTTGCCGTCCTTTTTGTACCGTAGAAAGCAAGCCGCGCATGGATGTCATGCGCGCTCGTCTGGTCGTAGTGTATCTGGCCGCCAAAGGAGCCGGTGAAGATGCGAGGGCCGGCCCGAACCGCAAAGCTGCAGCTGCTGACGCCGAGCGTGTCTTGGCAGGGTGGAGACGCGGTCGCTGCAACTGCAGATATGCACGATGCAACCAAAAGAAACTGCGTCGCCGACATGAGGCCGTGAAACGACCGAAACCGCCGCAGGCAAGCTTCCAAATTCATCAAACGCCCCCAGCCCGGGTGCCCGGCTCTGGTCCGCGCAATTCGTCGTTTACTCATTATTAAGGGGCGTTAAGCGTGACGCAAGGGAATGCCCTTTGAAATCAGGAGGTGTTGCGTTCCTACAACAATAGCGTGTTGGCAGCGTCGAACCGAAATTGCGCCATGCCTTCCTTGTCAGCCCTTCCGGACCAGCACGAAATCATGCTCCACCTGCAGGAACGATGTGTCGAATCCAGACATGGCGATCTGCGCCGGATCGTCAACGGGCACGAACTGTGCCATCAGGCTCTGCTTGACGCCAAATACCGCATCAGAGTGGATGTAGGGGTCATCCGGATCAAAGATGTGGGTGGTCAGGGGCTCGAACCCGTCCGCCTCGATGATGTAGTGCAGATGTGCCGGGCGGAACGGATGGCGCCCGAGCGCGCCCAGCAATTTGCCGACCGGACCATCGTCGGGGATCGGGTAGAATTTCGGCTTGACGCCACGAAACCAGTACTCGCCCTTCTCGTTGGTGCGGAAGACACCGCGCAGGTTGAAATCGGGCTGGATGCCCTTCTGCTGCACGTCGTAGAAGCCTTCATCGTTGGCCTGCCATACATCGATCCTGGCGCCGGCGACCGGATTTCCCTCGGTATCGAGGATGCGGCCGCGCACCAGCATCGGCTCGCCCTTCCGGTCGAGGCAGATGTCGGCGCCGAGCGGCAACTCCGGCGCATTGGCGACATGGAAAGGCCCGAGCACGGTTGATTCAGAAGCGCCGGACGGTTTGCGGTTGTTGATCGCATCAACCAGCATCGACACGCCGAGCACATCCGACAAGAGGATATATTCCTGCCGCCATTCGTTGCACATCTGGCCGGTGCCGGTCAGGAACATGATGGCCTTGAACCATTCCTCCTGCGTCGGTTCGATTTCCTTCACCGCCTCATGCAGGTGACGGATGATGACATCCATAACGTCCTTAAGGCGTTCGTCCGTTGCACCCGCATTGCGGGCAATCACGACGTCCGCCGATGTTGCCTCGGTGAAATAGCCGTTCTCGTTGCTTGCGCTCATCACCATCTCGCTCATTCGGCTGCGGCCATTTTTTCGGCACGGGTTTGCGGCTGCAGGATTGCGGTCAGCACGCGCTGCAGTTCGGCGGCGGGCTGCGCCGGCATGCGGGCGATGCGGTAGCACACATGCTGGTCCGGCCGCGTCATGACGGCGCCGCTGTCGGATGTCTCGCGCAGGGTCGACCAGTCGCCGAGCTGATCCTGCACGGGCTTGCGCGGTCCGATCACATGGACCGCGATGTCGAGGCCGAACTCTGCGCCGACCGTGCGTGCTGCGGCATCCCAGGCCTCGCCGCCGATGCCGGTGAAGATTGCAAACCGCCCCTTGCCGGCCAGATCCAGCGTCGATACCTGCTCGCCGGTGTCGCGGAACAGCCAGCAATGAGGAATGCGGGCGCCGGGCCAGGTGGTCGGCTGGTAGTGCAGTTCCGGGTCCTTGGCAAAACCCGGATCGGCATGGTCGTCGCGCACGACTGCTGCGCTGTCATAGCGCTGGTTCATCTCGACGCCGTGGCAATCGAACTCGTATTTCTTGAAGGCGATGGCCTTGCGCAGGGCCTCGCGCTGCTTTTCGGCGCCCTCGCCGCTGTCGCAGCGCTTGTCCATGTTCTCCTGCATCTTGACCGGATCGACACTGCCGGTGAGGCCGAGCGCCTCGAAGATCGGCCCGAACTCACCGATCGACTGGTTGGCGCGCGTGACGATCTGCTTGGCAATCGGCGCGCGTTCCTTCGAATAGGTTTCC
Organism: Roseitalea sp.; assembly: GCA_041752455.1. Lineage (GTDB taxonomy): Bacteria > Pseudomonadota > Alphaproteobacteria > Rhizobiales > Rhizobiaceae > JBGSWL01. The sequence goes on along the minus strand of JBGSWL010000188.1, from coordinate 5,936 downwards.
AGAAGGCCGTGGCCTGCGCTGCCACGGACAACGGCCGCAAATTTCCACGCCAGATTGTAAGCATCCTGGATCGAGGTGTTCGATCCAAGGCCGTTGGATGGCGGATGGCGATGGGCTGCATCGCCCATTATGAAGACCCGTTCGGTCTGCATGTGCGTCGCGTACATATTGTTGACGGTCCAGGTGTTGGCCGAAATCAGTTCGATTTCCAGTTCAGGATCGCCCACAAGCTGGCGCGCGACCTCTGTGGCGTAGGCCGCATCGACGACCGGCGCCGGCTGGTTGATGTCGTAACCCCAGACGATCAGCCATTCGTTCCAGGGGCGCACCATGCGGACCAGCCCCATGCCGATGCCGCCGACATTGGCGCCCGGTTGCATCACCCAGTAGAGTACCGAAGGGCGGTGCGCCACGTGACGGGAAAGGTCGGCACGGAACAGGATGTTCATCGAGCCGCCGACGCCCATCTGGCCTTCGAACGGCAGGCCGGCATTTTCGGCAACCTTGGAATTGCCGCCGTCGGCACCGACCAGAAACTTCGAGCGGATGGTGATTTCGCGCCCGGTCAGGCGATCAAGGCAGGTTGTCGTCACGCCGTCGGCGTCTTCGACATGCGAAACATATTCGGTCGACATGCGCGCCTGCGTGCCGCGCGAACAGGCGGTCTTGAACAGCAGCGGTTCCATGAAGGTCTGCGGCAGGTCGTTCATCATGGTGGGCGATGAGACCCGGTGTTCGGCCTGGCTGTAGGGCGCATTGCCCCAAGACTGCATGCGGCCGATTTCCTCGCCGGCGAGGCTTTCGCAGAACACGTTGTTGCCCATCAGTTCCTGATGGGTTGCAAACATGTAGGCCTCGTCTTCGACATTGCGGCCAAGATCGCGCAGCACTTCCATCGTGCGCTGGTTGGTGATGTGGGCGCGCGGCGTGTTGGCAAGCCAGCGGTAGCGGTTCACGGCGACATTGGCGATGCCGTAGGTCGACAGCAACGCGGCGGTCGCGCTGCCTGCCGGTCCGGTGCCGATGATCAGTACGTCGGTCGAAATATCAGCCATGGTTCATCCTCCGAGTTTTCCGCCGGTCAGGCGTCTTTGAATGGGAAACAGGCGCAGGCCGGTGCGATCACTGATGATCCCCCACAGGCCGCGCGGGGCAAAAAGCATGATGACGATGCCGATCAAGCCGAGCGCGATCAGGTACCACGCGCCATAGTCGGCAAAGAGCGTCTGAAGCGCAAAGAACACGATGACGCCGATGATCGGCCCCTCGATGGTGCCGATGCCGCCGATCACCACGATGAAGATGACGAAGGCAGTCCAGTCGATGACCGAAAACGCGCTGTCCGGGCTGATGCGCCCGTTCTGCAAAAAGATCAGGCCACCGGCGAGCCCTGTCCCGAAGGCGGCGGTCAGGAAGACAAGCCATTTCAGGCGCGCCGCATCGACACCGACCGACTTTGCCGCTTCGATGTTGTCGCGCACGGCGGCAAGCGCCAGTCCCCTTTTGCTGCGCAGCAACCCGTAGATGCCGCCGATAGCAGCGACCGCCAACGCAAGGGCGAGCCAGTAAGCGAGAATGTCACGCGCGGCTGCCGATGACACATCGAACAGGCTCTGGATGGCCTCGACGCCGATCATTGCTTCGCGGGCTTCGCGCGGCAACGACGTCCCGGTGCCGCCGCCGACGGCCTGCCGTTGCGACACCAACAGCCGTACGATCTCGGCGACGACCCAGGTGCCGACGGCAAAGTAAGCGCCTTGCAGGCGGAACGCGAAGAACGCCGTCGGTATGGCCAGCAGAAGCGCAAACACACCGGACAGGATCAGCGCCGCCACCGGATCCCAGCCCCACAGCCCGGTCGCGGCAAACAGGATGTAGGCGCCGAAACCGACAAACGCCTGCTGGCCGACGCTCACAAGCCCGCCATAGCCGGCGAGCAGGTTCCAGAGTTGCGCCAGCGTCAGCATGGTGAGGATGAAGAACAGATCCTGGATCAGGCTGCGGCTCGCAAACATGGGAAGCGCCACGGCGACAGTAATGGCGAAAAGTGCAAGCGCTCCGGCAATTGCCGAGGCGCGGGTCCGGGTTGTGACGCGGTAGGTTGCCTCAGCCATCAATCCACATGCCTCGGAAACAGGCCGCGCGGGCGAACCAGAAGGACGATCAGAAAGGCGACATGACCGGCAAGGATCTGCCATTGCGGGTTGATTGCCGCGCCCAATGTCTGCGCGACGCCGATGATGACGCCGCCGGCGAGCGTTCCCCACAACGAGCCAAGACCACCGATGATGACAGCCTCGAAGGCATAGATCAGCCGGGCCGGGCCGATCGTCGGATCGAAGTTGGAGCGGGTTCCAAGGTAAAGCGCAGCGATCGTCACGACCACCATGGCGATACCGGTTGCCTTGGCAAAGATCGCATCGGGGCGGATGCCCATCAGGCTGGCTGTCACCGGATCATCCGAAGTGGCCCGGAACGCCCGGCCCAGCGCGGTGCGGTAGAACAGCCATTGCAGCGTCAGGATGACGCCGACCGCCGAGATGAACGTCAGGAGCGGCATGACGCCGACGGTCACGGGGCCAAGGTTGATCGACGCCGTCTCCAACGGTCCGGCGGGAATGCGCTGGCTGTCAGCGGAGAATCCCTCCTGCAACGCATTCTGGATCACCACCGAAAGACCGAAAGTGACAAGCAGCGGCGGCAGGATGTCCTTGCCGATCACCCGGTTGAGGACGAACCGCTGCAACGCCCAGCCGACGCCGAACATCAGCGGCGCTGCCACCAGCACGGCGACGAACGGATGCAGGCCGCCTAGCGAAACCGCGAGCAGGATGACATAGGCGGCAAGCACGATCAGGTCGCCATGCGCCAGATTGACGAGGCGCATGATGCCGAACACCAGCGACAGCCCCGCCGCAAACAGCGCGTAAAGCCCGCCGAGCAATATGCCCTGGATGATGGTGTCGAGCCAGATCATGCGTGCGCTCCAAAATAGGCGTCGTGGATTGCTTCGCGCGACAGGCTGTCCGGCGTGCCTTCCAGGGTGACCCGCCCTTCCATCATGCAGTAGACCCGGTCGGCCACCTTCAGCGCCTGGCCAATATCCTGTTCGACGATGACGACGCTGGCGCCGCCCTGCCGGATCAGCGGCATCGCCGCATAGATGTCGCGGATGACGACGGGCGCGAGGCCAAGGCTGATCTCGTCGCACAGCAAAAGGCGCGGATTGGACATCAGCGCGCGGCCGATGGCGACCATCTGCTGCTGGCCGCCGGAAAGCGCGGTGCCCGGCTGGCTGCGCCGTTCGCGCAGCACCGGAAACAGTGCATAGACGGTTTCAAGGTTCCAAGGGCCCGCCGTCTTGCGCGCATGGGCGCCGATCAGGAGGTTTTCCTCTACCGAAAGGGATGCAAACAGTTTGCGGCCCTCAGGCACCATGGCAATGCCGAGCGGCGTGATCCGGTCGGCCGGCAGGTGCCCGATGTTCTGGCCGTCGAAGGTCACCATGCCCGGCGCACTGCGCAGAACGCCGGATATCGCGCGCAGCAGTGTCGTCTTGCCCGCCCCGTTGGCGCCGATGATGGCGATCGTCTCGCCGGCTGCAACGCGAATATCGACGCCGAACAGCGCCTGGAAGTCGCCGTAATGCGCCGTGAGGCCGGCGGTTTGCAGAAGCGTCGGGTTTTCGGGGTGCGCCATCAGACTTCGATCCCCAAGTAGATTTCCCGGACCTGCTTTGAGGACATGATCTCGGCCGGATCGCCAATCCCGATCACCCGTCCGAAATCCAGAACCAGCAGGCGCTCGACCACGCTGTTGAGCGCATGCAGCACGTGCTCGATCCAGATGATCGTCGTGCCCTGTTTGTGAATGGCGCGAATGGTATCGACCAGCGCCACGCATTCGCCTTCGGTGAGGCCACCGGCGATTTCATCGAGCAGCAGCAGTTTGGGCCCGGTTGCCAGAGCGCGGGCCAGTTCCAGACGCTTGCGTTGCAGCAGGGACAAGGTACCGGCCGGATTGTTGGCGACGCCGATCAGTTCGGTGCGCTCGAGGATTGCGGCGCAGTCCTGCTCGACCTCGCGCTCGGCTTGCCCGCGGCCATGCGTTGCGGCGACCAGCAGGTTCTCAAAGACTGTCAGTTGATCGAAAGGTTGCGGGATCTGGAACGAGCGCCCTACTCCGGCAAGGCAACGCTGCATCGGCGGAACCCGCGTCACATCGCGACCCAGAAACGAGATGCGGCCCGCATCGGGAGCAAAGTTCCCGGTGATCAGGTTGAACAGTGTCGATTTGCCGGCGCCGTTCGGTCCGATGATCCCGAGCGCCTCGCCCTCTTCGACCGCAAACGTCACCGCATCGGTGACCTTCAGGGCACCAAAGCTTTTGGAAACATTGTCGAGCGCGAGGATCGTGGTCACTGGTTTCGGCTTCTCTCAAGGTCAAGGGCTGCCCACCCGGTCAAGGGTGGGCAGCGGCCAAGGTCATTTTCAGGCCAAGGCTTCCATCACGCCCTGTGTCGGGATTGACGGGGCCGTCTTGTTGTCGACGACAACCAGATCGAAGGTGCCATCTTCCTTGCGGCGCCACTGGCCACCGACCAGCGGCGTCTTGCAGACATTCTTGGCTGCAAAAGGCGGCACGCCTTCGCCGTTCCAGGCGATCCGGCCAACCATGGTTTCCAGATCGGTGGCGGCAATCGCCGCTGCAACGGCTTCAGCGTCGGTTGCATCATCCACGCGCTTGAGCACATCGGCTGCCACTTCAAACAGCGAGTGAACAAAGCCAATCGGCTGGGTCCACGGACGGCCGGTCTCGGCGGTAAAGCCTGCCGCAAGCTCGGCGCAGCTTTCGCCGGTCAGCGAGGACTTGAACGGATGGTTCGCCGACCACCAGACTTCCGACGACAGGTTGTGCCCGGCTGCGCCAAGTGTTTCAACCGACTGCGGGAACAGGATCGCCTTGGCGACAGTGATCGCCTTCGGCGAAAAGCCCTGCTGGATGGCCTGGTTGCGGAACGTCGTGAAGTCCGGCGGGATGACAACGCCGGTGACGATTTCGGCGTTGGCCTGCTTGAACGCGTTGATCTGCGCCGAGAAATCGTCGGTCAGGTTCTGGAAGCGGCCCGGATCGACGGTCTGGTAGCCTGCGCCTGCAAAACCGGGCGCAACGCCGACATTGGGATCGCCCCAGGCATTGCCGTCGGCATCATTGGGGAACAAGCCGCCGACCTGCTTGTTGGTCTCAAGCTGGTTCCACATGTTGGTGAAGACGGCGATGACATCCTCGAGGCCCCAGAAATAGTGGTAGGCGAAGTTGAACGGCTTCCACGATGCCGGGTCTCCGGGATTGCCCTGCTGACCAATGAACCAGGGCTGCCACGGCGCCTTGGTGGAGATCGTCGGCACGCCTTCGGCTTCGCAGACCGTCGAAACCGGATTGGTGGTTTCCGGTGTCGAAGCAACCAGCATCAGGTTGATTTCGCTGTCGATGATCAGTTCCTGCGCCACGTCGGCGGCACGGTTCGGGTTCGACTGGCTGTCCTTGACGAGGACTTCCACGTCGAGGCCCTGCGATGCGGCGATGCGGTTGAACATGGCGATGGTGAAGCTGTCGGCTTCGGCAAAGCCGGCCAGCGGCCCGGTCTGCGGGCTGACATAGCCGATCTTCACGGCCGCCCACTGCGCCAGCGCCGGCAGGGCAAGGCCGCCCGCACTGACGGCAAAGCCGGATGCGGCGGCGGTTTTCAACAGGCGTCGTCTGGTGATGATCATCGTGGTCTCCTCCCAAAGGGTTCCAGGTTCCGTGGTTCAGCTTCAGTCCGGCCGCCGCCCCTCCCAGGCGTCTTGCAGCAGGGCGCGGATGTCGGCGCGGTCAAAGGCGCGCGGATTGTCATAGGCATTGGCGGTCGCCAGATCGGCGGCGCGGTCCAGATC
>JBGSWL010000187.1:0-2084 GCA_041752455.1 Roseitalea sp. | reverse complement strand
CGCCGACGACGAGGCCCGGCGTCCACCGGCGCGGGTTTCCCGGCGCCTTGCCGGGCTTTGCGCGGCGGTTGGGGCCGAGCGGTGCGTGCAGATCCGTCATGGTGGTCTTTGCTGGCCTTGGCCGGGTCGGTGAATCAATGGGCTCCGAATCAGAAGGGCCACCGCTTTGCGGTGGCCCTCGATTGTAAGCGACGGTGGTTGGTTGGCAACCGTATGATCAGTTCGGCAGAGCCTTGGCCGGATCCGGCGGAAACGCTGCGTGCTGTTCCTGGCCCCGGATCAGTTTCAGCGCATACTGCAACTGGTCATCCTTTTCGGCTTCCTGCGGCACATAGGCGACCGAACCGGAACCGACATCGTCTTCCTGCTCGCCCTTGATGTGGCCGCGCAGATCGGATTCGCCACGGGTCAGGTCATCGCGGCCCTGCAACTCTTCCGGCAAGGTCTGCTCGACCTTGATGTCCGGCGAGATGCCCTTGCCCTGAATCGAGACACCGGCGGGGGTGTAGTAGAGCGCCGTTGTCAGGCGCAGGGCGCCCGCATCGCCAAGCGGGATGATCGTCTGGACCGAACCCTTGCCGAAGGACTGGGTGCCGAGCACGGTGGCGCGGCGATGATCCTGCAAGGCGCCGGCGACGATCTCGGATGCCGAAGCCGAGCCGCCATTGATCAGAACGACAATCGGCTTGCCGTTGGCAAGATCGCCCGCGCGCGCCGAGAAGCGGCGGCTGTCACGGTCGTCACGGCCACGGGTGGAAACGATCACGCCCTTTTCAAGGAAGGCGTCGGAGACATTGATCGCCTGGTCGAGAAGACCGCCGGGGTTGAGACGAAGATCAAGCACATAGCCCTTGAGGCGCTCCGGCCCGATTTCCTTTTCCAGTTCCTGGATACCGCGTTCAAGATCCTCGAAGGTCTGCTCGGTGAACGAGATCACACGCATGTAGCCGATGTCGTCTTCGGCGCGGTACTTGACGGCCTGCACCTTGATGACATCGCGCATGATGGTGATGTCGAACGGCTTGTCGGCGCCTTCGCGAACGATGGTCAGGACGATCGGCGTGTTGACCGGTCCGCGCATCTTTTCGACGGCATCCTGCAAGGTCAGCCCACGCACTTCGACACCGTCGATGGCGGAGATGAAGTCACCTGCCAGAACGCCGGCAGCTTCCGCCGGTGTGCCGTACATAGGGGTGATGACCTTGACGAGTTCGTCTTCCATCGTCACCTCGATGCCGAGGCCGCCGAATTCGCCGCGCGTCTGGGTGCGCATGTCTTCGGCATCATCGGAATTCAGGTAGGATGAATGGGGATCGAGGGCCGAAAGCATGCCGTTGATGGCGTTTTCGACCAGTTCCTTTTCATTGGGCTCGTCAACATAATTGGCTCTGACGCGCTCGAAAATGTCGCCGAAGATCGCCAGCTGGCGATAGGTCTCGTTGCCTGCCGCATTGGCATTCATCACCGGCTGGCCGACCAGCACCATGGACGCGACCGATCCGGCCACAGCGCCCGCCAAGAGCAAAGAGAGTTTGCGCAACATCCGTCAGATCCTTCCTGTGACCTCGGGCTCCCACCAGGGGGCCGGGTTGACCGGTTTACCGTCTTTCCGAAACTCAACATAGAGCGTCGGTGTGTCCTTTTCAGCGGCCGCCGCAGTCACGCCCGCCAACCTGATACGTCCCATGATGCCAACCGGTTCGCTTGCGACCACAAATTGGCCCGGGCTGACATCAATCCGGTCAAGACCGGCAAGCACGACATGGAAGCCGTCGCCGGCATCCAGTATCAACAAATTACCATAGGCACGAAATGGTCCTGCATAAAGCACCTTGCCATCGGCAGGTGCGGTCACAATTGCGTCAGGTCTTGTTTCGATCGTGTCGCCGCGCGCAGATGTACCCAAACCGTCATCCTGCCCGAATGCGGTGATTGTACGACCGGGAACCGGACGCGCCAATTCGCCGCGACGGTCGGGGAACGCCCGTGCCGGGGCAATCGGCGTCTGCCGCAGCGCCAGTTCCTCGGCCCTTGCGCGGCTTTCGGCCAGTTTGCGCTGGGCTTCCTCTTCGGCGGCTTGGGCG
>JBGSWL010000186.1:0-19712 GCA_041752455.1 Roseitalea sp. | reverse complement strand
ATACCAGATGCTGGAGCTGCTCTCGCTGCGCAAGGGCACCACGCTCACCAAGGAAATGTTCCTCAACCATCTCTATGGCGGGATGGACGAGCCGGAACTGAAGATCATCGACGTGTTCATCTGCAAGCTGCGCAAGAAGCTGGATGCGGCCTCCGGTGGCGTCAACTACATCGAAACCGTCTGGGGCCGTGGCTATGTGCTGCGCGATCCCGATCCGGTCACCATGGCCGCCAGCGCCTGATCCGACCGAACTTTCAGACATGACACACAAAAAACCCGGCGCATGCGCCGGGTTTTGCCGTTCCGTTATGGCCAAAAGATCCGATCAGGCAGCGCGCTTGAATTCCTTGAAACGCGACAGCAGCAGCTGGCGGTCGAACGGCTTGAGCAGGTAGTCGTCGGCACCAGCACGCTTGGCGCGGGTCATGGTGACAAGATCGAGTTCGATCATCGAAATGATCAGAAGCGGCTTGGTGTCGGTCTGCATGGCGCGGATCGCGCGGACAAAATCCTCGACCGGCATTCCGATCGGGTTGGCTTCCACGACGATGGTGTCCGGCATGTGCGCCTCGCACATGGTCAGCGCCTGTTCGGCGGTTTCAGCCTCGATGATATAGAGCTCCGGACCGGAGAGGATGCGCTTTGCAACCTTTCGGACGACACCGGACTTTTCGACAAGCATGCAACGGGACATGGCGGACCTCTTGGCTTTGATCCGGAGGATACCACGCCATGTTTTCCCGTCGCTTAAGTGGCGCGGTCAACAAATCGTAAATGCTGCGTAAAAATGTTACGCAGCGGTATAGGTGACGGCTTCCTCGTCCATGTGGACGTTGATGGTCATGCCGGCCTCTTCGGCAAGCAGCAGGGTATAGTAGAACTGCACCGAATGGGCGTCGATCGGTTCGCCCCAGCGACCATCGAGATAATCCTGGAACTTTTGCGGCACACGCATCATCCGGCCTGCCGCCCTGAGGGTGAAGCGCGGCTCGGTGGCGGTGTTCTCGATGCGGCAATCGAGCGAACCGCCGCGCGGGATCGAGGCATTGGCGATCAGCACAAGGTTCAGGATCAGCTTGACCTGGTTCTTCGGCAGGTAGGCGCGGTCGCCTTCCCAGGTGAACGCCGGCTTTTCGCCGGCCATGAACGCATTGGCGACGGCCTGTGCATCGCCGGTATCGATCTGGACACCGGCCGATCCGGCGGCGCCGAAGGCGATGCGGGCAAATTGCAGCCGCGATGACGCGTTGATCGCGCTGGTGCGGATCAGGTTCATGGCGTCCTCGTCATGGCCGCCGTCTTCGATCAGTTCGACCCCGTTGTTGATCGCGCCCACCGGCGAGATCACATCATGACAGACCCGGCTGCACAGGAGCGAGGCAAGCTCGGTGGGGGAGAGGCGGTCGAGTTTGGCCATGGTCCGGGTTCCGTTTCGTGGCGCGAATCGCGCATGCAGGGTCGCTTGTCACGATAGTCGGCGCGAACCGACCGTTCAACGTTGCCACTGAGCCAAGCAACTTAATGGCGCGTTAACCGCAGAAGTCTAAAATTTGAAACATCAGAGACGCCGCCGGAACCTTGCCCGAATGTGCGGGCATATGGACCGGCATCGTCAACACCACTCCGGGAGCGAGCCGATGAGCAAAGTGATCCCCATGCCGCGCGTCAACCTGACCCATCTCTTGTCCGCACTGTTTCTGACATTGCTGGCGTTCTTCAGCGCCAGCCAGCAATTGCGTGCGCAGGAACAGCCAAGCCCTTATGAGGCGGGCGAAGTGATCGATGCCGGGCACCAGTTCTTCGGCTCGACATCCGGCGCCCTGGCAACGGCCATCGAGCGCATCTTTTCAACCTACGGCCTGCCCAACGGCTACATTCTCGGCCAGGAGGGATCCGGTGCCTTTGTTGGCGGCCTGACCTATGGCGAGGGCACGCTCTACACCAAGAACGCCGGCGACCATAACGTGTTCTGGCAAGGCCCTTCGGTCGGCTGGGATTTTGGCGGTGAAGGCGCGCGCACGATGATGCTCGTCTACAACCTGCCGGCAACCAATGACCTGCATGGCCGCTACGGCGGTGTTGCCGGCTCGGCCTACCTTGTCGCCGGTGTCGGCGTCCATGTGCTCAAGCGCAACAATGTCCTTCTGGTGCCGGTACGTACCGGCGTCGGTGCACGGCTCGGCGTTTCGGTCGGCTATCTGAAGCTGACGCAGAACCCGACCTGGAACCCTTTCTGACCGGCGAGCCGGTCCGCCGACAGGCGGCGGCAGCCTACCTGCCGCCGTTGTTCCTGTTGCCGGTGGATTTGCACCGGCATTCATGGCAGATGCCGATGCGCAACCGGAGCGCGGCCTGTTGATCGAAACAATCCTGTTCTTTTTCCTCGGGTTCTTGAGCGCTGTCCTGTGCGCGATGGTCATCGCGCCGACCATCTGGCGCCGCGCCGTTTTCCTGACGCGCAAGCGCATCGAAAGTTCGGTGCCGCTGACGGTCAACGAGCTGCTTGCAGACAAGGACCGGCTGCGCGCCGAGCATGCCATGGCACTGCGCAAGGCCGAAATGGCGCTGACGCGCCAGCGCGAGCAGACGACCGAAGCGCAGGCCGGCCTCAGCCTCGCCGAGCAGACGATCCGCGCGCGCGCCGGCGAACTCAAGGAACGCGACCAGACCATCGCCGGTCTTTCCGATCGGCTGGAGCAGGAAACCCTGCGCGCCGAAGGCCTCACCCAGGAATTGTCAGGCACACAGCTTGAACTGCAAACGGTGCGGGCGGACCTTGAAGCGCGGTCCGGCGAGGTGGAAAGCCTCGAGCGGATGCTGGCTGACACCGACCAGCGCTTGCAGCGCAGCGTTGCAACGCTTGCCGATCGCGAGGGCGAGCTTGAGCGCTCTGAAATGAAGATCGTGGAACTGCGCGACCGCTTGCGCGAGGCGCAGGCCAAGGTGCGCGACAGCCGCGCGGAAGCCAGCGAGACCACGGCCTTGCTGAACAATGAGAAGCAGCGCAGCGCGGAACTTGACCAACGCCTGCAAAAGGCGATTGCCCAGACCTCCGACATCGAAGTTGCGCTGGCAAGGCGCACCACGGAGATGGAGCGTCTGCGCGAGCGTCAGAGCGCCGCCGAAGCTGATTTCATGGAACTGGAACGGCGCGCGATGGATGCGGAACGCGAAAAGGTCGAGCTGGAAAGCGAACTTGCCGATCTGACGGTTCGGGTCAACCGTCTATCCAAGTTGACCGGCACCGCCGAGCCGGAGGCTGCGTTCGAAGGCTACCGGGCGCAGATTGCGCGTTTGACGACCGATGTGGCCAGCGAGCAATCGCGCGCCGCCGCAGCCGAGGCAGCGCTGGAAGCGTCGCGCGCTTCCATTCGTGAAGCGCAGCAGGCGAGAGAGGCGTTGGAAGCGCAAGTCGCGGCACAAGCGGCCTTACCTGCCGTTGCCGACGCGCCCTTGGACGATGCGGCCTTGCGCAACGAGATTGCCCGCCTTTCGGCCGAGATCGTCCACATGGCGGCTTTGCTCGAGGGTGAAGGCAGCCGGGTCCACGTACTGATCGATGCAGCACCTGAAGGCCCAGGCGTTCCGGGCGCTCCGCCAAGTCTTGCCGACCGGATCAAGGCCCTGCGCGCCGCCTCTCGCGATGTGCGCAACGGTGCCGGCGCCTAGCCGCCTTTTGCGCGGCATACCCGCAGATGATTGAGGACGATGGCGGCGGTTGTCGCCACGTTGAGGCTGTCGAACCCGCCGGCCATGTCGATGCGGATACCCGGCATATCCGCAAGCACATCGGCGGGAAGGCCGGGACCCTCGGTGCCGAGAAGCAGCGCCGTCCGTTCGGGCGAGTTCCAGTCTTCCAAGGCAATTGCCGCGGCCGGTGACAGGGCAAATGTCGCAAAGCCATGCCCTTCGAGCCAGTCCAGCATCATCGCCGTATCGGCAAAGCGGTGCCATGGCACGGTGAGCACGCCGCCAACCGAGACGCGGACCGCCTTTCGGTAAAGCGGGTCGCAACTTGCCCCATCCATCAGCACCGCATCAGCCCCCAGCGCTGCGGCATTGCGAAAGATCGCGCCGACATTGTCATGGTTGGCAAGGCCGGACACGGCGACAACCGTGCGCCAATCTTCGGCCTCCGGTCCCGGCGGCGCATCGGCACCTTCAGGTCGGCGCGCAATCGCCAGTATGCCGCGATGCAGGTGAAACCCGGCGATCTCATCCATCAGCGTCTGGTCGACAACGAGTACCGGAACCGCCGGATCAAGGTCGGCGATGATTGGTTGTAGTCCGTCAACACGGTTTTCGAGAAGCAGCACGCTTTCGATGGCAAAGCGTCCGCTGCGCGCCAGCACCGCCAGAACGGTCTTGCCCTCAGCGATGAACAGGCCGTCGCGGCGCACCAGATCGCGCTCGCGGATATCGCGATAGGGCGCAAGGCGCGGGTCGGCCGGATCGGTGACTGGGATCAACGGCATGGTTTTGGCGTCACGGTTCGCCGGCGGCGCGGGCGGCGTCTGCCATCTGCTTCAGCGCCTTGCGCAGATCCGCGGCGCTTTCCAGTGGCTCAGGATAGGAAACGCGCACCAGCGCGTCTGCCAGCGCCAGATCCATGCCGGCTGCATCCATGGCGATAACCCGCCATTTGCCGTGTTTTGCGCCAGCCAGTTTTTCGGCGTAAAGCGCAACGGCATCGGCATGGTCGGAATTCATGTGCTCGATGGCCGATGGCTCCATCGCAGCCATGCCCTTTGCATCGCCGCCCAGCGCCAGTTCCTCTGCCGTAAGGTTGTAGGCGCGGCCGAAGCCGCCGTTCAGGCTTGCACCGGCCATTTCCAGCCGGAAAAACGAAAAATCGCCGAAGTCGGCGTAAAGCGCCGCCTTGGGATTGCGCGCGAGATGGCGCCGGCGGATGCGCGTATGGGCTTCGCTTTCGCGTTCGATCCGCCGGGCGTTCGTGAACAGCGTGATGCGCGGATGGGCGAGCGGATCGCCCTTGCCGGGTTCGCCGACCAGCAGCGATGTCTTCGGGTTGGCGATCATGGCGCCCGTATGCGGCGAAAGCGACGATGCGAGCACGACAGGCGTGCCGTCGATATCGGTCGACACCTGAACGCGGCTGATGCTCGGATAGTCGCCGTCCTGCCGCGGCATGGCAGCGAGCGCTGCAAAGCGCGCCGTCGAGATCAGCCGCCGCGCCAACTGGCGGGCTTCCTGGTCGGTATCGCGGATGACCTTCTTGTCGGCTGTCTCTGCCATTGCCTGTGCTTTCGCCTGTGCCTTCGCCTGTTGAAACTGGGCCGTGTGCCATTGGCGCGCGCCCATGGCTTGGTTTAGGGCAGGGGCTGCACTTTGACAAAGGCGGACTTTGCGCAAAACCGCGGGCAGGACGATGGCCAAGCTCTATTTTCACTACGCGACGATGAATGCCGGCAAATCCACCATGCTGCTGCAGGCGGCCTACAATTACCGTGAACGCGGCATGAGCGCACTGCTCTACACGGCGCGGCTTGATGACCGGGTAGGCGCCGGCCGGATCGGCTCGCGGATCGGGCTTGAGGCGGAAGCGCGGATGTTTGACGCCGCGACCGATCTTTATACGGAGATCGGCGAACACCTGAAGCTGGAGCCGACCCACTGCGTCTTCGTCGACGAAGCCCAGTTTCTGACCCGCGAGCAGGTCTGGCACCTCGCGCGCGTTGCCGACCGGCTGGGCGTTCCGGTGATGTGCTACGGCCTTCGCGTCGATTTTCAGGGCAAGCTGTTTCCGGGGTCTGAAGCGCTGCTGGCGATTGCCGATGACCTGCGCGAAGTGCGCACGATCTGCCGCTGCGGCCGCAAGGCTGCGATGGTGGTGCGCATCGGGCCGGACGGCAAGGTGGCGCGCGAGGGCGAGCAGGTCGTGATCGGCGGCAATGACCGCTATGTCTCGCTCTGCCGCCGCCACTGGGAAGAAGAGATGGGCCGCTGGCCGGCCGACGACATGATCGGATTTCTGCGGCGCTGATCGGTCATCTCGCGACTTCATTTTGTCACGCGTCGTGCTTATATGCGCCAACGACAGTGCGACCAGCGACCTTGAGGGGATGACCATGGCGACCTTGCAGAATTTTGATGCCGAAATCGAGAAGGCCAAACGGGTCGTCACCGAGATGCAGACCAAGATGGAGCAGTCCGGCTCGTTGCTTGAGCGGCTTGCCAAGACCGATGCGACGATCGGCGATGCCGAGTTCGACATCGAGAACGCCCGCATCCAGGACGTGCTCAAGCAGCAGGGGGTGATGGAGGAAAACATCGCCGACCTGATCATCGGGCTGGAAGATGCAACCAATGTGTTCGGCTCCGAATTCGAGAGCATGAAGTCGCACACCGCTTGGGAAAAGTTCGTCGGCCTTTTCTCGGCGCAGCGGATGCAGCGGATGCGCACCGAGCGCGTGCGCAATATGAGCCTTGCCGGCAACCTGCAGGAACTCCTGACAAAGTCGGACACGATCGTCGGCATCCTGAAGAACCAGAAGGATGTGCTCGACCAGCGCTATGCTTCGTCAGAGACCAGCCTTCGCCAGGTGATCGAACGCCGCAAGGCGACCATGGAAGCGCTGGAAGCCACCCAGAAGCGGATCGAGGAACTCAACCCGATGCTGCTCGATCTGGAAAACCGGATTTCCGCATCCACCAACCAGAAGGATCGCACGGCACTCGAAGGCGAGCGCTCGGAAATGGCGACCGAATACAACGAGGCACAGGCGCGCGAGCAGACGCTTCTGGCCGAAAGCCAGACGCTGGAGCGCTACACGTCGATGTTCCAGACCTTCGTTGACTCGCTCAACAATCAGAAGGCCGCGCAGCAGACGCTGATCAACAAGCTGACGATCGACACCGAGCAGCGCATCGTTCTCTACAAGGCGCTCGAGGATTCGCTGAAGACCGCCGCCCAGCAGGATGTTGCCCACAAGATCAACACGCTCGGCAGCCAGGTCGACACCGCCGCCGAAACGACGATGGCCGGCATCGGCGCCGCGGCGCAGAAACACATCGGCGACCTTCTGGAAATGCACGAAGGCAACATGATCGCCACGCAGGAAATCCAGCGCCGCAAGAAGCTGGCCGATGACGCCTTTGCCCGCCGGTTCGACGCGGTGATGAAGAAGCACAACGCTGCCGACTATGTGCGCAGCTGACGCCCGCTGACCGGGGAAGGCTGAACCGTTGAACGCACGGCCAAAAGACGGCGAGACAGCAGCGGAACGATATTTCCTGTCGATCCGAGCTGCGCTTGATGGGCTTGACCTTTTCCTGCGCGATGCGTCCGGGCCATTGCAGAACCATGATCTCGTGGGGAGAGTTGTCTCGCCCTACATCGCGCTTCTGGAGGCCTCGTTCCGCGCCTGGCAGAACCGGCTGTCGCATTCGCCGGCCTTCCGTATCTCGCGTGCCGAAAGCGGCTTTCCGGTCCATCAGCATGTGCTGGAGTTGGAAAAGGACCGGCGCACCGCCGCCGAGCGGTTGTCCGCCATTCCGGACGCCGAGGCGCTGCGCGCCGATATGGCCGATTTCATTCTCCGCCAGCGGGCATTCCCGAAAGACCTGCAGGCGGCGCTTGCCGAGCGGCTCTATCTCGAGGGCATCAAGGACGGCTCGTTCTTTGTCTCCAATGTCCTGCCGGAAACCGTGAAGGTGTCGGTCAATCCGAAGTCCGGCCGGCCGTTCTACGTGGTCCATTGGGGCGCATTCGACGGCATCGCCAATCTGCCGCTGGTCTATTCGGCGGTGGTCGAGGATTCCTCGCCCGACATGGTCCAGACGCTGGTCACCAAGGATGGCAAGCTCGACAAGGATGTCGAGATTCCGCTGCCGGTCGGCGGTCTCCTGAACCCGAAGCTCGCCAAGGCCTTCGACCGCTTCACCGAGGCCAATTCCTCCTATTCGCTGTCGCCGATCACGATTGCCTCCAACATGGATCAGGAATTTCCGGACCTGCATCCCAAGCAACTAAGGCGCATCGTGCTCGGGCCGTTCTATTCGGCCGGCATCACCGAAAACAACGACACGATCTCGACCATCCTCGACAAGGTGAAGGCAGCCGGCAATGCCTGGCTCCTGACCTGGACGATCCAGGACGTGCACTCGATTTCCGAGCAGCCGGGCCGCAAGGGCCTGTTCTCCAGCGAACCGCCGCGCCAGACCTATCACATCGAGACCAATGATCTGGAAGCGGCGCGCATGGGTGTCACATCCTATGAAAAGCATGCGCTGATCCCGCACGAGGCCTATCAGGCGCTTTATGCGGCGGGCCAGACCGACCGCATCTTTGCCGGCTACAAGACGCACATCATCTCCGGCGGGCAGGTCGTCTCCGGTCTTTAGGGCTTTGCGTGCCCATTCTGCCGCGGGACTAACCGAAGCTTTACCCCGACCATGCCAGTTTGCCGCGCAACACCAGCGGGCAATCGGGGACGGGCAACATCATCATGGCAACGCTTGAGACGGAACTGGAGCCGCAACGCGGCCGTGCCCAAGGCGCCGTACGCGGTTTTCTTGGCGATGGTGCCGCGACTGACGACACATGGTTTGCAACGGTCTTGCCACGCGCGCGGTTTCTCGTCCCGGCGCTGGTGCTTCTGGCAATCCTGAAGCTCCTCAATGTCTATGCGGTCGTGCCACTTGCCGACGAGGGCTACTATTGGCTCTGGGGCAAGTTCCCGGAATGGTCCTATTTCGACCACCCGCCGCTTGGCGGCTGGATGCAGATGGCCGTCACTGCCGTCATCGGCGACGGCCTTTGGGCGGTGCGCACGGCCACGTTGCCGGTCTTTGCCGGTACGCTTTGGATCCTGTGGTTCTGGGCCGGGCAACTGGCCCCCGAGCCCTACCGGATGCGGACGTTCCTCACGGCGATCGGCGTGCTGCTCGGCTCGCCATGGATGATGCAGTACCAGTCGATCGTCTTCCACGACTACCTGCTGATCGGCACCGGCATGGCGGCGGCGCATTTCTTTGCGCTGTTTGTTCGCAGCGACCGCACGGGCCAACCGTACTACGCCCATCTTTATGCAGCCTGCTTCTTCCTCGGCCTTGCCGGGCTTTCCAAATATTCCGGCGTCTTTCTCGGGCTCGGCTTTGGCGCCTGGGTGTTGGCGACTGCGCAGGGGCGCCGCCTGCTGCTGACACCGCATCTGTGGGCGGCTGCAAGCCTTGCCGTCGCGATGCAGGCGCCGGTCGTCTACTGGAACATGATCAACGGCTGGCCAAGCTTCCAGTACAACCTGCATGACCGGATCGGCGATGTGATGCACGACAGTGCCGCCTACCGGATCTTTGACTGGGTCAAGAACTTCTTCATGGTGCTGTCGCCGATCCTCGCGATCTCGCTGCTGCGGTTCCTTGTGGTGCCAAGCCGCTCGCCAGCCCTTGCCGCCTTCCAGGGGCCGGGCCGTTGGGCTTTCGTGGTCTCGACCGGCGCGTTCCTTGCGCTGTCGCTGTCGACATCGGTGCTCTACTATTGGAACGTCCCGGCGATCCTGTTCTTCCTGCCGGTGGCCTTGTTCTTCTTTCGCACGAATTTTGAGGTGCGCCTGCACATGATGTGGGGCATCTGCTTTGCCGCCATGGCGACTTTCAACGCCACGGTGTTTCCGATGACCGCCAAGACGGGCACCGCGGTTTCGGACTTCAACATTTCCCACGGCCTGCATCAGGTGGCTGCGGCGATTGCCGAGGAAGAAGAACGTCTTGGCGCAGACATGGTGCTCACGACCGACTACCGTACCGCGTCTCTGGTCGCGCTCACCATGGAGCGTACCGACATCATGGCGATCGGCGAGCGCAAGGACATGTTCGACTTCTGGTTCAAGCCGGAAGACGCCAAGGGCAAGGACGCGATCCTCCTGACCTACAACCGGTTCCCGGAAACCGAGACCGCCACGAAGGTGTTCGAGAGCGTTACGCCGATCCGCGACATCGAGATCATGCGCCACGGCACCGTGATCCAGCGCTACCGGCTCTTTTACGCGAAGAACCATTCCGGCAGCGGCCCGCATTGACACGAACAAGAAAGCCGCGGCATGTCTGCCGCGGCCTTCTTCAAATTGGCGATGCCGGATCAGTTCTTGCCGACATAATCCGACAGAAGCTGTTCATTGCGAGCCTTCTCGATCTTGTTGACAAGGTCTTCTTCGAGGCGCTGGTCCATGCGGTATTTCACAAGGTTCACGAGGGCCCCGGTGAGCAACAGGACGCCCATTCCCCAATAACCCTTCGTGGACAGGTCGACCGGGGCAAGCCACAGCGACAGGGCGAGCATGACATAGGCGACGGCGACAGAGATGCCGTTGAACATGATGTAGGTCTGGTTGGCATTCATGGTGTTTGTCCTTCCTTGTTTGGTTTGGTTTGGTTTGGTTTGGTTTGGTTGGAGTTGGCAGTCAGGCGGTTTGGGTCGTTTGGCCAGCGAGCCGTTCAAGAACGGTCTCGGCTGATGCTTTGGTGCGTTCGCCGAAGCCGGCGGCGGCCATGCGTGAGGCGACATCGGTCCGGTTGAGGCCGGCATCGATGGCATCGAGCACTTCGGTTTCCTCGAACGGGTCTTCGCGGCCCTTGATGCGGGCGATCAGCGCTTCCGCTTCGCGCAAGCTGGTCGAACGGCCGAGCGTGCGGTTCACCGTCTTCTGCGCCTTGTGCTCGGCATCGATGGCGCGTGCCTCGATCATGCCCTGACGAAGATCGACGATGCGGCGATGGGTCTTTTCGACCGACAGGCGCATGCGGGCAATGCGCTCTCCGAGGGTGTTGACGGTCTTGGTACGGATCGAAGCTTCATTTTCCAGTTCGGCAATCGCCTCTGCGCCATCGCGCACCAGCGTGTCCTGGCCGACGGCCATGGCCTGGCGGGTGCGCTCCTCCAGATCGGCGATGCGGGCGCGCAGGGTTTCGAGCGTGCGCGCCTCGTTGCGCTCCTTCAAAATGAGCGAGGCAAGCGTTGCCTTGGCAGTTTCAAGATCGGCACCGGCCTCACGGATTTTCTGATCCATGAGGTCGACGGCAAAGTGGTCACGCAGTTGGTCTTCGGCGCGGGCTGAAGCGCCCTGGAAAAGGGTCTTGAACAAATCGAACATTCCGGCCTCCTTTTGGCTTTGTGCGGTTTTGAACACCGTTCACAAATGCACCATACCAATTTTTGAACGGTGTTCAAGAAGTTATTTGAACGCTGTTCACTTTTGGCGGAAACGCGGTTAATGTGATCCCAAGGAGACAGACCATGGCATTGGACCACGACAAGGCGACGGCCGATGCCCTCGCCATCACCGAGCGCATTCTCGCATCAGACGGCCTTGAGGGCTTCAGCGCCCGCAAGGTGGCACGCGAGGCGGGGATTTCCGTCGGGACGCTCTACAATCTCTTCGGCGACACCGACACGCTGATCCGGCAGGCCAATATCCGCCTTCTGGACCGGCTCGCGATTGCGGGTGCAACGGCGCTGTCAGAGATTGCCGGGGGCGAGATGCTTGACGTGCGCGCCCGGCTCCTCAAACTCGCTCATGTCTATGCGGGATTTGTCGAGGAAAACCGCACCGCATGGGGATCGCTGCTTGCCTTCAACAGGGCGATTGCCGGACGCGATACGCCGGACTGGTACCGGGCGCGCCAGGAAACACTGTTTGCCATCATTGCCGATGTCCTGTCCGAAACGCCGTTGGGGCGCGATCGCGAGAAACTTGTCACCGCAGCACGCGCACTCTGGTCAAGCGTCCACGGCATTGTCACCAATGCCTATCGCGGCGTGGACGACAACAGACTGGACCAGAGCACGTGGGACCAGATCGACTTGCTGGTGACGATGTTCGTGCGCGGCGTCGAACGGGCATGACACCGTCATGCAGGGATTGTAGAGATTTCGGCAACATGCGTGCCACAGGAGACTTTCATGGATATCGGGCTTTCTGTCATCGATGAGAAGGACGTGGCGCGGCACCGGCCGACGGCCCAGTCACTGGTCACGCGTTTTGTCGTGATGGAAGCGACCGACGGGCGATCCTCCACCGAGATCGCCGGCACAGGTCGGCGTTTCATATCGACGGTCGCAACCGGCGGCATGCGAAAGACCCGCGAAGTGGAACTGGCCAAACAAGTCGCGGCGATCCGCGCCGATGATCCGATGCTGACGCCGGCCCAGCACATGCTGCTCTACCGGGCGCGGCGTGGTGCCGCCGTGGCGCTTGCGGTCGGTGACATGTTTGCGCGCGGCAGCGATCTGGAAGCGCTCGCGGCGCGCAATGCGACGGCACCGCTGGAAGGCGAGGCGGCGGACCGCTTCCGCAGCCTTCTCGGCGCATCGGCCTATGTCGCGGCGTTCACGCTTTGCGCCTATTTGCTTCACACGCTGGAAACCGATGCCGAACCGGGCACGGACACCGGCGAGCCGGAGTTCAACTTCGACACCCAGCAGGATGCGATCAAGTCCGTGCTGGCAGGTCTTGCCCGGGCCATCGAAGGTTCGCCCGACGAAACCGCCATGCTGCAGCGGGCCAAGGCCTTTGCCCGCGTCGCGCTCGACGGTCTTCTCATGCGCAAGGGCCGGTTCACCGGCCTTGGCGCGTTCGAGAACGCACATCTGACGCTGGAGAAGGATGATTTCACGCTGAACGGCTTTGACGTGACGCCCGGCGAACGGCGCAAGCCGCTGGTGATGGCGTTCAAGCAGCCAAACGAGATCATCGGCAACCACATCGCCAAATACCAGGCGATGAAGCTGGCCAAGATGATCGTCGCCTATGATTTCGAAAAGCAGTTGAACCCTTTTGTCGAACTCGGCGGGTTCTTGTTCACCTTCATCGGCGACGGCGCGCCGGGAACCGGCAAGACCATCCTCATCCAGATGACGGCCGGCCTGATCAACGGTTACTGCGAAACTGCCGGCTATCCGTTCCACTACGAGAATTTCGGCGTCGACCAGATTTCCTCCTATCAGGGAAAGTCGGGCCAGAACTGCAAGCAGTTCATCGACAATGTGCTGAACCCGAAGGCCATCGGCTTCGGCACGATCGACGATATCGACCAGGTCGCAGCGCGGCGCTCCGACGACCGGGCATCGGCCGGCCAGCACGAGATCACCGGCGTCCTGATGAACGCTTTTGCCGGCGCGGGAACGGTGGTGCGCGGCAACTGCACCTTCGGCATGTTCTCCAACTATCCGGAGAATGTCGATGATGCGCTGCGCCAGCGCGCCGGTGCGCGTTGGCTGGTCGACGGGCCGCAGACCCGCGACGACTATATCGACATCTTTCACCTGCTCGCCGGAAAAAACCACAAGATCCCGCTCGGCGAGCATGCGCTCTATGAAACGCAGGTCATCCAGAAGGCGGTGCAGACTGCCTATGAGCAGCATTCGACGCCAAAGGAAGACGCGCTGCTGAACGTCTACGACCGGTTCGTATCGGAGAACGGTGTGCCGAAGACCATCGAGGACATCGGCACCTATCTGCACATGATCAAGGAGCGCGAGCCGCGCTTTACCGGCCGGGCGATCAAGAACATCACCGACGCGATCAAGATGCGGGCGATGGACATCGACCTGCCGGATGACTGGTTTGCCAGCGCCGACGTCTTCATGCGCAAGCCGTACGACGAAAAGAAAGCGATGATCGAGGAGCTGCGCGGCCCGTTCGACATGACCATGGTCATGCAGGAGATCAACCGCTACGCCGACAGCGAATTCCGCTATTCGGACAAGGCCGACGATGCCACCGTCACCCGCATGATCCGCGACATGAAGCTGCGCGAACGGGCGCTTGGCGAGATCGAGGAGATGAAGCGGGCGGGCAAGTGGGCGGTGTGAGGGCTGGCGCTACCCCCCGATCTCCCGTTCCGCTGCCTGCGCCAGAAACCCAGAACGCGTCATCTTGCGGCGGGTTGCCTCGGCGTCGATGGCCGAGAGAAGCCCCTTCGGCAGCGTGATGTTGACTCGTTCCGTCTTCTGCGTGTTGCGGATCAGCGGGACGGCCAGAAGGTAGGCACCTTGCGACAGGTCGCCTGAAACTTCCGGATCGGCGCGAAGCGCCCCGATTCCGCGCGGGGCGGGCAAGTGGTCCATGCCGTCGGCATAGAGTTCCAACGCCTCCATCGCATTGGCGAGGATCCCGGTTTCTGTGTCAGAGGCTGAAAAGCATCCGGGCAAGTCGGGGAAGGTCACTCCAAAGGCGCTGTCTTCATCCTTGTGCACCAGCGCCATGTATGTTGTCCGGTCAGTCATGCTCTTTCCCTGTCCATCCCGCAGCCTTGGCAATGGCACGCGCCGTGCCGAGCGGCATGTCCTTCTTCGGATGCGGCACGACAAGCGTCACGCCATCGCGTTCAAACTTGTTGTGCGATCCGCGTACGGCCACCAGCGCGAAGCCTTCCTTTTCGAGGCGCTTGATGATCTTTCTCGAATTGGTCTCGATCACGGATCGCCTCACTGCCGATGCCCATTTATATACACATTATTGCTTGGATACAAGAGTCCCCGCCCCACCCGGACCCTTGCAAACTGATTGCAATGATATCATCTTCGGCCAAGACCCGTCCGGGAGGTGCGCCATGCCCAGCCTGATCGTCCGCAATATCGACGTTGAAACCAAAGAACGGCTGCGCATGCAAGCCGCCCGCCATGGCCGGTCCATGGAGGCAGAGGTGCGCGATATTCTTGCAAAGCAGCTCGCTCCGCCGAAACCGCCAGGGGAATCCCTGTATGAGGCGATGCGTCGGCGCATCGAACCGTTCGGCGGTGTCGAACTTGACATTCCGCCACGTGGACCCGACCGCGAGCCACCGGATTTTTCATGATCCTGTTGGATACCAATGTGATATCCGAGATCATGCTTCCGGTGCCGTCGCCGTTGGTGATTGCCTGGGTCAATGCGCAGGAGAGATCGAGCTTGTACACGTCAGAGATCGTGCGCGCCGAAATCCTGTCCGGGGTAGGGCTTTTGCCGGATGGAAAAAGAAAAGTGCGCCTCGCAACAGCCGTTGCTGCATTTTTCGATGACGACATGACCGGAAAAATCCTTCCGTTTGATCAGTCCTGTTCGGAGGCTTACGAGGACGTCGCCGTTTCGCGCCGTCGCCGCGGACTTGCGCTCGGACAGTTCGACGGCCTGATCGCCGCAACCGCCAAAGCCCATGGCGCCACGCTTGCCACCCGCAACCTCGCCGATTTCGATGATCTCGACCTTGATCTGGTCAATCCCTGGGAAAACCCGTCATGAAACGCCTTTACGACAATGCTCTGATCTACGGGCGGCTGATGACCATCGACCAGCCGCACCTGATCGAGCGCTACAACAAGGCGCTGAAGGGCTTCCGCCTGCCGCCAACGGCGCTGACAAGTTTCGGCATCGACCGCACCGGCTTTTCGCCGGAGGTGGCGGAGGAACTGGGCGATCCGGATTATCTTGACCCGAACGGCATCAACCGACGCTTCATCATCGTCTCGCCTACGCAATCGACCTTGCCGGTGGTACACACCCGCTTTTCCAACACCGAAGCGTTGATGCATGAGTTCTATGGCGCCAATGCGCGGGCCATCAACGCGCTGACGATCAAGGATGTCATCTTCGGCGAGATCGAGGACAATGTCTCGGAGGTCGAGGATATCGAGGACTTGTTGTCGATCGAACAGGTGGAGTTCAAGGTCCTGTCGGCCGACGATGTGCTCGGCAAGGCGGCGGAACTGCGCGTGCTTGTCGACCGGCTGAAGGGCGAACCGGATGCCTGGCGCAACGACACCCTGCTGGAGCGGATGGTCGAACTTGCCAAGACGACCGGCGACATCCGCGAGAACCACATGGTGCCCGATCAGGTCGTGTTCCGGCACTCGGCATTCTGGACCAGCCATTTTGGCGGCACCTATGTGTTCAACGACGAAAAAATGACGACCGTCATCTGCGACCCGTCGGCGCCGGGGTTTCGCCGGTCACGGCCGTGGCAGGTGTCCTACCTGTCGCTTGATGACCATGAGCGGGTGTTCCGGTTTCTTGCCTCGACCGGCCGCATCGAGTTGCCGCGCGGGTCGTGGATGGAACAGAGCGGCTTTCTGGAGCATCGCGCCGAGATGACCTTGCAGGGCCTTGTGCACGAGGCCGATCCGGCGGCGGACCTGACCAGTGTTGACGCGGTCTGGTTGCAGACCTGGATGCATCGCAATGCCGGCATCGTGAACAAGGATGCGGTGTTGCCGTTTCTGAACGCGGCGCGCCGGCAACTGTCCGAAACCGGACGGCTGGACATCAAACAGGTGCCGGATGCGTTCAAGTTTCTCGTCGTGCGCGGCGACCCGGCCCATCCCGATGTGTGGCTCGTCAACCGGCTGATCACCGAGTACAACCGGCGCGATTTTGTCTCGCTCTACGTTTTCAACAAGCAGGGTTTTTATGCCGCCTATGAAGACCAGAGCGAAGGCTGGCGTCATCATGTTGTAGAGACGATGAAGAAGACTTACCTGTCAGACAAGGCGCGGATCCGCTCGCGTCTGTGGGGCCTTACCAGCGCAACCGGAGCACGACATGCTTGATCCCGTCATCGCCTTTTTCACGCGTGCGTTCGAGTGGATCGGACGCGGTATCGGTATCGTCGTCGCATGGTTGCTGTGGCCGTTCCTCGCCTTTCGGCGCTGGCTGCGCGGGACCGGCTGGTTCGTCAAGATCCCGGTTTTCGTGATTCTGATCGCGCTTGTCGTCGGTTACGCCCATCTCACCTACATCACGCAATTCTGGCGCGGCGGTTATCCGGTCGACTACGTCGCGGGTTTTGATTTCCAGCAAAGTTCGGCCGCAGTCGGTGCTGCCTTGCCCGACGGCAAGTGCCAGACATCGGCAATGGTCACCATCACATCCGACCTTATTGATCGCAATGTGAACCGCTCGTCCTGGGTTCCTTCCAACGCGTTGTCGAAGGCGGGTCTTTTCGGGATCGAATGGAAGGATACGCCGTTTTTTGACAACAAGGCTGCATTCCAGCTTGGCGTGAATCAGGTTCTGCGGCGCACGTCTATCGAACTGGTCGACCGCTTGGGTCGTGTCCGCGGCACGTCGTCGATCAACCAGAATCTTCAGCAGGCCCGTGAAGCTATCAACTACCGGGAAGATGCGTGGTATCTGACGTTTTCGCCGCCGTTCCTGCAGCCCACGACCGAATCGCGGATGCGTGCCGCCAAGGCAAGCCTTGATGCGTTCAATGCCGAGCTTGGCCAATGCCGTGCAGACTTCGATGTCCGTGCCGACAACCTGCTGCAGTTTCTCGACCGCGTGACCGGCGATATCGGTTCGACCTCCGAGATCCTGCAGCGGCGCATGGAATCTGCCAACTTTCTTGGCGGCGACCGGCGCGCCGACGACCGCTTCTGGTTCACTTATGGGCAACTCTATGCCTATCAGGGCATCCTTGCCGCCACGCGCAGCGATTTCCGTGATGTTGTCACGCAACGCAACCTTGAGGCCACATGGACCCGCGTCGAACAGCAGCTTGCCGATGCGTTGAAGGTCGAACCGCCGTTCGTCGTCAACGGCAGCGCCTCCAGCCTCGTCAAGTCGCATCTGGAAGCGATCGGGTTCAACTTGCTGCGCGTTCGCTCGAACCTGGTTGAAATCCGCGAGATTCTTGATCGCTGAACGGCCGTCCGGCTTTCCACCAGCCTGGTGCATCCCGCTGCCAGCCGCGTCGGTGGCGGGCCGGTGCGCGCTCGCCATCGACGTTTGACGCTGACAGATACACACGTAAAAAGTGTGTCTGGCATGAATTCGCTCTTTACATATCTATGGTTGTATTGTATCGGTAATACACTGAATACGAGATCACAGGAGAGGGTTCCCCTGCTATCCCCGCCCTGTGTCGCCTGCCAGGCAGGCATGAGAGACCGGATCACTCCGCCCGGTCCGGTCTCTCGCTCCCTTCCATGCTCGCGCCGCTTTCAGCCCAAATCCCGATTGCCAAGCGCTCCGGTTTGCGCCTAGTGTCCGCGCCATGATGCACGCAATGAACACGACTTGGTGGTGGCATCGCCTTCGGCGGTGACGGCAACCTTGCGTGCAGTCGAAAACCGCCCGGCCGATCCGAGGGCGGTTTTTTTATGACCGCCGGCCAGACCTTTCGGGCCCCTGACGGAGTTTGGGACCATGACCGTTTCACATGATGTGGCAACTGGCGCGCAACGCGGCGAGCCGCATTCCCACGTGACTGCCGGCGGTGTCACGGTGACGTGCACGCGTCACCATGCCGACTACCGCACCGCCATCGACATGACGATCGATGCGCTGGATGAGCGGCTTGGCGCTGTCCTGTCGTCGAATTATGAATATCCGGGCCGCTATACCCGGTGGGATACCGCCATCGTCGATCCGCCAGTGATGATCTCGGCGCGCAAGCGCCAGATGGAGATCACCGCGCTGAACGGGCGTGGCCGGGTCATCGTCGCGATGATCGGCATGGCACTGACCGGCCATGAGCATATCGCCAACTTGGTCGCCAGCGACGGGCGATTGGACGTGACGATTGCCGAATTGACCGAAATCGTCTCGGAAGAAGAGCGGTCGCGCGCACCGAGCGTCTTTTCGGTGCTGCGCGCGATCGTCCAGCATTTCCATTCGGGTGAAGATGCTGATCTGGCGCTGTTCGGGGCATTTGGCTACGACATCGCGTTCCAGTTCGATCCGGTTACGGAGAAACTGCCGCGCGATCCCGGCCAGCGCGATCTGGTGCTGTTTTTCCCGGACGAGATCCTCGTCGTTGACAATCATGCCGCCGATGCCTGGGTGGATCGCTACGAGTTCTCCGCAGGCGACCTAACCACCCTTGGTCTGGCGCGCACGCAGACACCGTCGCCGTTTGTGCCAAGCGACGTCGTGCCACCGCGCGGCGACCACAAGCCCGGCGAATATTCTGCCCTTGTGACCAAGGCCAAGGAAAGCTTTGCCTGCGGCAACCTCTTCGAAGTTGTGCCGGGGCAGGTGTTTTTCGAGACGGTGCAGACCAAACCGTCGGCCATCGCCCGGCGGCTGAAGGCGACGAACCCGGCGCCGTTTTCGTTCTACATGAACCTTGGCCAGAACGAGTTTCTGGTCGGCGCCTCGCCGGAAATGTTCGTGCGGGTCACCGGTCGGCGCATCGAGACATGCCCGATTTCCGGCACCATCGAGCGTGGCACGGACGCCATCACCGACAGCGAGCAGATCCTCAAGCTGCTCAACTCGAAAAAAGACGAGAGCGAACTGACGATGTGCTCGGATGTCGACCGCAATGACAAGAGCCGGGTGTGCGAGCCCGGTTCCGTGCGCGTCATCGGGCGGCGGCAGATAGAGATGTATTCGCGCCTGATCCACACGGTCGACCATGTGGAAGGGCGCCTGCGCGAAGGCATGGATGCCTTCGACGGGTTCCTGTCACACGCCTGGGCGGTCACGGTCACCGGCGCACCGAAACTCTGGGCGATGCGGTTCATCGAAAATCACGAGAAGAGCCCGCGCGCCTGGTATGGCGGCGCCATCGGCATGGTGAAGTTCAACGGCGACATGAACACCGGCCTGACACTGCGCACCATCCAGATCCGCGACGGCATCGCGTCGGTGCGCGCCGGGGCGACATTGTTGTTCGACAGCGACCCGGCGGCCGAAGAAGCCGAGACCGAACTGAAGGCGTCGGCGCTTCTGGCGGCGATCCGCGACTCGCGCGCCGGCAATGCGGCGCGG
>JBGSWL010000185.1:0-3859 GCA_041752455.1 Roseitalea sp. | reverse complement strand
CGCGCCATCCGGGTCCGCGCCGCCGACGAGGGCCCTGAACACAGCGCCGGCTCGGCCACTCGCACCGCCGCCAACGTCCGGTTCATCGGCGTCCACCAGCCTTGCACCGCCGCCAAGGGCTGTCGAAAAGCGCAAGCTTGGCGCGGAAATTGACGAAGCTAACATCATCGACACGCCCCGGGTGCGCAGACCAACCGTTCCGCAACAGGTCGGCGACGTAGCGACAACCAGCCGGACACCGGCTCAAGCGCTCCCGCCGCTCTCCTCCGGTTCTTCGGCGTCCACCAGCCTTGCGCCCACACTTCCCGATGCGCCACCGCCGAAGGTCACGGGAAAGCGCAAGGCAGGCACGGGCGTTGACCAGGCGACCATCACCGACACGCCGCGGGTGAAACGACTCACGGCTTTGCAGGAGACCGACGAGATCGGGACGATTGCCGCAGCTCCTCCTCAACCGATCCGGCCGCTATCCTCCGGTTCATCCGCGTCCACCAGCATTGGCACCAGGGTTCCCGATGCGCCGCCGCCGAAGGTCTCGGGAAATCGAAATGCAACGGCAGGAATTGACCCGAAGAATATCACCGGCACGCCCCGCGTGAGAACAAGAGCCGTCGAGCTGCAGGACACCGAGATCCGCGCCGTCAACCGCAAGCTGGATGTAGTCATCAACGGCGTTGCTGCAAAGATCAGGCGTGGGGAAGCGCCCGGCCTCGGCCCCAATATCGAAGCGGATTTTGAAGGCCAACGGATCATCCGCGGTTTTCGCGGCGACATGCGGCTCCTGGTCGACAACAACGGCACCCAAGAAATGGTGAACGTCCCGCCTCTTGCTTTCGAGAAGGCACAAGGCGCTGTCGGCCGTGTCACGGTTGTCTATCGCGACGCTGCCGATGGGACGATCAAGACGATACCGCTCAAGACAACCACCTTTACACCCAGCAAGCTCAACCTCGTGACCGGGGAAAAGGCGCCCTTGAAAGACAATGCCGGTCATCTCACCGATTTTCATGTCGAACGGCAATTCTTGGTGGATGCCCGCGGAAAGTTCACCGCCTTGATGAAAGGTCAAGGCAAGGACCTCGATGTGAAGGCCGTCATTCTCGATTTCAGCCAGACCGACACGCCCTGCGGCGTTTGTTTCCGCAACATGACCACACAGCCGGGAGACAAGGCCTGGAAGCCGCGCCGGGGCGTCGGCGAACGTGTCGGCGATGCGGGAGATGTGCTCAAAACCGACCAGGACTGGATCGATGACGCGCACTGGACGCAAGCCGGCAACGCTGCGCCGGACCAGGTGGTGGTACGGCTTTCGCACAACCAGACCTATACCGGCTCGGACTACCTCGACACCTCTCCCTTGAAGACGGCAGGTGGCGCGCCGCAGCCGGGTACTATCGGCCGTTCGGAACTGGATGTGAACGAAGCAACCATGAACCGGATCCTGATGCCGGAAGTGAATGGCAGCGCCTTTGTCTTCAACACACAGGTCGATCAGCTCGGCCGATACGCGGGATCGGGCGATGTCAAAGTCACCCAATTCCTGAAGTAATTGGTGAGGTTCGGTCGGCACGAAACGCATTTTGCGTTTCAACTTGGCACTTACGCATGGTAAGCTTCACCATTGTTTTCGGGCAAAGGCGGGCTGGCCATGCAGCGACTGTTCCTCTCCACGATGGTCGTGGCGCTGCCGCTTTCGGCCCCGGTTCCCGCTTTCGCCGCCATGCCGCTGCCGCAGGTGTCCCTGCCGGCCCAGATCGTCGTGCAGCCGGCTTCGTCCAAGGGTCTGATCCCGCTGCCAAAGGCCGATCTGCCGAAGTTTTCGGTGCCGGGCCAACAGGTGCCGAACAATCTGCCCCCGGTTCAGGGGGGCATCAAGCCGCTTAACAACGCAGGCAAGGGCCCGCCGCCGGCAAAGCCGCCGATAAAGTCCCTCAACAGGACGCCGGCTCAACCGATCGCACCAAAGGTCGCCACCACGGTTCCCGATGCGCCGCCACCGCCGAAGACGTCGTGGATGGACCCGAACGTCAAGGCCGCGTCTGCGCCAGTGGCACCGGCCGCCAAGAACGCGATGCTCGAGGACCTGAACGGCGGCACCGTCTTGCGTGCCGAAAATGGCGGCTTTGTCCTGCCCGATGGCCGGACGGTCACCTACGGCGCCGATGGCAGCCGCTCCGTGTCCAATTCAGCGCGCCTTTTGAGCGAAGCCGAAGTCGCGCAGAAACAGGCGCTCGACGAGGGCATATTGATGTTCGAGTTCGGCGGCGATGGCAGCGTGCTTCGCCTTGTCAGCTCCAATTCGGGCAGGGAAGTCTTCTTCAACCCGGCCACGCGGAACTTTATCGGCAAACAACAGTCGGGGCCACGTTGGGGGCCGCAGATCAGGCCTGCCTCTGTGGTGCCGTCTTCCAGAAACCCGACCTCCTGGACGACGCCCTTCATCAAGGACACGTCCCTTCCCGTGAGCCCGCTGCAGCGTGCAGCGATCGTCGAGGACCTCAACAATGGCCGGGTCATCCGGACCGAGATGGGCAACTTCATCGACACTACCGGCAACCGGGTGCTCTATGATGCCAACGGCGCGCGCCAGATTGATCCGAACCAGAGGCGCGCGCTGACCGATGCGGAGTTCCTGCAGAAGCAGATGCTCAACACCAAGGCGCTTCGGTTCGAGTTCGGCGGCGCCGACGGCAACGTCCTGAAGCTCGTCAACGCCCGGTCCGGTCGCGAAGTCTTCTACAATTCGGCCACCAACAATTTTCCGGCCAAATCAATCCCGGCGGCGGCTCCGGCAACCCCGGTGGCAACACCGGTCGCCCGCATCCAACCGCTGAACCAGGCCGCACCCGCCGTGTCGCCCGCTGCGGCGAGAGCCAACGCCGATGTCACGCCGAGCAACATTCCGGGCTATGATGTTGCAGGCCCCCTGCCGCCCGTCACTTACAGCCAGCTGCTGCCGGATGTGCCACCGGCACCACCGCGCTATGCGCAGCCGGACGACACGCTGGAGTTCTGACGCCTATCCCTTGCGGCAGGCGTCGATCAGGCGGCGCACCGGCGTGGCGCTGCCTTTCAGGAGCACGCGGATCGATGCCTGGCCGCGATCGCTCGCCATGTAGAAATCGGCGATCTGGCCGGAGGCGAGTTGCTGCAGAAAGCCGCCATCGGCTGCAACCAGAAAATTGGGAGCCGGACCGCCTTCCAGATAGGGAAACTCCAACGCCGTCGGCTGGAAGGGCTGGCTTTCCC
This sequence comes from Roseitalea sp., assembly GCA_041752455.1. GTDB lineage: Bacteria > Pseudomonadota > Alphaproteobacteria > Rhizobiales > Rhizobiaceae > JBGSWL01. Next base: position 610 of record JBGSWL010000185.1, on the reverse strand, counting down.
CTCCGTCAAAAACCATGTCGAGCGTCAACTGGTCGCCGATCATCGTGTCCGGTGGCGAAATCAGCGGATAGATGGTGGCGACGCCGGAGCCGCGCGCGCATTCGGCAAGAAACACCACATTGTCGGTTTCCGGCACGGCCAGCATCACGTTCGGCTTTTGCGGATCGTCGAAATACGACCATTGGAAATCCGCCGACAGGGTCTCGATCCCTGACGCGCGCTCATCCAGCCCGCCGTCGTGAAATTCCTCTTCGCGCAACGCCTTGCCGGGCAGCACCGCAAACTGCGTCTCGCCATGGCAATGGTTGGCAACAAGGCTCCCCGCCGGGCCTTCCCCGAACGTGATGTCGAACGTATTGGTGCACGAATACCCCGTTGCATCGCCAACGATGAAGATGTCAACGACACTGTCGGAGATCCGCTCGCCGTCGGCCGGCGCACCGTTCATCATGACCTGGTCGATTCCGACCGGCGCAAACAGCCGCACCCGATCCGGCAGGCCATTGTCTTCCGCAACAGCCGGCCCCGGCTGCAGTCCTTGTGCCTGCGGTTGCGGAGGCTGCGCTTGCGGAGCCTGGACGCGCGGTGGCTGCTGGACCCTTGGCGGTTG
>JBGSWL010000184.1:0-6505 GCA_041752455.1 Roseitalea sp. | reverse complement strand
GGCGAGGTCGCGGTGCGCGGCGTCGTCTCGGTCACGTTCTTCCCCGACAGCGACGGCGCGCGGCTCGGCTTCTGGCTCGATCCCGCGTGGTGGGGCAAGGGCGTGATGTCGGAGGCGGTCGCGGCGACGACCGACGCGCTGTTCGAGGACGGGGCTCCGTGGCTGGAAGCGGGTGTGTTCGAGGACAACCCTGCGTCACGCCGCATTCTGGAGAAGCTCGGCTTCGACTTCGCCGCCGCGCCAATCGCCGCTGGCGCTGAAACCTTGGCGCGTCTGAGCGCGGATGAATGGCGCGCGCGACGGCTCGACCGCGCGAACCCGACGGCATAGAAGGCGCGACATGAAATTTCTCGACACAGCCAAGGTCTATATCCGCTCCGGCGCAGGCGGGCGCGGCTGCGCGTCGTTCAGGCGCGAGAAGTTCATCGAATTCGGCGGACCAGACGGCGGCGACGGCGGGCGCGGCGGCGATGTCTGGATCGAGGCGGTGGACGGGCTCAACACGCTGATCGACTTTCGCTATCAGCAGCACTTCAAGGCGAAGAACGGTCAGGGCGGCATGGGCAAGCAGCGCACCGGCAAGGATGGCGAGAGCGTCACCCTGCGCGTGCCCGCCGGAACCCAGGTGTTCGACGAGGACGACGAGACGCTGATCGCCGACCTGACCACGGTGGGCCAGCGCGTGCTGCTGGCGCGCGGCGGCAACGGCGGCTGGGGCAACCTGCAGTTCAAGACCTCCACCAACCAGGCGCCGCGCAACGCCAACCCCGGGCAGGAGGCGGTGGAGCGCACCATCTGGCTGCGGCTGAAGCTGATCGCCGACGCCGGCCTAGTCGGACTGCCGAACGCGGGGAAATCGACGTTTCTCGCCGCCACCTCGAACGCGCGGCCAAAGATCGCCGACTATCCGTTCACGACGCTCGTGCCCAATCTCGGTGTCGTGCGGATCGATGCGCGCGAATTCGTGCTGGCCGATATTCCGGGCCTGATCGAAGGCGCCCATGCCGGCGTCGGGATCGGTGACCGCTTCCTTGGCCATGTGGAACGCACCCGCGTTCTGCTGCACCTTGTCTCGGCGCGCGAGGATGACGTGGCGCTCGCCTACCGGACCGTGCGCGGCGAACTTGATGCCTATGGACACGGCCTCACCGAGAAGCCCGAAATCCTCGCCCTGTCGCAGATCGACGCGGTTCCCGCCGAAGAGGTCAAGAAGAAGGCCAAGGCCCTGGGCAAGGCAGCAGGGCGCGTGCCGCTGCTGCTGTCATCGGCGACGCGATCCGGCGTCGAGGAAGTGCTGCGCGCGCTGATGCAGTTTGTCGAAGTCGAGCGTCACGCGGAGACCCTTCAAAATGTCGACGACCGCCCTTGGACCCCGCTCGATGGCGACAACTGAGCCGTCATTTTCCTTCGCCGGCCGCAAGCGCATAGCCATCAAGATCGGCTCGGCGCTGCTGGTCGACCGGCGTTCCGGGCTGCGCCAGGCATGGCTCGACAGCCTTTGCGACGATATCGCCGGGCTCGTTGCCGCCGGCCATGAAATCCTCGTCGTGTCGTCGGGCGCCATTGCCATGGGCCGCACCGTGCTCGACATGCCGGCCGGTTCGCTGCGGCTTGAGGAAAGCCAGGCCGCTGCTGCCGTTGGCCAGATCGCTTTGGCCCATGCATGGAATGGTGCGCTTGCCCGCCACAAGATCCTGACCGGCCAGATCCTCGTGACGATCGAGGATACCGAAACCCGCCGCCGCTATCTCAACGCGAGGGCCACGATCGGTGAACTGCTGCGCCTCGGCGCCATTCCGGTGATCAACGAGAATGACACGGTCGCGACCACAGAAATCCGCTACGGTGACAATGACCGGTTGGCGGCCCGGGTTGCCACGATGATGGGCGCGCAACTTCTGGTGCTCCTGTCGGATATCGACGGACTTTACACCGCGCCCCCGGCGCATGATCCGACGGCGCGCCATATCCCGCATGTTGCGGCGATCACGCCGGAGATTGCCGCCATGGCTGGCGCATCGGCGTCCGAATTGTCGCGCGGCGGCATGCACACCAAGATCGAGGCCGGGCGGATCGCCACCAAGGCCGGAACCGCCATGGTCATCGCCCGCGGAACGGTGGACCATCCCCTTCGCGCGCTGGCCGATGGCGCCCTTCACACCTGGTTCGAACCGGTCCGGCACCCGGTCTCCGCCTGGAAGAACTGGATCGCCGGTCAGTTGGAACCGGCCGGTTTCGTGACGGTCGATGCGGGTGCATCGCGCGCACTTCTCGAGGGCAAATCCTTGCTCGCCGCCGGCATCCGCCGCGTCGATGGAAGTTTCGCGCGCGGCGACACCGTATCAGTGCGTCATGCCGAGACGGGCCTTGAAATCGCGCGCGGCCTTGCCGGCTACGACAGCGCCGAAATGGCGGCCATTGCCGGGCGCAAGTCATCGGAGATCGAAGCCATACTTGGTCATGCCGCCCGCAGCGCCGCCATCCACCGCGATGACATGGTTCTTGCGGGAACGACGTGAAAACAAGGGCGGCCAGTCTGTTTACCACCTTGCGAAATCGCCCGGGCAACGCACTCGAAACTGGCTTAGAGTGACCCGAAGGAAGCAGCAGAAGGCCCGGTTACACGGCAATGCTTCGATGCGGAAACGGCTTCACATCACTGCAGGTTTGAGCGGATTGTTCGCAGCGGCCACAGCATTGTGGTGGCCGTCAGCCGCCGTGGATGCGGGCAATGTCGGATTTTCCGGCACGGTCGTTTCAAAGACCACCGGCTTTGGCGTCTCACCGCAACGCAACGACACGGTCACGATGCTCGACAAGGGCGCGGTCCGGTTTGAAGTGATCAATGCCGGCAAGAAACGCATGGTCATCAATCTGGAAAGCATCAACGCCGACAAGTCACCGGCCCCCGATGTGGAACTGCCGCTGCAGGTCCGCCTTGCACCGGGCGAAAGGCGCACGCTCGTCGCCCTGATCCCGCTCCACGGGCAGGCGCAGCGGATCTTGCAGATCTGTGCGACGGTTTCCGGCAAGCGCAGTTGCGGCGAGTATCGGGTGCGCCGCCGCTGACCGCGTTGCGGTTGCCGCAGGACGGGCGCACATGATAGAGCGCATCGTCTTTGCAAACCGGACACCGCCATGCTGACCCGTCCCGATACCGCAGCCAGCCATTCAAATGACATTGCCGCCTTGATGGCCGGCATGGGCGCGCGCGCCCGCGCCGCTGCGCGACCTCTGGCCATTGCATCGACGGCGCAGAAAAACGCTGGGCTCAATGCCATGGCCGATGCGGTGGCCGGTGCGAGGGACGTCATTCTTGCCGCCAACGCTACCGACGTTGCAAATGCTGTTGAGGCTGGCCTGACAGCCGCCATGCTCGACCGGTTGAAGCTTGACGCCGGCCGCATTCAAGCGATGGCCGATGGCATCCGCGCCGTAGCGGCGCTGGCCGATCCGGTTGGCGATGTGATCGCCGCCTGGGACCGTCCGAACGGCCTGCGCATCGAGCGCGTCCGCACCCCGCTCGGCGTCATCGGCGTCATCTATGAGAGCCGCCCGAACGTCACCGCTGATGCGGGAGCCCTCTGCCTGAAGTCGGGCAATGCGGTGATCCTTCGTGGCGGATCGGACTCGCTGCACTCGTCGCGCGCCATCCACGCCTGCCTTGTCGATGGCCTGAAGGCTGCAGGCCTTCCCGAAGATGCCATCCAGCTGGTGCCGGTCGCCGATCGCGCCGCTGTCGGTGAAATGCTGACCGGACTTTCCGGAACCATCGACGTGATCGTGCCGCGCGGCGGCCGCAGCCTTGTCGAGCGGGTCCAGCGCGATGCGCGCGTGCCGGTCTTTGCCCATCTGGAAGGGCTCTGCCACGTCTATGTGGATGCTTCCGCCGATCCTGCCATGGCGCTACGCATCGTCGTCAATTCCAAGATGCGCCGGACGGGCATTTGCGGTGCTGCCGAAACGCTCCTGCTCGACACGGCGCTCGACGAGACAACGGTCGTCGCCATCCTCGACGCTTTGGCCAGCGCCGGCTGCGAGGTCCGCGCCGATGCCGCCATACGTCGGCTCTGGCCAAGTGCATCCGAGGCAACCGACACCGACTGGGCGACCGAATATCTCGACGCAATCATCTCCGTTGCCCGCGTCGACGGGATCAAGGGCGCGATCAACCACATCGCGCACTGGTCGTCGCATCACACGGAAGCGGTGATTGCCGAAGACCCGGCTGTCGTTGCGCGCTTCTTCAACGAGATCGACAGCGCCATCCTCCTGCACAATGCATCGACGCAATTTGCCGATGGCGGCGAGTTCGGCATGGGTGCGGAAATCGGCATCGCCACCGGCAAGATGCATGCGCGCGGTCCGGTTGGCGTCGAACAGTTGACGTCCTTCAACTATCGTGTGCACGGCAACGGTCAGACCAGACCCTGACGATCAGGCGTCAGCAAAACTGAGGACGACAGCCGGTGCAGGATCCGTTTGCGGCAATCGACAGGCGCCATTTGCGCTTGCCCCATGTGGAAGCGGGCATGACGGTCGGCCTGTTCGGCGGCTCGTTCAACCCGCCGCACGAAGGCCATGTGCTCGTCACCGAACTGGCGCTGCGCCGCATCGGGCTCGACCAGCTATGGTGGATGGTGACGCCCGGAAATCCGCTGAAGGACACCAGCGCCCTTCCGCCCTTGCGCGAGCGCATTTCTTGGTCGGAAGCAATCAACCGCGACCCGCGCGTCAAGGTGACTGCGTTCGAAGCGCGATACCAGGTTCGCTACACGGCCGAAACGCTTGCGCTGATCAAGCGTCTGAAGCCGCATGTCCGCTTCGTCTGGATCATGGGCGCCGACAACCTCGCCTCGTTTCACCGCTGGCAGAACTGGCAGCGCATTGCCATGACGTTTCCGATTGCGGTTGTTGATCGGCCCGGGTCGACGCTGTCCTATCTGTCATCGCAGATGGCCAAGACCTTCGACTACGCCCGCGTCGACGAAAGCGATGCGGCGCTTTTGCCTTACCTCGCAGCACCGGCGTGGACATTCCTGCACGGGCCGCGCTCGCCACTCTCCTCGACAGCGCTCAGGGCACTCGCCAACGGCACTTAACGTCCCGTTAATCAGCTTGTCTTGAAACTGTCAGCCATGCATGGCCATATATTCATGCACTAGGGCGAATCGCCCGCGCCAACGACTGGTGTTCACTGAAAGGACGCTCTTGAGAACAGCCACCGTCAAGAAGGCCGAAACCCGGTCTTCCTCATCCGATCTCCACGGCAGAGCCGATGCGGAACGGATCCTCGAAACGGTTCTGGAAAGTCTTGATGACTCCAAGGCCGAAAATGTTGTGACCCTCGACATCCAGGGCAAATCCGCACTCGCTGACTACATGATCGTCGCTTCCGGGCGTTCGCAGCGGCATGTCAATGCCGTCGCCGATCATCTCATCAGCGCGTTCAAGGATGCAGGTTTGGGCACCGCGCGTGTCGAAGGCCTGTCCTCGGCCGACTGGATCCTCATCGATGCCGGCGACGTGATCGTGCATGTCTTCCGTCCGGAAGTGCGCGAATTCTACCAGCTGGAAAAGATGTGGGCTGACGACGGCTCTGCGGAGACCGGCGCCCTGCACTGATCGCAGGCGCGTCGTTGTTCGCTGAAACCCGGCAGGAACCCGGACATGCAGCTGGGTATCCTGGCAGTCGGTCGTCTGAAGAAAGGCCCGGAAACCGAACTCTCCGCACGCTACGGCGAGCGGTCCCGGTCGCTCGGTGCGCAACTGGGCCTCATCGAAGGGCGCACGATCGAGTTCACCGAGAGCCGTGCGCAGACGGTTGCCGAGCGCAAGGCGGAAGAAGGCGCGCAGATCCTTGCGGCTGCCTCGGCCCGAGGCACCATCCTTGTCGCCCTCGACGAAACCGGAAAATCCATGTCGTCGCGCCAATTTGCCACCACGCTGGCGACATGGCGCGACAACGGCCAGAAAGCACTGCTGTTTGCGATCGGCGGCCCGGATGGCCACGACCCGGCAGTCCTGGCGCGGGCCGATCTCGTCCTGTCGCTCGGCCAAATGACATTTCCGCACCAGATCGCCCGCGTGCTGCTCGCAGAACAGGTCTATCGCGCCTGCACCATCCTTGCAGGCCATCCCTATCACCGCGATTGACCAGGCCGCCTTGAAACCGGCCATGTTTTGCGGCTTTCCCTTCGGCGCGATGGTTGCCATGCTGCGCCCTCAGGAGACGTCAGACGTGCCGTACCGCATCTTCAGGACAGTTCTGCCCGTTGCGCTGGCCATCGGCCTCGCCGGCAGTCCTGCGTCCGCACAGCCGGTGCCTTCGCCCGCCATTGCCGCCAGTCCGGCACCTGAGCTGGAAGGCCGCCTGCAGCGCACCGTTGGCGAACTTGAAGATCTGCTGGAAGCGCGGGGCATGGCCCGCGACCGGGCGGAAGCGCTGGCTGCCGAGATCGACACGATCCGCCGCGACCGCGACGACATTACCGCCGCGCTTGTC
>JBGSWL010000183.1:0-2775 GCA_041752455.1 Roseitalea sp. | reverse complement strand
GCGATCCCGGCCGGCACGGCACGGGTCCATTTCGCACCGATCGTCGGCGCGCCGGTCGACAAAGTCACCGCCCTGTCGCGGCAATTGTCGGCCGATGCGCCGGGCGCATCCGTTCGGCTCGAGCCGTCTGCCTCCACCGGTATCGAACACGAAATCCGCGGCTATTTCTCGGCGTTTTCGGAGAACGGCCAGACCACGGTTGTTCACGTCTGGGACGTGTTCACGCCGGATGGCCAGCGGGTCCACCGTATCCAAGGCCAGGAAACAGTGGCGGGCGCCGCAGCCGACCCATGGAGCGTTGTGCCGCCAGAACTGATGCAGACGATCGCCAGCCGGGTGATTGCCGACTATCGCGCCTTCCGCGGTCCGGTCACCAGCGCATCCTGATGACGCCGTTTACTTTCGCGGTGCGAAAAAACTCGTGTGCGCTTGCAAACATGCCGCCGCAGGCTACAAGGCAGGCCAATGACGCGCGCTGACCAGCGGGGCCGCAGATGAAACTGTTTTCAGGCAATTCCAACCGGCATCTCGCCGACTCTGTCGCCAAATATCTCGGCCTCAGTGTCGGGCGCGCCAATGTGCGACGGTTTTCCGACGACGAGATCTTCGTCGAGATCCAGGAAAACGTGCGCGGCGAAGATGTCTTCGTGCTGCAATCGACCTCGCGGCCGGCCAATGATCACCTGATGGAACTGCTCATCATGATCGATGCGTTCCGCCGGTCTTCGGCGCGCCGCATCACAGCCGTGGTGCCGTATTTCGGCTATGCCCGCCAGGATCGCCGCGCTTCGGGGCGCACGCCGATTTCCGCCAAGCTGGTAGCCAACCTGATCACCGAAGCGGGCGCCGACCGGGTGCTGACGCTCGACCTGCATGCCGGCCAGATCCAGGGCTTCTTCGACATCCCGACCGACAACCTCTATGCGGTGCCGGTGATGGCCCGCGACATCAAGGCAAAATACAAGGACCTGACCTCGGTCATGGTGGTTTCGCCGGACGTCGGCGGCGTGGTGCGCGCGCGCTCGCTGGCAAAGCGCCTCGACGACACGCTGCTGGCGATTGTCGACAAGCGCCGCGACCGGCCGGGCGAAAGCGAAGTGATGAACATCATTGGCGATGTCAGCGGCAAGAACTGCCTTCTGATCGATGACATCGTCGATTCCGGTGGCACGCTGTGCAATGCGGCCGAAGCGATCATGGCCGCCAACGCCCAGAGCGTGACCGCCTACATCACCCATGGCGTCCTGTCGGGTTCGGCATTCAGCCGCATCGAAAACTCGGCGCTGAAGGAATTGGTGATCACCGATTCGATCCAGCCGACGCCTGACGTGCTGGCCGCAAGAAAGATCCGCGTCCTGCCGATCACTGATCTCATCGGCGAGGCGATTGCCCGCACCGCGCACGAGCAATCGGTGTCGAGCCTGTTTGACTGACGCAATGGTCACCAAGCCTGCCGTTTTCTGGTTGATTGCAGGGCCGAACGGGGTCGGTAAAACCACCTACGCCTTCCGGACGCTGAAGGCCGTTACCGGCAGCGTGAACTTCATCAACATGGACGAGATCGCGCGCGGCCTGTCGCCGCTCGAACCCAAGGCCGCCGAGCGCGACGCGGCCTGCATTGCGCTGGACCGGGCGCACAGCTTCATCGCCACCGGGACGACATTTGCGATGGAAACCACCTTGTCGGGGCATGCCCATCTGCGGCTTGCGGACGAGGCGAAAAATGCCGGGCTTGGCTTTCACCTGATGTATTTTTCGGTGCCGGACCCATCGACCTGCCTTGCCCGCATCGCGCGGCGCGTCGCCGAAGGTGGCCACGATGTCGATGCCGATGTGGTGAGGCGGAGGTTTTTCCGCAGCCTCGAAAACCTGCCAGCCTATTGCCGGAAGGCTGATCTCTGGCGGGTCTATGCCAACTCGGGCGCGCGCCCCTGCCTTGCTGTCGAGGGCAACAATAGCGTGATCGCCGTTTCCGACGCCGAGGGCCTCGTGCGGGCGCATCCGGCAATCGACGCGATGGTCGAGGCCTTTCGCTAGCGCATGATGATGGCGCTAATTGCGCCCGCCGCCAGCCCCGCCAGCGCGGCTACAGTCAGCACAAGCATCAGGTTGACCTTGAAGCGCAGCAGCGCGACCGATGCGGCAACCGCAATCGCCAGGGCGAGAAGGTCGGCATTGGCGATCTCCACCTGCGGCAGATGGATGCCACCCATGCGCCGGTACTCCGGATCGCCGAACAACACGGCAATGGCAAACCACACGGCGAGATTGGCGATGACGCCGACCACCGCCGCCGTGACGGTGGCGAGCGCCGCCGACAGCCAGCGAATGTGACGCAATCGCTCCATGTGCGGCGCGCCGGCAAAGATCCACAAAAAGCACGGCACGAAGGTGAAGAAGGCGGCGATCAGCCCGCCGGAAAGCCCAGCCAGAACCGAGCCGCCCGCCGCATTGGCCCCGCCGACAAAGCCGACAAACACCAGCACCAGCACCAGCGGGCCGAGCGTCGTCTCTGCAAGGCCGAGGCCCTTCAGCATGTCGTCGGCCGAAATCCAGCCGTAAACCTCCACCACCTGCTGGCCCACATAAGCGAGCACGGCATAGGCGCCGCCGAAGGTGACGAGCGCGGTCTGTGAAAAGAACAGCGAAGCCTGCGCCGCAAAGCCCGGTGCCAGCACGACAATCAACGCCAGCGGCACCAGCCACAGCGCGCCCCAGATGGCGAGCGCGCGAAGCGTCTGCCGAATGGCCGGGGCAAACGGCACCGCATCGCGT
>JBGSWL010000182.1:0-48140 GCA_041752455.1 Roseitalea sp. | reverse complement strand
GGAGCCGCGCGCACGCCCTGTTCCGCGCGTTAACATTCAGGCGTTCTGCGAGGATCAGGACACGGCGGCCGTGATTCAGAAAGCGTCGGAGGATCGCCGTCTCTCCAAGGCGCACGTCACTGTGCAGATGGGGGGCGTCGAAGCGGCCGTGTCCTTCTATCGCGATGCCTCGACGCCAAACCTGATCGTCGTCGAGTCGTTGCTCGACCGGAAGGGGATGCTCGCCGATCTGGAGCGCTTGGCCGAGGTCTGCGATCCGGGCACCAAGGTGATCGCCGTCGGACACGTCAACGACGTGCTCCTTTATCGAGAGCTTCTACGCCAGGGTGTCAGCGAATATGTCGTGGCGCCGATGACCGTACCGCTCGTGATCGAGAGTATTGCCTCGGTCTATACCGATCCGGAAAACGGGCCGGTAGGACAGGTCATCGCCTTTATCGGCGCCAAGGGCGGCGCGGGCTCCAGTACCGTATGCCACAACACGGCCTTCGCCATCGCGACCGCGCTGGAAAGCGATGTGGTCATCGCCGATCTCGATCTGCCGTTCGGCACGGCCGGGCTCGACTTCAATCAAGACCCGCTGCAAGGCATCGCCGACGCGCTGGCAACTCCGGAACGTCTCGATGAAGTTCTTCTCGACCGGCTGTTGTCGCGCTGTTCCGACCATCTGAGCTTGTTCGCCGCGCCGACCGCGCTCGACCGGCCCTATGACGTTGACATGGGCGCATGCGAGACGGTGCTCGACGTGGTCCGCGAGAACGTGCCCTGGGTCGCTGTGGATGTGCCCCATCTGTGGACCGGCTGGGCTAAGGAGGTGGTGCTTAAGGCCGATTTCGTCGTGGTCACCGCCATGCCGGATCTCGCCAGCCTGCGGAACACCAAAAACCTCGTGGATCAGCTCAAGGCCTCAAGGCCGAACGACCGGCCGCCGATGCTCGTGCTCAACCAGGTCGGCGTGCCGAAGCGTCCGGAGATTTCGGTGAAGGACTTCGGTCATGCCATCGAGCTCGCTCCACAGGTCATCATCGATTTCGACGCGCACCTCTTCGGCACAGCGGCGAACAACGGCCAGATGATCGAAGAAATTTCGGAGAAGTCGAAGGCCGCCGACGCCTTCCGCAACTTGGCTAATCTCCTCACCGACCGGATCGAGCAAAAGAGCGAGAGCGCTTCGCTGCTTGGGCCATTGCTCGGCCGTCTGAGACTCACCAAGGCACGCGGCTAAGAAAAAGAGATGTTCGGAAAACGGAGTAACCCCGCAGCACCGGCGCCTCAGGAAAAGGCTCCAGCGCCCGAGCTGCCACGGAGTGTCGAGCCGGTGCAGCAAACCGGCAATGATGCCGCCTCGGAGACCGGCCCGCAGCCGTCCACGCCGAAGCCGGCGCGCAAGCACACGGAGCGTACCCTCTCCGAGGAGTATTACGACGTCAAGACGACGGTCTTCAACGCGCTCATCGACACGATCGACCTGACCCAGCTCGCCAAACTCGACCCCGACGCCGCGCGGGAAGAGATCCGCGACATCGTCAGCGAGATCGTGGCCATCAAGAACGTAGTGATGTCCATCGCCGAGCAGGAGGAGCTGCTCGAGGACATCTGCAACGACGTGCTCGGCTATGGGCCGCTGGAGCCGCTGCTGGCGCGCGATGATATCGCCGACATCATGATCAATGGCCCGGACAAGGCCTATATCGAAGTTGCAGGCAAGGTTGTGCCTGCCGACATTCGCTTCCGCGATGGCCAACAGTTGTTGTCGATCTGCCAGCGCATCGTCAGCCAGGTTGGCCGGCGCGTCGATGAATCAAGCCCGATCTGCGATGCGCGTCTCGCCGACGGTTCACGTGTCAACGTCATCGCGCCGCCGCTTTCGATCGACGGCACCGCCCTGACCATCCGCAAATTCAAGAAGGACAAGCTGACCCTCGACCAGCTTGTCAAGTTCGGCTCGATTTCCCCGGAAGGCGCAACGCTGCTCCAGATCATCGGACGCGTCCGTTGCAATACCGTCATCTCCGGCGGTACCGGTTCGGGCAAGACGACGCTGCTCAACTGCCTGACCAACTACATCGACAAGGATGAGCGCATCATCACGTGCGAAGACTCGGCGGAACTGCAGCTTCAGCAGCCGCATGTGGTGCGCCTTGAAACCCGCCCGCCGAACCTTGAAGGCGAAGGCGAGATCACCATGCGTGACCTCGTCAAGAACTGCCTGCGCATGCGCCCCGAACGTATCATCGTCGGCGAAGTGCGCGGACCGGAGGTTTTCGACCTTTTGCAGGCGATGAACACCGGTCACGACGGCTCGATGGGCACCATCCACGCCAATACGCCGCGCGAATGTCTCAGCCGCATGGAATCCATGATCGCCATGGGCGGGTTCACCCTGCCGCAGAAGACCGTGCGCGAAATCATCGTGGGTTCGGTCGACGTCATCGTCCAGGCAGCGCGTCTGCGCGACGGCTCGCGCCGCATCACCCACATCACCGAGGTTGTGGGCATGGAAGGCGATGTCGTCATCACCCAGGATCTCATGACCTATGACCTGATGGGCGAAGACGCCAATGGCAAGCTGATCGGCAAGCACCGTTCAACCGGCATCGGACGTCCGGTCCTGTGGGACCGCGCCCGGTATTATGGCGAAGAGCAGCGTCTCGCCGCGGCGATGGACGCCATGGAAATGTCGGACAAGTGATGGGCGGTCGAACGCAGTGCGCGGACAAATGACATGGTGATCTTCGGAATTCCGGCAACAGTTTTGGGGTTCGTTGCGCTTGCGGCACTGGCCGCAGGCGGCGTTCTCTATGCGCTGTTGTTCAATTCGATTGCCGTCGAGCAGAACCGCAACCGCCGGCTTGCCTCGATCAAGTCAGCCTCCACCGACACCGTGACAAAGCGGGCCCATGTCGATCGTGCCGCCGAAGGCCAGCGCCGACGCAAGGCCGTGGCTGAGTCGCTATCCGACATCGACAAGCGCAACAAGGCGCGCGAGCAGCGCATCACCAAGCCTTCGCTGAAACAGCAGTTGAAGCAGGCCGGCCTGACGCTGGAAATGCGCACATTCTACATCTATTCCGGCATCTGCGGCGTGGTCGTGACCATCCTTGCGCTGTTCTTCGGCGTCCCGCTTCTGTATCTCGCCGGCGTTTTCTTTGCCGCTTCATTCGGTCTGCCACGCTGGGTCGTGGGCATGCTGCGTCAGCGCCGCATGAAGGCCTTCCTCAACGAGTTTCCCAACTCCATCGATGTGATCGTCCGCGCCATCAAGTCCGGCCTGCCGCTCAATGACGGCATCCGCCTGATCGCGACGGAAGCGCGGGAGCCGGTCAAGACCGAATTCCGGCGCATCGTCGAAGCCCAGCAGCTTGGCATGTCGGTTCCTGAAGCCTGTTCGCGCATGTACGAGAACATGCCGGTTGCCGAAGCCAACTTCTTTGCGATCGTCATCCAGATCCAGCAGCAGGCCGGCGGCAACTTGTCGGAAGCGCTCGGCAATTTGTCCAAGGTGCTGCGTGCGCGCAAGACCATGAAAGCCAAGGTTGCGGCCATGTCGATGGAAGCCAAGGCCTCGGCGGCGATCATTGCAGCGCTGCCGCCGATCGTCACGATCCTCGTCTATTTCACCAGCCCTGAATACATCAGCCTGCTGTTCACGACCGATACCGGCAACCTCATTCTCGGCGTTTCCGCCGTCTGGATGGGCATCGGCGTGTTCGTCATGCGCCAGATGATCAACTTCGAAGTGTGAGGGAGCGGCCATGTCATCCGATATCGTCGAGCTGCTGACCTCCAGCCAGTTCCTGTTTGCGGTGCTGGTTTCAGTCAGTGTTTTCGCCACGATCTTCACCGTCATGACGCCACTGCTTGGCGGCAACGAACTGAAGACGCGCATGAAGACGGTCGCTTTGGAGCGCGAGGAAATCCGTGCGCGTGAACGCGCCAAGCTGGCGGCCGAGAAACAGAGCTCGCGCGGAAGCCTGCGCATGGACCAGGCAAAGAGTGGCGGGCTCAAAGGCGTTGTCGAACGTCTCGACCTGAAGAACATGCTCGCTGACGAGGCGACCGTCGACAAGTTGCGTTCGGCAGGCTTTCGCGGTCAGCAGCCGCTGAACGTCTTCCTGTTCGCCCGCTTCGTGCTGCCGTTCATCTTTTTTGCCGTCGCGCTGTTCTACATCTTCGTGCTCGGATTTTTGCCCGAGCACACGACCATGGTACGTCTCTTTGCGGCGATCGGCTTTGCCTATCTCGGCTTCTACATGCCGAACATCTACGTGAACAACAAGGCTGGCAAACGGCGTCAGTCGATCAAGAAGGCCTGGCCGGATTCGCTCGACCTGATGCTGATCTGCGTGGAATCGGGGATGTCGATCGAGGCGGCATTCAAGCGGGTGGCCGAGGAAATCGGAACCCAGTCGGTTCCGCTGGCCGAAGAAATGGTCCTCGTTGGCGCGGAACTGTCGTTCCTGTCCGAGCGCCGCCTGGCCTATGACAACCTGGCAAAACGCACAGGGTTGGAAACCGTCAAAGGTGTCTGTCAGGCGCTGATCCAGGCAGAACGCTACGGTACGCCCGTCGGCTCTGCCCTGCGCGTCCTTTCCAACGAAAGCCGCGAGCAGCGCATGAATGAAGCCGAGAAAAAGGCAGCTGCGCTGCCGCCGCAGCTGACGGTTCCGATGATCCTGTTCTTCCTGCCCGTGCTGTTCGGCGTCATCCTCGGACCGGCTGGCATCCAGATTTCGGCCCGTGGCGGCATCTTCTGAATGCGTCCTTCCAAAGCATGATCCAAGACAAAAGGCCCGGTGACATGTCACCGGGCCTTTTGCATTGTTGGGCAGTAGATTGAGCGGTTATTGCGCCTGCTGGGCCTGGTCTTCCTGTTTGATCAGGTTCCAGGCGTCCTGCTGGGACAACATGGTCCGCAGGTAAGCGACATTGGCTTCGGCCTGCTGTGGCGACAATTCACGGCGGGCAGCCGCTTCGGCTTCATCAAAGCGCCCCTGCAGGCCGATGGCCAGCGCAAGGTTTTGCCGCACGCGGCTGTCGGCGCCCGGCTGCTCGACGGCTGAACGCAGGATCTGCTCGGCCTTGGGCAGATTGCCTTCGAGGATGTAGCTCATGGCCAGATTTGAAAGAACCGAGGGTTCATTCGGTCGCAGGCGAAGCGCCGCGTCATAGCGGGTGCGCGCCTGCTCGGGTCTGCCGGTCTGATCATAGATCGCGCCTTCGGCCGAAATCAGCCGCCAGTCTGGCTGTGTCGGATCCTGCGCACGCTGGACCGCATCGAGCGCGGCCGGGAAGTCGCCGGCACTGGCAAGCGCCTTTCCATAGGCGGCGAGGACGTCGCGGTTCTCCGGGTGCTGGATCGCAGCCTTGCGCATGACCGCAAGGGCCTGATCGCTGAAATTGTTCATGCGAAGAATCGAGGCATAGGCCATCGAAACCTGGGCGTCGCCGGGGTTGCGTTCGTAGAGGCTGCGATAACGCTGAAGAGAGGCTTCGAGCTCGACCGCATTCATCTGTTCGACGGGCTTGTTGCCGCCGCCGATGGAACCGGTGGTGGTCCCGTCGCGCGCGCAGCCGGCAACCCCGATGACCATCAGGGCGGCAAGGGTTGCGGCGAGCGGCCGTCCGGCCTGCCTGCGCATTTGAGTTTTCGTCATCCCCATCTCCCGAACCGGCGGCTGCGGCCTCTAAAAACCGGCGCAAAACCGCGCATTAACCTCTGTTAATCAGCAATATTCTGTTAACCCTAACGGATGGTTAATGGCGTTGACGCCGACGACCACACTTCGCCGGAAGGACACTTGCCCATGACGCCGAAATCGCTTCTTGCCGAGCCAGGTGGCGACGCGCGTCCGCTCTGGATCGCGGATCGTGACGCGGTTTCCAGCCTGCCAAAGGACGTGACAGCCTGGCTTTCGGCGATCGATGCCTCCGAGCAGGAGGGCGATGTGCACCTGCTGCCCGACGGCGCCGGTGGCGTCGGGGCCGCTGTCTTGTCGCTCGGCAAGACCAGCGAGCCGTTTTCGGCAGGCGTCTTGCGCCGCAAGCTGCCGGTCGGTCGCTGGCGCATCGCCAATCCGGACAGCGCAGACATGACCATGGTGACGCTCGGCTTTCTGCTGGGCGCCTATCGGTTCGATACCTATCGCGCCAACTCCGAATCCCGCCGCGCTGTCCTGCTTGAAACGCCGCAGGGCGTGGATGCTGACCGGATCGTCCGCATCGCCGATGGTGTCTGGTTGACCCGCGATCTGGTCAACACGCCGACCAATGACATGGGCCCGGACCAGATCGAGGAAGCCTGCCGCCGCCTGATGCGCAACCGCAAGGGGTCGGTTCGGGTCATCAAGGGCGATGACCTGCTGACGCGAAACTTTCCGATGATCCATGCGGTGGGTCGCGCATCGGCGTCGGCCCCGCGCCTGATCGATATCCGTTGGGGCCGCCGTGGTGCGCCCAGCGTCACGTTGGTCGGCAAGGGCGTCGCATTCGATACCGGTGGCCTCGACATCAAGCCGGCCTCGGGCATGCGCAACATGAAGAAGGACATGGGTGGCGCGGCCAGCGTTCTGGGCCTTGCCCGCATGATCATGGACGCTGGCCTCGATGTCCGGCTCCGCGTGCTGATTCCCGCGGTCGAAAACTCGATTTCAGGCAATGCATTCCGGCCGGGCGACATCTACCGGACACGGCAGGGTATCACCGTCGAGATCGGCAACACCGATGCCGAGGGCCGCCTCGTGTTGGCCGATGCACTGTCTCTGGCTGACGAGGAGCGCCCGGAACTCCTGATCAACATGGCAACGCTGACAGGCGCTGCCCGCGTTGCGCTCGGTCCGGAGGTCGTGCCGTTCTATACCCGTGATGATGCGCTTGCTGATGTCTTGGCATCTGCGTCGGCGATCGAGCACGATCCGCTGTGGCGCATGCCGCTCTGGTCGCCCTATGAACGCACCCTGTCGTCAACGGTCGCCGATTGTTGCAATGTCGCGACGGATGGGTTTGCCGGATCGGTGACGGCAGCGCTGTTTCTCGGCAAATTCGTGCAGAAGGCTGTGTCATGGGTACATTTCGACATCTTTGCCTGGAACCCCTCGGCGCGCCTGCATGGACCTGCGGGCGGCGAGGCGCAGGCCGTGCGCGCACTCTACTCCGTCATCGAAAAGCGCTATCCCGCCATCCGCAAGGCGAGGGCCTGATCCAGCCCCTTCGAAACGCTTCCGAAACGGTTTTGCGCCAGTCTGGCACCATGGTCGTTTCCCTGAGACCCAGCCAGGCGCTGACGCTCTGGCACACTGTCGCCGTTTCGCAGGTGCGTTCCAACGCGCCTGACTTGACCATGCGCCAATGGGCGATCCTGCTGACGATCTATCTCGACCCGCCGCCGCACACGGTGCGCGGGCTTGCCGCACATTTGCGGGTCACCAAGCCGGTGATCACGCGGGCGCTGGATTCCATGGGTGCGATGAAGCTTGTCAGCCGCCATCGCGATCCGCGCGACCGGCGCAACGTGATCATCTCGCGCACCCTTGATGGCGCGCTCTATCTGGAACGGTTTGCCGATCTGGTGATCGCTCGCGGGCGGGAGCTGCCATTGTGACGGAAAAACTCGATCCCCGCCTCCATGCCTTTCGCGCCGACCTAGCCGATCTTCGCCTTGAAGGGCAGGTGGAGGCAGCACGTTTCGTCAAGCCGAAGCGCCGGCGGATCAAGGTGCCGGTGCTGCCCGTCTTCAAGCAGGCGGATGCAAGCGGCGGCCGCGAGACCGAACTGCTGCTCGGCGCAATGGTCGATGTGTTCGATCAGGCAGCAGGCTGGGCTTTTGTCCAGTCTGTCAGCGATGGCTATGTCGGCCATGTCCGCACTGCCGGCCTCGGGCCGGTCGGAAAGCCGGTGACGCACCGGGTGCTCGCGCCGCGAACTTTTGCCTATGCCGGGCCTGACCTCAAAAGCGAAGCGGTCGCTGCACTGTCGATGGGCAGCGGTGTGACGGTGATCAATGAGGCCGAGACCCGTAGGACCCGCTATCTGAAGACAACTGATGGCTCATGGATTATTGCAGACCACATGGTTCCTGCCGATTGGTGCGCACCCGACTACGTGACGATCGCGCAAGCGCTGAACGGCACACCATATCTCTGGGGCGGTACATCGGGCTTCGGCATCGATTGCTCGGGACTGGTGCAGTTGGCGCTGGCCATGGCAGGCGTTCAGGTCTTGCGCGATACCGACATGCAGGCCGCGTCAATCGGCGAGGAACTCGGTTTTGCCGCCATGGATGGTGGCCTGAAACGCGGTGATCTTGTGTTCTGGCAAGGCCATGTGGCCATCATGACCAGCAGCGATGCGCTGATCCACGCCAACGGCAACACGATGACCGTGGCGGCCGAACCGCTCGACGAAGCGGTCGACCGGATCGGCCATCTCCATGGGTTCCCGACGCAAGTACGGCGTCCGCTGCCTCAGTAGCCGGCGTCCCGATAAACAACATTGTCCAAAGGCTTGCCGCGCTCGTATGCCTCGATCTGCGCGAGCATGGTCTGAACAAGCGCCTTCGGTTCGGAGGTCGCCGCCGCGTGCGGCGTGATCGTCACTTTCGGATGCGTCCACAAAGGGCTCTCGCTTGGCAGGGGTTCAGTCTTGAACACATCCAGCGACGCAGCGCCGAGCCAGCCAAGATCGAGCGCCGCCAGAATATCGGCTTCGTTCTGCAATCCGCCACGGCCGGCATTGATCAGCACAGCCGGACCGAGCGGCCCCCGCCGTTTCATGCGCGCAAACAGTGGCTTGGCAAGGATCCCCCGTGTTGCCGGTGTCAGCGGAAGCAGGCAGACGACGATGTCGCTGGCCGCAAGAAAAGCGTCGAGACCATCGGCCCCGTGATGCAGCGCGATGCCCGTCTCGTCCGGCTTTGCCGTCCGTGACCAGCCGCAGACCTGAAAGCCAAGACCTACCAGCTTGCAGGCGGCATCGCAGCCCAGAACGCCGTAGCCCATGATGCCGACGGTGATATCGCGCGCCGCCGGCTGGTTACGGTCCTCATGCCAGACGCGCTCGGCCTGCTGGCGCCGGTAAAGCGCGCCCTTGCGGTGATGGTCGAGCACCTGCCAGACAACATATTCGCTCATCCGCTCGGTCAGATCGTCGGCGACCATGCGCACGATCGGCACATTTGGAACATCAGGGTCGGCAAAGATATGGTCGACCCCGGCACCGATCGAGAACACGGCCTTGAGGTTCGGCAGTGTCGCCAGCACACCCGGCCGCTGCTTCCAGACCACCGCATAGGCGATCGACGGATCAGCCGGGCCATCGGGTTCCGTGACGACCCGTCGCCCGGGTGCATGGCGGGCAAGGGCATCGGCCCAGGCCTGCGGCTCGAAGCCGGTGACGGAGAGGAGAATTGTTCCGGGATGATTGTCGGCGCTCATGGGGTCCTGCAAGTCGCGTTGTGCTACTGGTTGACGGCGGTGCTGGCGTCGATGACCTTGATGTCGAATGCTGCCGCCATCAAGGCCTTGGTATAGTCGGTCTTCGGATTATCGAAGATCGCATCGGCGGTGCCCTGTTCGACCACCTTGCCGTTGCGCATGACGATCACGTCGTTGGCGAGCGCCCGCACGACCTTCAGGTCATGGCTGATGAAGAGGTAGGCGAGGTTGTGCTTGCGCTGCAGGTCGCGCAGCAGATCGACCACCTGCGCCTGCACGCTCATGTCGAGCGCCGAGGTCGGCTCATCCAGCATGACAAAGCGTGGCTTCAGCACCATGGCGCGGGCAATTGCGATGCGCTGGCGCTGTCCGCCTGAAAATTCGTGCGGATAGCGAAACCGCGTTTCCGGATCGAGACCGACTTCGCCAAGCGCTTCCACGACGCGGTCATCGCGCTCGTCGCGGGTCAGGCCGGGTTCATGAATGCCGAGACCTTCGGCAATGATTTCCGCCACCGCCATGCGCGGCGACAGCGAACCGAACGGGTCCTGGAAGACGATCTGGATATCACGACGCAGCGGGCGCATCTGCGTGAAGCTCAGCGTGTCGATATCGGAACCGGCAAAGGCGATGTGACCTTGCGACGAGATCATCCGCGTCAGCGCGAGGCCAAGCGTCGTCTTGCCGGAGCCG
This sequence comes from Roseitalea sp., assembly GCA_041752455.1. Classification (GTDB taxonomy): domain Bacteria; phylum Pseudomonadota; class Alphaproteobacteria; order Rhizobiales; family Rhizobiaceae; genus JBGSWL01. The sequence goes on along the minus strand of JBGSWL010000182.1, from coordinate 38,016 downwards.
CTTTCGCCGACAATGCCGAGCGTCTGGCCGGCGCGCACCATGACGTCGATGCCGTCGACCGCCTTGATGTGGTCGACGGTCTTTCGCATCAGCCCGCGCTTGACCGGGAACCAGACCTTGACGTTTTCGCCGACCATTACGGTAGAAGCGTCGGCATCACGGGTTGCAGGGCGCCCTTTCGGTTCGGCTGCCAGCAGATGCTTGGTATAGGCGTGCTGCGGATCGGCAAAGATCTGCGCCGTTGGCCCGCTCTCGACGATTTCGCCTTTCGTCATCACGCAGACCCGGTCGGCGATGCGCCGCACGATGCCGAGATCATGGGTGATGAACAGCATCGACATCTGCCGCTCGCGCTTCAACTGGTCGAGCAGTTCGAGGATTTGCGCCTGCACGGTTACATCAAGCGCCGTGGTCGGCTCGTCTGCGATCAGCAGCTTGGGCGTGTTGGCTAGCGCCATCGCGATCATCACGCGCTGGCGCTGCCCGCCCGACATCTGGTGCGGATAGCTGGCAAGCCGCGTTTGCGGTTCGCGGATCCCGACCAGCGTCAGGAGTTCGAGCGTGCGCGCCCGCGCCGCCTCGCCGCTCATGCCCTGGTGAAGGCGCAGCACTTCTCCGATCTGCCGCTCCACGCTGTGCAGCGGATTGAGCGAGGTCATCGGCTCCTGGAAGATCATCGAAATGCTGTTGCCGCGAACGGCACGAAGCTCCGGCTCGCGCGCCGAAAGAAGGTCGCGCCCTTCAAAAAGGATATGCCCGCCCGGATGGCTGGCAGCGGGATAGGCAAGCAGTCTCAGGACCGAAAGGGCGGTGACCGATTTGCCCGAGCCGCTCTCGCCGACCAGCGCCACGGTCTCGCGGGCACCGATGTCGAAGGAAACACCGCGCACGGCATGTGTCGTCTGCCCGCCTTGGGTGAACGCCACCTGCAGATCACGAACGGAGAGGAGGGGGGTGTTGGTCATCAGCAAAAATGCCTTGTGAGATCCGAAAAGCCGTCATCGTCCGGGCAGATGAACCGAGGCATCGGCGACGTTCTGGAAAGTCCCCATCTGGCCACGGATATTCGGTCCAAACCATCGAGTTGCCGATCAAAGCTCACAAAGTGCGTGCACTCAAATCCAATTGCTGTAGATAAATGGATGGCGTCGGGAAGTTTAAGGAACCTGTACTGCGCTCGTAATGCGGCTGCATGGATAAGTACTTGTCTGTCAATTGCACCAACGTCGAGTACGTCATTTGGTCTCGTCCAGTTTTCGTAGATCTGACGCAATTCATCATCGCCGTCTCTTACCGGTTTCACGATGAGTTCCGCGAGCGTGAGTTCGCTGGTGAACAGAAATCGCTCGCCGACCACGGAAGTTCCGGCCAGCAAATCGATCAGTTGCCGGTGACCGTTTTCAAAAACATGAATGAAGATGTTTGTATCAAGATAGAGCCGAGGATGGCCTGTATCAGTCATCCCATTCCTCTCTGAGTGTCCGGATGCGCTTGACAGCTTCATCCGGTTCGCCCGACCGCGCACCACGGTGCCGGGGAGCAACCTCCAACAAGTCACGAAGCTTCGCCATGTCAGGCGCAGCCAGTTCTTCGGTCACAATGATCTCCACCATGGAATCCGACGGGATGTTACCTCGCAAATCCTCTGGAAGACGCGACGCCGGATAGTGCGATTTGACGATCTTGTTCATGGCATTGTTCCCTGGCTTCTAGCGACTAAAATAGATCATCCTGCCCCTTCATCCAAACGTCTTTCTCGGGTCGAATGCATCGCGTGTTGCTTCGCCGATGAAGATCAGCAGCGACAGCATCAGCGCCACGGTCGCAAAGGCGGTAAAGCCAAGCCATGGCGCTTGCAGGTTGTTCTTGCCCTGCAGGATCAGTTCGCCAAGCGACGGCGATCCGGGCGGCAGGCCGAAGCCGAGAAAATCGAGCGATGTCAGCGTCGTGATCGAGCCGTTCAGGATGAACGGCAGGAAGGTCAGTGTCGCCACCATCGCATTGGGCAAAAGGTGGCGGAACATGATCGTGCGGTTCGGCACACCGAGCGCGCGCGCCGCGTTGACATATTCGAAGTTGCGCGCGCGCAGGAACTCCGCCCGCACGATGCCGACGAACCCGACCCACGAGAACAAGAGCATGATGCCGAGCAGCACCCAGAACCCGGGTGGCAGCACCGCCGCCATGATGAGCAGGATGTAGAGCACCGGCATCGACGACCAGACCTCAATGAACCGTTGCAGCAAAAGATCAGTCCAGCCACCGAAATAGCCCTGGATCGCACCGGCGGTCACGCCGATGATCGCCGACAGGATCGTCAGGATCAGGCCGAACAGCACCGAGATGCGAAAACCGTAGATCGCGCGCGCGAGCACATCGCGGGCCTGGTCATCGGTGCCGAGCCAGTTGAAATTGCCGGGCACGCAATTGGGATCGGCTGCGCCCAACGGATAACGCGCGCAAAGCTCGTCGCGATTGTCGAACAGAAAGGCTGGTTTTGATGGCGCCGTCGTCGGCACTTCCTTGTTGACGGTCCGATAGGAAAACCGGATCGGCGGCCAGACCATCCAGCCGCCGGCGTTGATCTCGTCCTGGATGAAAGGGTCGGTGTAGTCGGTACGCGCGAGAAACCCGCCGAATTTGGTCTCCGGATAGTCGACCAGCACCGGAACCAGAATCTCGCCCTTGTAGGACACGAGGATCGGCCGGTCATTGGCGAGAAACTCGGCAAACATCGACAGGATGAACAGGATCAGGAACAGCCAGAGCGACCAGTAGCCACGCCGGTTCGCCTTGAAATTGGCCCATCGGCGCTGGTTCAACGGCGACAGCAAGGGCCGTTTACGCCTCGTGCCTGCCGGAACTGTAATGGCCGCTGTCTGGTCCATCACGTGCCTCAGACCTCCCGGCTTTCGAAGTCGATGCGCGGATCGATCCAGGTGTAGATCAGGTCCGAGATCAGGCCGACGAAAAGGCCCAGCAGCGAGAAGATGTAAAGCGTGGCAAAAACCACCGGATAATCCCGGTCGACGACGGACTTGAAGCCGAGAAGGCCGAGTCCGTCGAGCGAAAAGATCGTTTCGATCAGCAGCGATCCGGTGAAAAAGGCCGAGATGAACGCGCCGGGAAAACCGGCGATGATGATCAGCATCGCATTGCGGAACACATGACCGTAAAGCACCTGTCCTTCGGTCAGGCCTTTGGCGCGCGCGGTCACCACATACTGCTTGCGGATTTCATCGAGGAACGAGTTCTTGGTCAAAAGCGTGGTGGTCGCAAAGGCCGACAGCACCATGGCTGTCAGCGGCAGTGCCAGATGCCAGAAGTAGTCGGCGATCCGCGCCGGCCAGGACAGGTCTTCCCAATTGTCGGAAGCAAGACCGCGCAGCGGAAAGAAGTCGTAGAACGAACCGCCGGCAAACAGCACGATCAACAGGATCGCAAACAGGAAGCCCGGGATGGCGTAGGCGACAATGATGACGCCCGACGTCCACACATCGAACATCGAGCCGTCGCGCACCGCCTTGCGGATGCCGAGCGGGATCGAGATCGCATAGGAGATCAGCGTGATCCAAAGGCCGAGTGAAATCGACACCGGCATCTTTTCGAGGATCAGGTCGATGACGCTGATGTCGCGGAAATAGCTGTCGCCGAAATCGAACCTCAGATAGTTCCAGATCATCAGCCCGAAGCGCTGCAACGGCGGCTTGTCGAAGCCGAACTGCCGTTCAAGGTCTTCGATGAATTGCGGGTCCAGCCCCTGCGCCCCGCGGTATTTGGAACTGGCGCCGCCGGCGAAGTTGCCGGCCGGGTCGTCCGCACCGAGCGTGTCCCCGCCACCGCCAGTGATCCGGTCGGTCGCATCGCCGCCCTGCCCGGTCAACTGGGCAATCACCTGTTCCACCGGACCGCCAGGGGCAAACTGGATGACAGCAAACGAAATCGCCATGATCCCGAGAATGGTCGGCACCATCAGCAACAGGCGGCGCAGGATGTAGGCACCCATCGGGTCAGACCCCCGCCGTGGCAGCGGTCGCGGTGCGATTGCGTGTCGCTTCAGCTCCTGCCAATCGCCCGCGCCTTTTCCTCATCAAACCACCACAGCGTTTCCACCGGCCACAGATAGGCGGGCTTGTCCTCGGAAAACCCGAACATGTCCCAATAGGCGACCCGGTGATTCGCCGATGTCCAATTTGGAATCCAGTCACGGCGCAAACGCAACACCCGGTCGAGCACCCGCATGGCGGTGCGATGCGCCTCGCGGCTGTCCGCCCGGCCGACCTCGGCAATCAGCGCATCAGTGAGGGGATCGGCCGCGCCGGTCCAGTTGCGCGAGCCTTCAACCGAAGCCGCCTTGGACCCGAGCACATTTTCGAGACTGTCTTCGGTCGGTGTGCCGCCGAATGAAAGCGCATAGCCCGCCATGTCGAAATCAAACGCGCCCATGCGGGCCTGATACTGCGCCGGATCGATCAGCCGCAACGATGCATTGATGCCGACAGATCGCATGGTTTCGACAAACGGCCCGTAGATGCGCTCGAACACCGAGGCATTGATCAACATTTCAAGATCAAGCGCTTCGCCTGCGGCGCTCCGCACCAGCCCGTCGCCGCCAATGCTGGTCCAACCGGCCTCTGCCAGAAGTACCGATGCCTGGCGCAGGCGCGTGCGATCGCGACCCGACCCGTCGGATGCCGGCTGAAGATAGGCTTCACCCTTGATGCCGTCGGGAAAGGCATGCTCCGCCGACAGCCGTTCGATCAGCGCCAGTTCCGCTGCATCGGGCAGGCCCGCCGCCTCGTAGTCGGACCCGGAGAACAACGAATGACTGCGTGCGTAGGCACCGTAAAAGAGGTTCTGGTTGGTCCATTCGAAATCAAAGCAGAGGCCGATGGCATCGCGTACGCGCTGGTCAGCAAACCGGGCGCGGCGCTGGTTGAGCGCCCAAGCCTGCATCCTGGGGCGGGCTTCGTCATCAAACAACCGCTTGATGACCTTGCCGTCGCGCAGTGCCGGAAAGTCGTATTCTGTCGCCCAGCTCTTGGCGGTGAATTCTTCGCGCCAGGTGATGTCGCCTTTCTTGAACGCCTCGAACGCCGGTTGCCTTTCGACGAAGAACTCAAAGCGCAGACGCTGGAAATGGTTGAGGCCGGCGCGCGTGCCGATGGCATCACCCCAGTAGTCCTCGACCCGGTCATACTCGATGAACGATCCGGCCTGAAACCGCCCGACGCGGTATGGACCCGATCCCGGAATCGGTTGCATCGTCGCCGCGTCGAACGCCTGGTTTGCAAACCACGCGGCGGGCAGGATCGGGTAGGTGGCAATCGCAAGGATTGCCTGCGCCGATTGGGTGCCGTCAAAGACCAGCGTCACAGTCCGGTCGTCTTCGACAATGACCCCTGTGAGGCTTTCGAGCGGCAGCAGGAGTTGCGGGTGGCCGGAGGTCTTCAGCGTTTCATAGCTGAACTTGACGTCTGCCGCGGTGATCGGCGCGCCGTCATGCCAGCGGGCGATAGCGCGCAGTCGGAACGTGAAGCGGTTGCGGTCTTCCGAAATCGTGACGTTCTCGGCCAGATGGCAATAGACCGCATCCGGCTCGTCGAACGAGGACACGCACAGGCTGTCAAACGTGATCTCCATGCGCGGCGGCGAATCGCCCCGGCGCACGAAGCTGTTCAGCGTGTTGAAGGTCTGAGTCGACTGGTTGAAGATGTAGTATCCGGGCTGAAAGTTGAAGGTGCCACCCCGCGGCGCTTCCGGATTGGCCTGATCGAAGCGGGCAAATCCGCCCGGATACTTCAGATCGCCAAAGGCCGACAGCCCGTGCAGCGCCGCGCCGGATGCGTTTTGTGCGCGCGATAGTGGCGGGAAGGCCGGCGATGCGATCGCCGCACCCGCGGCCAGCAACAGGAAACGGCGGCGGTTGAGGATAGTCACCGGATCGCCTCCGCTTTGGCTTCATCAAACCACCACAGGTCGGGGAACCCGATACCATATTCCGGCTATGGATCGGGGTGGGAGAAGCGGTCCCAATAGGCGATGCGCGCCGTGCGCCCCGTATAGGTCGGGATGACGAACTGGTTGGCCATCATCACCCGGTCAAGCGCACGCGTCGCGGCGATCAGTTCATCGCGGTCCCTTGCAAAGATCACCTTGGAGATCAGCGCATCCACCGCCGGATCGGCAATGCCGCCATAGTTGCGCGAGGCTTCCTTGCTGGCGGCGGCCGAGCCGAAATAGTCGAGCTGCTCATTGCCGGGCGAGAGCGACTGGCCCCAGCCGGTGTAGATCATCTCGAAATCCCGCGCCCGTTGTCGCGCCACATATTGCGACGGTTCGACGGTGCGGATGGTCATCTCGACACCGATGGTGCGAAGGTCCTCCGCATAAGGCAGCGCCACGCGCTCGATGATCGGTCCGTTGAGCAAGACTTCGACCGTAAAGGGTTCACCGGTTGCCGCATTGACCATCCGCCCGTCGCGGATTTCGTAGCCGGCTTCGGCAAACAGCCGCACCGCCTCGCGCAGATTGCTGCGAAGCGCCTGCGCATCGGCTGCCACCGGATTGACATAGGGTGCTTCGAACACCGACGCCGGAACCAGATCGCGAACCTCTTCGAGCAGTTCCAGCTCACGCCCCTCCGGCAGGCCCGAATGGGCCAGGGGTGTGCCGTGGAAGAACGATCCGACCCGCTCATAGCTTTCAAAGAAGATCGTTCGGTTGAGGTTCTCGAAATCGAAGGCCAGTGTCAGCGCCCGGCGCACACGCTGGTCCTGGAATTTTGCAAGCCGCAAATTGGGGACGAAGCCGACAAGCACGCCGCTGGAGCGATAGGGGTTTTCCAGCTCTTCCCGCTTGATCTTGCCGGCAACAGCGGCGGGAAAATCGTAGGAGGTCGCCCAGCGCTTGGCTTCGTTTTCCAGCCAATAGTCCGCCTGATCGGCCTTGAATGCCTCGAACTCCACGTTGCGGTCGCGGTAGTAGGTGTATTCGATGGCATCGAAATTGTGCCGGCCGACATTCACCGGGATTGCAGCACCCCAATGATCGGCAACGCGTTCGAAGCGCAGCGTTGCGCCACCGCTGACCCGCGTGATCTTGTAAGGGCCGGAACCGAGCGGCGGCTCGAGCGTCGAGGCGGCGATGTCGCGCCCCTCGGCTGTCCACCAGTGCTTGGGCAGAACGAGAAGCTGGCCGACGATGTGCGGCAGTTCCTTGTTGCCGGTCTCGTCAAACGTGAAGGTCACGGTGCGCGCATCCACGGCTTCGGCCTTGGTGACATGCTGGTAGTAGAAGCGCTGCTGCGGGTTCAGTTCAACAAGTTTGTCGAACGACCAGACCACATCATTGGCGGTCACCGGCACGCCATCATGCCAGCGCGCGCCCTCGCGCAGCCGGTAGGTCACTGACGAAATGTCATCGGGATAGGACAGCGCCTCGGCCAACTGGCCGTAGCTGGTGGAAACCTCGTCCTCCGAGTCCGCCATCAGGGTCTCGAAGACCAGATTGAGGCCCGCCGCCACTTCGCCCTTCGGCAGGATCGGGTTCAGCGTATCGAACGAACCGCCTTCCGAAAGGCGCAGCGTCCCGCCCTTGGGTGCGTCCGGATTGACATAGTCGAAGCGGGTAAAGTCAGCCGGATATTTCGGGGCCTCGACGAGGCTGGATGCATGCCGCCAGGAAGGCTCCTGCGCGACCGACACCGACACCAGGCAGGAAAACGCCACACCGATGGTCACGCCTGCCAATGCGAGGCTGCGCGCACCAAGCCGGTGCAAGGATGGTACTGAGATTGAAATGGTCATGGCCCGGCCTCCGCTTTGCGCATTTCGACCAGACTAGGGGCCTTTGCGGCAAATCAAAGCCCCGGACATGAAAAAGCCCGGCACATGGCCGGGCTTTTGCGAGTTCTCTATACCAGTCGCGATCAGGGCAACGCGACCGGGCTGTCCGACTGCTCACGCAACCATGCAATAAGGTTGATGCGCTCTTCTTCCTTGTTGAGGCCTGCAAAACCCATCGACGTGCCGTCGATATAGGCCTTCGGCTTGGTCAGGAAGCGGTTAAGCGCTTCGAAGTCCCAGACCTTGCCTTCCGCGCCATATGCAGTCAACGCAGCTGAATATTTGAAGCCTTCATGCGCAGCAGGAACCGCGCCGACCACACCCCAGAGGTTGGGCCCGGTCTTGTTCGACCCGCCGGCTTCAACATTGTGGCACGAAGCGCATTTCTTGAAGACATTGGCGCCTGCAGCCGTATCGGCGCTGGCAAGCTGCGGGCCGATCGGCGCCGCCTCTTCTTCAACAACAGCCACTTCTTCAGTTGCACCACCCTCGGCCGCCGCAATGGCGTAGCCTTGGGTTTCCGGCATTTCAACGTGGTAGATGGCGTCGCTGGCGATGCCGACCGTCATCACCACAAAAACAGTGGCAAGAAACGCCCCCGCAAGCATGTTGTAATTCATGACACGTTTCCCGAACGTTTTTCCGTCGCGGTCGTGTGAACTCCACCGCCGCGAATGCGACGGTAACTAGGTGTTTTGACCGAAGCTTGCAACTCCTATAACCGCAACGCTCTTGAGACTTTTTGACACAAACAGGGTGCGTTGCTCGTGAATCTGGTCGCCAAAAGCCCAATCAACATGAATCCGGTGACGATCATACCGTCGCGGTTGGCCTCGACCCGTCTGCCTGGCAAGCCGCTGGCCGATATCGCCGGCAAGCCGATGATCGTCCATGTCGCCGACCGGGCCGTCGAGGCCGATTGCGGTCCCGTGGTTGTCGCCTGCGACGATCCGTCGATCGAGGCGGCTGTCATTGCAGCCGGCCACCGGGCGGTGATGACCCGCCTCGACCACCAGTCGGGTTCGGACCGGATCGCCGAAGCGCTGTCGATCATCGATCCTGAGGGCGCGTTCGATGTGGTGATCAATGTGCAGGGCGATTTGCCGACGCTCGACCCGGCGCTGGTGCGCGCCGCCCTGGCACTGTTGTCCGACCCGGCCTGCGACATCGCGACTTTGTGTACCGAGATCTTTGATCAGGACGAACGCGACAATCCCAACGTCGTCAAGCTGGTCGGTGCTCCGCTGCGCTCAGGCCCGAACGACGGCAACGTTCTGCGCGCGCTGTATTTCACCCGCGCGACGGCGCCTTCGGGCGACGGGCCGCTGTGGCATCACATCGGGCTCTATGTCTATCGCCGCGAGGCGCTGATGCGCTTCGTTGCCGCTCCGCCATCCGTGCTGGAGCAGCGCGAGAGGCTGGAACAACTGCGCGCGCTGGAAGACCGCATGGAAATCCACGCCGCTGTCGTTGACACGGTGCCGCTCGGTGTCGATACACCGCCCGATCTTGAGCGGGCCCGTGCGATCCTTGCGCGAACCTGACAATCGGGGATTTCGACCGTGACGACCGAACCATCGACCAACCGCATTGCCTTCCAGGGCGAGCCGGGCGCCAATTCCGACACAGCCTGCCGCAACATGTTTCCGGACATGGTGCCGATGCCATGCCCGACATTCGAGGATGCATTCACGGCCGTCGACCGGGGCGATGCGGCTCTGGCGATGATCCCGATCGAAAACACCATCGCCGGGCGCGTTGCCGACATCCACTACCTGTTGCCGGAAAGCGACCTGCACATTGTCGGCGAGTATTTCCTGCCGATCCATTTTCAGCTGATGGTCCTGCCTGGCACCGAACGCGGAGCCATCCGCACGGTGCACAGCCACATCCACGCGCTTGGCCAATGCCGAAGTTTCCTGCGCGACAATGGCTGGAACCCGGTGATCGCCGGTGACACGGCCGGCGCCGCGCGCCTCGTATCCGAAAGAGGCGATGCGTCGATGGCAGCGCTGGCGCCGCAGCTTGCCGCTTCGCTCTACGGGCTTGATATCATCGAGCGCGATGTCGAGGATCAGGCCAACAACGTGACGCGCTTCGTCGTCCTGTCGAAGACCCCGGACATGCACCGCCGCCAGACGCCGGACGAACTCGTGATGACGACGTTTGTCTTCCGCGTGCGCAACATTCCGGCCGCGCTCTACAAGGCGATGGGCGGGTTTGCGACCAATGGCGTCAACATGACCAAGCTGGAAAGCTACCAGCTCGGCGGTGCCTTTGTCGCCACGCAGTTCTATGCCGACATTGAAGGCCATCCGGAGGATGCCCATGTGGCGCGGGCCTTCGAAGAGATCGGCTTTTTCTGCGATCACTTCCGCGTTCTCGGTGTCTATCGCGGCGCAGACTTCCGCCGTACGGGCAAGCTTTAGAGGGACTGTCAGCAATTCCGGACGTGAAACCGGTGCCCGCTTTCACCGGAATTGCTGGAGCCCCTTAGCCTCGACCCAATCCTCAACCAGCCGCCAAGCGATGGCGCCCTTGGGCGGCATGCGAAACAGCGCGCCCTCGTCACCGCGAAGGGCCGCCGCAACGTCGTTGCGTGTGAACCAGCGCGCATCCTCCAGTTCGTCGTCGAGGTGGATGGTTTCGCTTTCCGCAAGGCCGTGCATGCCGACCATCAACGAGTGCGGAAACGGCTAGGGCTGGCTGGCATGATAGGCCACCGGCCCGACGCGGATGCCGGCCTCCTCGAAGGTTTCTCGGCGCACCGCATTCTCCAGCGTTTCGCCGGCTTCCACGAACCCGGCAAGGCAGGAATACATGCCGGGAGGAAAATGCGGACTGCGGCCAAGCAGCACGCGCCCATTGTCCGGTGCGATCGTCAGCATGATCACGACCGGATCGGTGCGCGGAAAGTGCTGCGCCGCGCAGGACTGGCAGATGCGTTTGACGCCACCGTCGGCGATGGCGTTTTGCCCGCCGCAGCGCCCGCAGAAGCGGTGCGTGCGGTGCCAGGCAAGCAGTGCGCCGGCCTGTGCCAAAGCGCCAAGATCACCGTCATCGAGCAGCCCTGCCACATAGACCGAGCGGAAGTCCGGGAAACGATGCGCTTCGGGCAATGCGGCCGGGTCATGCGGGTCCATGGTCACTGGTGCGGCAAGTCTCGGCGCACCGTCACTGCCGTTGCCGAGCAGGATCGCCGCAGACATGTCAGCGCCCAGTGTCGCCGCCTCGCCTGCCGCAAACCATGCCGAGCAGGAATTGTCGTCACCGGGTTCGGTCAGGAGAATGCGCCCCTCGCCGACCAGCATCAGCCGGGCGCGCGGATCGGCCAGCGCATCGGCGATGGAGGAGGCTGTGCGCTTTTCCGACAGGCGCTCAAGCCTGTTACCCGAAAATCCGGTCATTGCGGAAAAGTCCCGGTAGGCCGGGGAAAAGACGGGCAGCGGCATTTGCGAGGGGACCACCTTGCTGGACAAGATCGCTATCCCGGCAGTCCCTAGAGATGCGCCATGAACCCGTCAATGAAGGCGCGTGCTTCCTGCGTTTCGTAGGGAACGGCGGCGCCGTGACCCCACACGGGATTGGGCCAGGCCTCATCGCCGATGCGCCGGGCGATGATGTGCACATGCAACTGCGGAACCATGTTGCCGAGGGCTGCAATGTTCATCTTGTCGGCCTTGGCATAGGTCTGCAGCGCTTCGGAGAGATGCGTCACCTCGAAGGTCAGCATGGTCTGGTCGAGCGGGGTCAGTTCATGGATTTCGCGGATATCGGCGCGGCGCGGGATCGCGATCAGCCACGGGTAGCGCTTGTCGTTCATCAGCCGCACCGAAAAAAGTCCGGTGTCAGCGATGCGATGGGTGTCGCGATCAAGGCGCGGATCAAGCTGGAATTCGCTCATGCCGAAACGATAGCAGTTTCCGGCGCAAATGCGACCGGCATGTTCCGGTCTGCCTTTTGGTCTTTCGTGTTGGGTCTTGCATTTTGGCGCGGGAAATCCGATATCACCGCCGGGAGGTTGGTGGTGGACGTTGCCACTCGCCAACCGGGTCAGGTCCGGAAGGAAGCAGCCCCAACGAGCCGGGCACGGGTCGCCGTGCCAGCCTCCCGCCTTTTCCTTGCCGCACTTTTGCCCGGTCGGAACACCGATTCGCGATCCGCGTGCGGTATGCGCGCTTTCATTGAGCGCCGCTTCCCGCTAGACAAAACCCATGAGCACTTCGGCCGACACAGCATCCCCGTACCGGGTCCTGGCCCGCAAATACCGGCCAGCCGATTTCACGGCGCTGATCGGTCAGGAACCGATGGTGCGCACACTGACCAATGCGTTCGAGACCGATCGGATCGCGCAGGCCTGGATGCTGACCGGGGTGCGTGGTGTCGGAAAGACGACGACCGCCCGCATTCTTGCGCGGGCCCTCAACTACAAGACCGATGCTGTTGACCGGCCATCGATCGACCTTTCCGTCCCGGGCATCCACTGCCAGGCGATCATGGAAGGCCGCCATGTCGATATCCTCGAAATGGATGCGGCGTCCCATACCGGAATCGACGACATCAAGCAGATCATCGATGGCGTGCGCTATTCGCCGGTGTCGGCCCGCTACAAGGTCTACATCATCGACGAAGTGCACATGCTGTCGGACAAGGCGTTCAACGCCCTGTTGAAGACGCTCGAAGAACCGCCGCCGCACGCCAAGTTCATCTTTGCCACGACCGAAATACGCAAGGTTCCGATCACCGTTCTGTCGCGCTGCCAGCGTTTTGACCTGCGCCGGGTGGACGCCGCCGAACTGACGCGCCACCTCGCCGGTATTGCCGGCAAGGAGGGCATTTCAGCCGATGCCAGCGCCCTTGCGATGATTGCGCGCGCTGCCGAAGGGTCTGTGCGAGACGCGCTGTCGATCCTCGACCAGGCGATCGCCCATGGTCGCGGCACGGTCGACACCGAAACCGTCAAGGCGATGCTTGGTCTTGCCGACCGGTCGCGCATCGTCGACCTGTTCGAACAGATCATGGCCGGGCAGATCGCCGAGGCGCTGGCGGGCTTCCGCGCGCTCTATGACGTCGGCGCCGATCCGGTCGTCGTGCTCAATGATCTTGCTGGCTTCGTCCATACCGTGACGCGGCTTCGCTTTGTGCCTGGAGCGGCGCTCGAAGATGCGGCGCTGACACCCGATGAGCGCGACCGCGGCCTTTCCTTTGCCCAGACCCTGTCGGTGACGGCCTTGTCGCGCGCCTGGCAGATGCTTCTGAAGGGCATTCCGGAATGCGAGGCTGCCGCCCGGCCGTTTGCCGCCGGCGAAATGCTGCTGATCCGCTTGGCGCATGCGTCAACGATGCCGACGCTCGATGAGGCGCTCAAGGCGCTCGACGATGCGCCGTCTGCACCATCGTCATCGCCTGTGAACAACCAGCCTGACCGGCAAGGCGGTGGTGACGGGCGCGGCGGATCGCGCGCGTCACAACCTGCTCAATCAGCCGGCCTTGCCCATGCGGTGGCCACATCGGCATCGCCGCGTGTGTCCGACCCCGAGCCGGCACCTTCCGCATCGCCTGCCATGCAGCTCATCGAAGGCTCAGCACCGCCCCGGCCTGTTGTGCTGCCGGAGCCTGCAGCACCGGTATCGGGACCGGCAATTGCCGGCCTTTCCGACATCGCCGATCTTTGCGAGAAGAACCGCGACATCATGATGAAGGTGCAGGTGCGCAAATATCTGCGCCTTGTTGCCGTCGAGCCGGGCCGCCTGTCGGTCAATGTGACGAGTGAAGCGCCTGCCTCTCTCATCGGCGACCTGTCGCGCAAGCTGCAGGACTGGACCGGCCAGCGCTGGATCGTTTCGGTCAGTCGGGATGAAGGCGGCGCCACGCTGGAAGAGGCTGAAACCGTCAAACGCGATGCGCTTCTGGTCGATGCATCGCAGGACCCGCAAGTCGCCAGCATTCTTGACATGTTTCCCGGCGCGCGTGTCATCGATGTTCGGCTCGGCGGCGCCGCAGCGCTTGATGGCGGGCTGGATGACGGCGACGATGCGGATGTATCCGGCCTTGACGACCTTGCCGAAGACCCCGATCTGGATTGAGACAACGGAGAGCAATGCCATGCGCGATTTGATGGGCCTGATGAGCAAGGCCAAGGAAATGCAGGCGAAGATGCAGGAATTGCAGGCTGAGATGGAAACCATGACCGCCGATGGCCAATCCGGCGGCGGCATGGTCAAGGTCACCCTGAACGGAAAGGGTGCAATGACCGCGATCCGCATCGACCCGTCGGTCTTTTCCGAGGATGATGTGGAGGTGCTGGAAGACCTGGTGCTTGCGGCTTTCAACGATGCCAAGGGGCGGATCGAGCAGGCGATTGCCGAGAAGACCAGCGCGATGACAGCCGGCCTGCCTTTGCCGCCCGGCATGAAATTTCCGTTCTGACCCCGGCGGGCTAGGCACTGGCGGCGTGCGTGGTCTAGCGTACAGCCCATGTCACAAAAGCGAATCGCCGGCCCCGAAATCGAGCGCATGATCCAGCTTCTGTCGAAGATGCCGGGTCTTGGCCCCCGCTCGGCGCGTAGGGCGGCCCTGCACCTCATCAAGAAGCGCGAGCAATTGCTGCAACCGCTTGCCGCCGCCTTGGCCGATGCGGCAGCCAAGGTCCGCATCTGTTCGACATGCGGCAATGTCGATACGTCCGACCCGTGCGCGGTCTGCACCGATCCGCGCCGCGATGGCGCGACCGTCATCGTCGTCGAGGATGTCGCCGACCTCTGGGCTCTGGAGCGGGCCACTGCCGTCAACGCGCGTTATCATGTGCTGGGCGGAACACTCTCGCCGCTCGATGGTGTGGGTCCCGACGATCTGAACATCCGCACGCTGGTTGATCGCGTGGCCACCGGCGACGTCAAGGAACTGATCATCGCCGTCAACGCGACTGTCGAGGGCTTGTCGACGGCCCACTACATCACCAGCCAGATCGAAGGAACCGGGGTCAAGGTCACACGCCTTGCCCATGGCGTTCCGGTCGGCGGCGAACTGGACTACCTTGATGACGGCACCTTGTCGGCAGCGCTGCGCAGCCGCACCGAATTCTGACGCCAAAATGGCGCTATCGTTGCGCCCTCTGGAGACCGCCATGAAACAATTTGTTCGCGCCATTGTCCTCTTCGCCCTGACGTCGGGTGCTATCGGGCATGCATCAGCCCAGTCGCTTCAGGCGCGCTACGAGCAGTTCCTCGAACAGACAGTCTGGCCGGAGGCGCAGGCGAACGGCGTCTCGCGAGCGGTCTTTGACCGCACGCTTGGTGCCAAGCGGCTCGACACATCGATCCCGGGTCTTGTGGAACCGGGCGGCAAGGGCACACCGCGCGAGCAGCGCCAGGCCGAGTTTTCATCGCCTGCCAACTATTTCAACGAACGCAATCTCGGCGGCGTCGTTTCAGGCGGCAAGGCACGGCTGTCTCGGTACGGCGACACCCTTGCCCGCATCGAGCGGCAATACGGTGTTCCGGGGCGGATTGTTGTAGCGATCTGGGGCCGCGAATCCGGTTTCGGCGGCGCCGACATTCCACACGATGCCTTCACCGTGCTTGGCACCAAGGCCTTCATGGCAACCCGGCCCGATCTGTTCCGCAAGGAACTGATTGCCGCGATGCAGATGATCGAACAGGGCCGCGCGACCGCCGCCGACATGCGCTCATCCTGGGCCGGGGCGCTCGGCCAACCGCAATTCCTGCCGTCGTCCTATCTGGCCCATGCGGTCGATTTCGACGGCAACGGCAAGGCCGACATCTGGAATTCCGAGGCTGACACGCTGGCTTCGATCGCCAACTACCTGAAGCAGTTTGGCTGGCAGGCCGGTCGCGACTGGGGTTTCGAGGTGACCTTGCCGGACAACCTTGCCTGCACGCTGGAAGGGCCCGATCAGGGTTTCGCCTTCAGCAAGTGGAGCGAAATGGGCGTAAGGCGCGTCAATGGCCGGCCTTTCCCGGAGAGTGAACGGACGCGCGAAGGGTTCCTTGTCATGCCGGCCGGTCGCAACGGTCCCGCCTTCATCGTCACCGCCAATTTCTATGTGCTGAAGGCCTACAACGAGAGCGATCTCTATGCGCTGTTTGTCGGCCATGCCGCCGACCGGATCCAATACGGCGGTGGACCGTTTGTTGGTGCTTTTGGCCGCACTGAGAAACTGCTGCGGTCCGATATCGCAGCCATGCAGCGCGCGCTGGAAGCCAAAGGTTATGATGTCGGCGGAGCCGATGGCCTGCCCGGGTTCCGCACACGGCGCTCGATTGGCGATTGGCAATTGCAAAATGGCGACAAGCCGACCTGTTTTCCCGACGCCGCGCTGGTCCAGGCACTCCGCTGACCGGGTGACCGCTACTTGTTAGCCAGCGTCGATTTGACGCAGATCAAGGCCCTCTGGTCCGGGCACGAAATAATGATCGGATGGATGAACCCAAAGTCGATGCCGATCAGCAGGTTTGTTTTCTCGCGCTACAGGCGATGGCGCGCGAGCAGCAGGGTTCGGTCGGTCACCGCCAATCGGTTCCGCGCCTTGCGATGAGCACGTTGCGACGCTGTTCGAAGCGGCGGCTCGCCTGCGGACAATGCCCCTATAGTGGCCGATGCCAGGAACCGCTGCGCCATGCGGCGCTCCGGCCTGCGGCCATGACACCGCATGTGCCGATCAGGTGGCCGTTTCGGTTTCGATCAGACGTGCGATGAACGGCGCTGCCTCATGGGACTGCACCACCGAGGCCCGGATCAACTGGTCAAAGTGGCGCGACAGCATCGTCACGGCCTCCTTGGCGTTGAGCACCAGATACATGCCGCCCATGTAGACCGCGGCGCGGATCGGCCCGAACACCGTGTAGGGCGCCGAATAGGTCATTCGGCCGTCATGCAGATGCAGCCGGAAACCGGGATACAGATCATCGACAAGCCGGTGCATGTGGATCAGTTGGGCGCGCCGGTCCCGAGCGCTGAGATCGGTCCAGATGCCGGTGCCGGCGGCCAGCGCCTCGATCTGCTGCACCGGCATGCAGACTTCCATGTCGGTATCGGGACGGCGGTTGTAGGCAATGCGTGAGCGGGCCTCGGTGATCTGGCTTTCCAGCGGCCGGTAGGTCTGGCGGGTTTCATAGGCGATCACCGCATCGGTGCGCAAAAGATCGGGGATCGTCGCCGGCACATAGCGGATCTTCGTTCCTGTCGCCTCGATGTGCCATTCGGCAAGCAGCGCATCGTGCCGCTCCAGCCCAGCCTCTTCCAGCTCAAGCGCCGGGCGGATCGTCGCGGTCACGCCCTCGTCCTGCGACAGGCCAAGCAGCCAGTCGAGGCTGACGCCCTGTGTCGATGCAAGCCCGATCAGGGTTTCGGCGCGCGGCAGGCGTGTTGTTGCACCGGACAAAAGCTGCGTCAGGGCCGACCGGTCAATCCCGGCGGCCTCGGCAAACCGTGAACGGTTGGACCCCGCCCGTTCCACAAGCCGTTCAAGCCGGTCACGAAACAATCGGGCGGTGTCACGCTTGTCGGGAAAAGCCAATGGCACCATTGAAGACGTCATCCACGATTGTTGATCTTTGTCATCAATCACTGACTTTAGTGCGCATTGTCAACTTTGTATCCGCATTATCACATTTGCGTGATCGATGCGCTGTGGCAGGAGGTTGTCAGGGGTGCAACATGAACCTGAGCATGATGATTCGTATCGAATGGCCCACCGTGCTGGTGCTCGGCCTTGCCTATGGCGGATGGACCGCTGCAGGCATCTGGCTTGCGCCAGTTTCGCTTGTGTCGGCGCTGGTCGTCATGGGCGTTATGGCCGCGCTGCATTCATCCCTGCAGCATGAGGCCTTGCACGGCCACCCGACCCGCAGCAGCTTTGTCAATGAACTGCTGGTCTCGTTGCCGTTGTCGGTCTGGTATCCCTACCGCCGGTTCAAGACGCTGCACTTGCGCCATCACCAAGACGAGCATCTGACAGATCCATATGATGATCCGGAAAGCTGGTATCGCGCCGAGGGTGACCACAAGGCATTGTCGGCACTCCTGAAATGGGCGCTCGCGATCAACAACACGCTGGCCGGACGTCTTCTGATCGGACCGCCGTTGATGGTCGCCGGCTTCCTGATCAACGAATGGCCGCTCCTGCGCGACAACAAACCGGGGCTGCGCCGGGCTTGGGCCCATCACGTTCTCGGTCTCGCCGCACTGTCGGCAATCCTTGCCCTCGGCTTCGGCATCAATCCGCTGGTCTATGCGGTAACCAGCGCGTGGCTCGCCTTCTCGATCATTGCGGTGCGCACCTTCTGCGAACACCAATGGTCCGACCCGGTCAACGGACGCACGATCATTGTCGAGAAGGGAGGCCTGCTGGCATTTCTGTTCCTCAACAACAACCTGCACGTCGTCCATCACAGCCTTCCGCGCGCGCCATGGTACGAACTGCCGCGCCTCTATCGCGAGGCGCGCGATCGCTGGAACGAGCAGAATGGCGGCTATACATTTTCCGGTTACGGGGCGATTGTCCGGCAATGGCTCTTTGCCGCCAAGGAGCCGGTCGTCCATCCGGCGCTGCGGCGTCTTCAAACGGGCGTTCAAACCGGCCCGGCCGGTCACGGCACACTGACCCCTGCAAACGGCAATTCGACGGTATCTGCCGGTCTGCCGATTGCGGCAGGTCCGGACCGTTGAGTGCAATCGCCTGCCTGCCGATGTACGACTGGCCGCAGGAGCGCGATGCGGTGGATGCCATTTGGGCACGGCTGGCCGCAGCGCTTCGGGCCGAAGGCTTTGATGCGCCTTCAAGCCTCACCCGCAGCGAAGATCTTGACGCTCTGTGGCTTTCCCCGGACCTGCTGATCGGCCAGACCTGCATCCAACCGTTGAGAACGCGGCTCGCCGGAAAAGTCCGCTATGTGGCAACGCCGGTGCACACCGCACCCGGTTGCCGCCCGGGGACTTATCGCAGTGTGATCGTCATGAAACGCAAGTCCGGCGCTGACAAGCCGGTCCCGGATGGTCCTTCCGCCGATTTACCACCGATGGCGGGGCTCGCATTGGCTGCCAACGGCAACGATTCCATGTCCGGCTATGTCGCGCTGATGGAGGATCTCGGCGAACTGGGTCTTGCGCAACCGCCCGGTCGGCTCTGGACCGGATCACATCGCGCTTCGATCGTTGCTGTTGCCGAAGGCCAGGCAGACGTCGCAGCGATCGATTGCGTATCCTGGCAATTGGCGCTGCGCCATGAACCGGAAGCGCGCACCCTCAAGGTCGTCGGCTGGACCGCCGAGCGCCCCGCCTTGCCACTCATCACCGCGCTGCATCGCACTGACGCCGAACTGCTACGGATGCGCCGCGCCGTTCAGGCGGCCATGCCTGCGGTTGTCCTTCAAGACTTTTGATCGCCCGGAATTTCAGTCCGGATCGCCATCGACAACGCGCAGTCGCAACTGCCCGGTCTTGCTCTGCGCAGTCGGCTCTGCCGGCGCCACCGGAGGCGGTGTTGCCACCAGCGGGCGCGGCGCCTCGAACTCGAGGTTCTCGATCTTCTTGCCGCGCTTCGTCAGCTTGTCGGTGGAAACAAGGATGTCGTCGATGTCCTTGTTCGCTTGGCCGAAATGCGTCTGCAGTTTGCGCACCCGATCGTCGAGGCGGGTCAGGTCTTCGGCCAGCCGCGCGACTTCGCCCTGGATGAGATGGGCCTGTTCGCGCATGCGCGCATCCTTCAGCAGCGCTTGGATGACCTGCAGCGCCAGCATCAACAGCGACGGCGAGACGATCACGATGCGCGCCCGGTGCGCCCGCTGGACGATCGGCTCGTGGTTTTCATGGATGTCGGCAAAAATCGATTCCGACGGCACGAACAGGAAGGCGGTGTCCTGCGTTTCGCCTGCGATCAGGTATTTGTCTGCAATCGCCCGCACATGGTTTTCCATGTCGCGCCGGAACTGCTTGCCGGCTTCTGCCCGCACCACCTCATCGGGCGCATGGCGCATCGCGTTCCATGCCTCCAGCGGAAACTTGGCGTCGATCACCAGCCCAGGCGAATCATTGGGCATGTTGACGATACAGTCCGGCCGATTGCCATTCGAAAGCGTCACCTGAAAGCCGAAGGCGCCCATCGGCAGCCCATCCTCGATGATCGCTTCCATCCGCGTCTGGCCGAAGGCACCGCGGGTCTGCTTGTTGGAAAGGATCGACTGCAGTTCGACAACCTTGCCCGCAAGCTGCTGAATGTTGCCCTGCGCCGTATCGATCACGGCAAGGCGCTCCTGCAACTTGGCGAGATTGTCGTGCGTCGACTTCTGCTGCTCGGTGATCGACTGGCCGATGCGCGAGGTCATCGCGTCGAGCCGCTGCTGCAGCGTCGTCGACATCTCGTTCTGGCGCGATCCGAAAATCTCGGTCATCGTCGACAGACGCCCCTGCATGTCGGCCTGCGCCGTCAGGATGTCATTGACGCGGGCTTCTGCGCGCTCGGCCCGCTCGCGCGCCATCTCGATCTCCGCGCGCCGCAGCGCCGCCGAGCGCCAGCCGAGCACCACCGACAGCAACAGCAGGAAGAATGCAACGCCGGCCGCAACGGCGAGCACGGTCCCGCGGGTGACGGTCAGCGATCCGGCAACGAACGCGTTTTCATTCAGGAAGGCGATGATGTCCATCACTCCATCTTAGCTGATTCGGGGCCGGTGATGTGGATGGGCCCAATTTCACGATTGACGCCGCGTTTGGAGATACTTACCCCGCAGGCATGTCGATACGCCCGATCATTCTTTTGCCGGATCCCGTTCTTCGGGAGATTTCCCGTCCTGTCGAACAGGTCGATGCGTCGTTGCGCAAATTTGCCGGCGACATGCTGGAGACAATGTACGACGCGCCGGGGATCGGCCTTGCTGCGGTGCAGGTTGGCGAGCCGATCCGCTTGCTGGTTGCCGATGTCTCCAAGGAAGAGGGCAACCGCCAGCCGATGGTGTTCATCAATCCGCGCATTCTTGCATCGTCCGATGACCGGTCGGTCTACGAGGAAGGCTGCCTGTCGATTCCGGACTATTATGCCGATGTGGAGCGGCCTGCCGCGATCACCATCGACTATGTCGATCTCGATGGAAAAACGCAGGTTCTGGAGGCGGAGGGGCTGCTTGCCACTTGTCTCCAGCATGAGATGGACCACCTCGACGGCGTGCTTTTCATCGATCACATCTCGAAGCTGAAGCGCGAAATGGTGATCCGCAAGTTCCGGAAAATGTCCAAGCAGCGCGGCGGCGCAGACATCGCCTGAGTTGCCGGGCCTTGAACCCGAAGACGGAAACCCATGGCGCCCGGACTTTCAGCACACATGTCTTGCACCGGAACCGGTGACAGCCCTGTTGCAATCACGGCGTTCATTTGAGATATCAGAGATATCAAAATGGAGGCGGCCTTTGGGAGACCTGTTGATTCGCAACATCGAGGACGGGCTGAAGCGGCAGTTGCAGGACAGTGCGCGCCGTCACGGGCGCAGCCTGTCCGATGAGGCAATCCTGCAAATCCGCAAGGCCCTCGCGATGCGTGCGACCGATGGCAGGAAGCCGGGTGATCGCCTCCAGGAATTGATCGGTGGCGCGCAGTTTTCCAGCGACGAGATTGCCGCGATGGAATCCTTCCGCAAGGAGACGGGTCGCGAACCGCCTGCTTTCGAGTAGCCGGCATGATCGTTCTCGACACCAATGTGATATCCGAGCAGATGTCGCCTCGTCCAAGCGAAGCTGTTCGCCTTTGGCTCAACCGTCAGTCGGAGCTTGATCTTTTCCTGTCGAGCATCACGATTTCCGAACTGGTTTTCGGGGCCTGTCTGGTCAGGGATCAGGCAAGGCGGGAGCAACTGCTGCAGGTGATTGACCGGATTCGCCAGGAGTTCAGCGGCCGGATCCTGCCTTTTACTGACGATACGGCCGTTCGTCACGGACAACTCGCCGCCGCCCGCCGCCAAGCCGGTCAGCCAATCGAAACCAAAGACGCCATGATAGCAGCCATTTGCCTTCATCAGGGGGCGACGCTCGCAACCCGCAACGTCCGCGACTTCGGCGGTCTTGATTTGACCATCGTGAATCCGTTCGACCCAACATGACGATAGGCTTCCTCGCCTTTAGCACGGTGCTTTCCACCGTGTCTGCGGGAACACTGGCCGTCGGGTGATGTCACCCGCCTGCAATGCGCGCGACGGTGACAACACCTGCGGCAGCGATCTTGGGATGAAACACGACAACGGCGGCCCACACCAAAGTTCCATAGGAAATCCAGGCGAGAAGTTTGTCGAGCTTCCGTTCACCGCGCTGCGCGCGTTCGCGTTGCGCGTTTGCAATGTCGCCGACCGTGCGCGGCGGCAATTTTCCAAATGTCTTGGGCATGAGACTGCTTCCCTGCTTTTGCAGCCTCCGCCGGCCGCAGCCGTGATAATGATCTGTTCAGGTTTCCGGTCCGTCACCGGGAACGGTTGCATTTTAAACAAAAGGCGGGAGTTGCACGCATATGCGCATGATCTTCATGGGAACGCCGGCATTCTCGGTGCAAACGCTCATGGCGCTTCATGGGGCCGGTCATCAGATCGTCGCCTGTTACAGCCAGCCGCCTCGCCCGGGCGGTCGGCGCGGGCTCGAACTGACGCCTTCGCCTGTCCACAAGGCGGCCGAAGCGCTCGGCATACCGGTCTACACGCCGAAAACCCTGCGTGATCCCGACGAGCAGGCGATTTTTGCCGCCCACGGTGCGGATGTGGCCGTGGTCGTCGCCTACGGCCTCATTCTGCCGCGCGCAGTGCTCGATGCGCCGCGCCTTGGCTGTTTCAATGGTCACGCTTCGTTGTTGCCGCGTTGGCGCGGCGCGGCACCGATCCAGCGTGCGATCATGGCTGGAGACGGCGAAACCGGCATGATGGTGATGCAGATGGAAGCGGGCCTCGACACCGGTCCGGTCGCCATGACCGAACGTGTGCCGATCGGCCCGGACATGACCGGCGGGCAATTGCACGACATCCTGTCGGAAAAAGGTGCCGCCCTGATGGTCAAGGCCATGGATGCGCTGGAGGCGGGGACGTTGACACTGACGCCGCAAGCCGAGGACGGTGTCACCTACGCGGCCAAGATCGACAAGGCCGAGACCCGCATCGACTGGACCCAACCAGCAACCGATGTGCACAACCGCATCCGCGCGCTTTCGCCCGCGCCTGGCGCCTGGACCGAAATGGAAATCGCCGGAAAACCTGAACGGGTGAAGCTGCTGGCGAGCCAACGTGTCACGGAAAGATCGAAAGCTTCGTCCGGGACGATTGACACTGGCAACGGTCGGATCGTCGTCACCTGCGGCGCCGGTGGAGCCGTGGAACTGACGCAATTGCAGCGCGCCGGCGGCAAGCCGGTCAGCGCCGGAGATTTTCTGCGCGGGGCAGTGCTGGCTGAACAGAGGCTGATCTGACCCCTTAGGGTGTGCCGCCCGAAAATACCGGCGTTGCCTGACGTTCCATGCGCATGAGTGTGACGCCACCGGCCGGTTCGCCGTCGGCAGCAATCCGGGGCACATGCGCGACGAATGTCAGCGGTGGATCGAAAGCAGCGCCATCGCGGCGCTGGCGTGGCAGGTCTGCCGGATCGCGCAAGCCCGGCCAGGCAACAAGCACCGGCCATTGGACCGCCTCGTCGGTCGCAGGAAGGCCGGTCACAAATCCGTACCGATGAAACTCATCGAGCGGCAGCGCGCGGTAGGTCAGACCTTCAAAGGCGCGATAGCTTTCGAGATAGCCGTACAGCCCGTAGTCGCGCACCAACAGTGGCGCACCGCCTTCGGCATTTGCAACGCGCTGAACGGTCTGCGCAACCTCGGCCCAACCGTGCATGGCAAGGGTCTGGTCGGAGAAGGGAACACGCACCGGCTGGAACAGCGCCTGCGCAAAGATCACCAGAGCCACCGCCGCTCCAACCGGCGCCTGAAGGCGGAGGCCATGCCGCCGCCACAGGTCGATGAATCTGCCACCGTCCGTGCTGTAGGCGACAAACGCGCCAAGCAGCGCAAACTGCGGATAGATCGGCCACGGCCAGTTTCCCTGCGCCGCCGAGTGAAGCGCATGGAACAGGAAATAACTAAGTGCCGGCAGCGTCGTCAGGACAACCAGCGAAAGGCCGCGGTCTGCTCGCCAGGATGGGCGGGTGAAGAACAGCCAGAACGCTGCCGTTCCCAGCGCAAACAGCCACGGCAGCAGCAGCGCCACCTGGCCTGCGAGATAGTCGGGCAGGTTGACGAGGTCGGCAAGGTTGAAGTCTTGCACGCCTGCCGAGCGACCGAACTGGAAGGCAAACGAGGACAACCCGTTGCCAAGGTTCCAGACAACGACCGGCGCGAAGATCGCCAGCGCCAGCGCCCCGCCGGCGTAAAGCCACGGCGAGGCGAACCAGCGCCGGTTCTCGCGGTGCCACAGCAGCCAGATCACGACCCCGGCGCCGAGAAACAGCCCTGTGTATTTCGCTGCAAGGCCAAGCCCGGCAAACAGTCCGAAGACGAGCCACCAGTGGCCGCGCCCGGACCGCAAAAGCTCGGCAGCGCTCCACACGGCCAGCGTCCAGAAGGCGATCGCCGGTGCGTCCGGGGTTATGACGAGAAGGCCGAGCATCATGCCGACGGTCAGGTTCATCCACCAGACCGAAAGGGCCGCCGTGCGCCGGTCGTCCGAGACGATCATCGCCGTGCGCCACACGGCAACTGAAGCCGGAATCATCGACAGGATGGTCAGCGCCCGCGCACCGACTTCGTTGACGCCGAACAGCGCAAAACCGCCCTTGATGAACCAGACCGTCGCGGGCGGATGATCGAAATAGCCGGCAGCGAGCGGATGCAGCGCCCACAGCGTGTAATAGGCTTCGTCGCGGATCAGGTCAGTCGCGACGGCCAGCGCAAACTTGGTCAGGACGAGGACAACGACAAAAGCTGCAACCACGGGCGGCCGGGCCCACAGGGGGTCGGCTGGTGTTGGCGAAGGGGGTTCCATCTGGCTCATCGCCGCGCTCTTTGCCGCTTTGTGCCGCTTCGTCAATTGCCTGACAGGGTGGACAGGCTGATCCCTGCTGCCTAAGAGCCGCCCATGCCCCGCTACAAGCTCACCATCGAATATGACGGAACCGCCTATGTCGGCTGGCAACGCCAGACCAACGGCTATGCGGTGCAGGAAGCCGTCGAAAAGGCGATTGCCGGATTTTCACTGGAGACGGTCACCGTCCATGTTGCCGGGCGCACCGATACCGGCGTTCATGCGCTGGGGCAGGTCGCCCATGTGGACCTTTCCCGCGATTGGGGCGAGCGCAAGGTGCTGCTGGCGATCAACGCCTTTCTGGCCATGGCCGAAGAAGCGGTTGCCGTGCTGTCGGTCGAAAAGGTTTCCGACGATTTCCACGCCCGGTTCTCGGCCAAAGCACGCGCCTACGAATACCGCATCCATGAACGGCTTCCGCCGCTGACGCTGGATCGCCGCCGCGCCTGGTGGGTCAAGCGGCCGCTCGATGTCGATGTCATGAATGCTGCGGGGCTCAAGCTTCTGGGAACACACGATTTTTCGACGTTCCGCGCTGCCCAGTGCCAAGCCAAATCGCCAATCCGTACGCTGGACCGGATCGAGGCGCGCCGCGAGGGCGAGATGATCATCTTCACCGTCGAAGCACGATCGTTTCTGCACAATCAGGTTCGTTCGATGGTCGGCACGCTGAAATGTGTCGGCGAGGGCCGCTGGACGCAGGATGAGCTCGTGCGCGCATTCGAAGCCCGCGACCATCAGCAATGCGGTGCACTGGCACCACCTCACGGGCTTTATCTTGCCCGCGTTGACTATGACAGCCCGAGCGCCTCGTAGGCCGGCAACGCAAACAGGGCGATCACGGTCTGGAGAACGACAAGGCCGATCGCCATCGGCATGGAGCCGCCGATCGAAACCCGCGTCAGGTGCACGAGTGCCACAAGCGTTGCGAGGAAGAAACCAAGCACGAGGAAAACCCCGATCCCTTCCGACGGATCGGCGACAACCGCCAACGCCAGCGGATAGGTCACAAGCAGTGCAAACCAGTTCTGCACGGCAACAAACGGCACCAGCCGGTTGCCGATGCCGAGCGGCCTCAGCGCAAGGGCAGCAACAACCAGCGGCACGATCCATGTGGCAAGGTCCACGACCGTCTGGAGCAGGATGATGGTCGCGGTCGAGCGGGTATCGCCGGCCTCGGCAAGTTCTCGTGCAGAATGCATCCAGAGCAAAAAATAGGCCGGCAGCGCGAGCAAAATGGTATTGAACGAGCGCCAGAAGCCCTCCGCCGACAGGTCCATGCGTGACAGCGCGCTCGCGTCGCCGCGCAGGATTTCGACAAGGCAACGAATTTGGTGAAGCGCGTGGCCGATCACGGCGTCACACCGACGCCGTGCGGGCAAACCAGTCGGTGATGAACCGCTCATAGACCTGCGTCAGCGTCTCCAGATCGGAAAGCGCCACGCGTTCGTCGATCTGGTGCATGGTCTGGCCGACGAGGCCGAACTCGGCGACCGGGCAGTGGTCCTTGATGAAACGGGCGTCGGACGTACCGCCGGAAGTCGACAGCACAGGCTTGCGCCCTGTCACAGCTTCGACGGCACTCGACAACGCGGCGATCAGGTCATCGTCGCGCGTCAGGAACACGTCGGAGACCGGTTCTTTCCAGTCGAGGGTATAGCGTACCGGTTCGCTGTTGTTGGCGCGAAGTGTCATGTCGAGCGATGCATCTTGAAGCCGGCGCGCGATCTCGGCCTTCAGGCTGTCGCCGGTCCAGGTGTCATTGAAGCGCATGTTGAAGCTGGCGCGCGCTTCAGCCGGGATGACGTTGGTTGCCGGATTGCCGGTATCGACCGACGTGATTTCCAGATTGCTCGGCTGGAAATCGGCGGTGCCCTTGTCCAGCGCCGGAGACAACAGCGCCGCACATAGCGTCATCAGGCCGCGCACAGGATTGTCGGCCAGATGCGGATAGGCCGCATGGCCTTGGACGCCATGAACCGTCAACAGCCCAGAGAGCGAACCGCGCCGGCCGATCTTGATCATGTCGCCGATCGCTTGCGGGTTGGTCGGCTCGCCCAGAAGGCAGGCATCCCACCGTTCGCCGCGCGCTCGCGCCCAATCAAGCAGCTTTTTGGTGCCGTTGATCGCCGGACCTTCCTCGTCGCCCGTGATGATCAACGACACCGATCCGGCAAGTCCGCCTTGGCGCGCGACAACACGGGCCAGCGCGGCGACGAAACAGGCAATGCCGCCTTTCATGTCCACCGTGCCGCGGCCATACATCATCTCGGCTTCGTCGATATGGGCGGAGAACGGCGGATGCGTCCAAGCGTCAAGATTTCCGGTCGGAACCACATCGGTGTGGCCGGCAAAGGCCAGATGCGGCCCATTGCCTTGGCCGGAAAGCCGGGCGTAAAGGTTGCCGATGTCGGGCGTGCCGTCATCGGAAAAGGTCACTCGTTCGCAGACAAAACCCATTGGCTGCAGCATGGCGGCAAGCGCATCGAGTGCGCCGTCGTCCGCCGGTGTCACCGAGGCGCAGCGGATGAGGCTTGTGAGGTTTTGAACAGGATCTGTGGGCAGCAGCGTCATGGCCTAGGTCTAGGACCAGGGGCAGGACCGGTCAATCATACCCGTTCGATCAGCATGATCTTTTGCCAGATCTTGCGGGAAAGGTTGCTGCCCAGTTCCTCGATGTCGTTGACGGCTTCCACCACGCCCATGTCGCTGATCGATTGGGCATAGAGTGCGGCGACCTTGCCGGTGATCGACAGCATTTCCGAGCAGTAGTCGAGATAGCGCGTCAGTTCGGCAGGGGTCAGGGTCCGCTTGGGCGAGGCTATGGTGGTGACATAGTCCGCCGAAAGCGCGGCGGGGTCCTTGGTCAACTGGTGCATGTCGATGATGTGGATCAGCGACCGCAGCGCGTGCAGGCTTTTCAGCGCCCGCGCCCGCTTGAAGCGCTCCTCCAGCGTCACCAGCGTATAGAGCCCGGCGCCTGCGAATAGAATCGTATTGATGCCCGCCTCGATCCCCTGGACGGCATCGAGCGCACCGCCGGAGATCCGGTCAAACGAGATCAGCGTGCCGACCCGCCAGAAGACCACGGCGGCGGCAATGACGGTCGCGATCGCCAACGCCCGCAGCCACCACACGGGATGCTCAAGCGTGACAGCATCCTTGCCCAGGTCACGGGTGAGGTTGGTCAGTTCGTCCGAAACCTTCAAAAGGCTGGAATCGGGAAAGCGAGCCCGCACGCGGTCCGCCAGCCGGGCGGCCGTTGTCTCGATCTTCGTTGGGTCCAGTGTGCGATAAGGCATGTCCGCCTTGTGCCACATTCCGCTTAAGGTTCAGTTTCGCGGAAAAGGCGGCGGGCCGTGCCGGGTCGTCACTTGCTTGGATGGCATGATGGCCAGAAACAGCCAGGCAAAGAACGCCACTGCCGGAATGATCAGGCAGATGGCCAGTGCCGCCGGCAGATCAAGGTCGTGCAATCGCTTGATCGCCATGGCCAGCAGCGCCCAGGCGGTTGCGAACCATGAACCAAGCATCAGAAGACCGACCAGAAAAGCGTCAGCTCCCGTTAGGGTAACCTGCCCTACGCCGGTATCGGGTCCGGCAAAGCGCGATGCGTAGGCGAGCAGTGCCGCCTGGATCAGCACCAGAAGCAAAGCACCAAGCAGGAAACTCTTGCGACCGATCCGCCCGGCAAACCCGAACAACACCCAGGAAACCGTGAGCGGATGGTCGGCCATGACTGTCAGTCCCGCAGCAATTCGTTGATGCCGGTCTTGGAACGGGTCTGTGCATCGACCTGCTTGACGATCACCGCGCAGTAGAGATTGACGCCGTTGGTCGAGGGCAGCGAGCCGGCAACGACAACCGAATAGGGTGGCACTTCGCCATAGCTGACCTCGCCGGTGGCGCGGTTGACGATCTTGGTCGACTTGCCGATGAAGACTCCCATGCCGAGCACCGAGCCTTCGCGCACGATGCAGCCTTCGACCACTTCCGAGCGGGCGCCGATGAAGCAGTTGTCCTCGATGATGGTCAGGCCAGACTGCAGCGGCTCCAGAACGCCGCCGATGCCGACACCGCCGGACAGGTGCACATTCTTGCCGATCTGCGCGCAGGAACCGACCGTTGCCCAAGTATCAACCATCGTGCCCTCATCGACGAAGGCGCCGAGATTGACGAAAGACGGCATCAGCACGACGCCTTTGCCGATATGCGCCGAGTGGCGCACGATGGCGTTCGGCACCGCACGGAACCCGGCGCGTTCGAATTCCGACGTCGACCAGCCGTCGAACTTCGAAGCAACCTTGTCGAACCAGGTCGCATCGCCCGGGCCGCCCTTGATCACCGCCATCGGGTTGAGCCGGAACGACAGCAGCACGGCTTTCTTGAGCCACTGGTGGACCGTCCAGGCGCCATCGTCGCCGCGGGTTGCAACGCGCGCCTTGCCGGCATCCAGAAGGTTCAAGGCTTCCATCACCGCATCGCGGGTTTCACCGCGGGTTCCGGTCGAAATCTCGGCAAGATTGTCGAAAGCCGTCTCGATGATGGTTTCGAGCTGGGCGAGGTCGTGCTGGGCCATGATGGTCTCTCGGTTCAAATGCGGGTAGGGCGGTGTTAAGCCACCGCAGGACACTGTTGCGGTTCCTATTGCAACGGGCACGCCAAGGTCAACGCAGCAAAAGACTGACCAAAGCAACAGACAGGAAAACAGGGATAGAAGGAATGAGTGCAAGACGCCGCGGCGATGTCTGGGATCCGTTGGTTCCGTCCTCACGGGATATCAGCCATGCCCGCGAAGTGCCCGATACTGCGCAGACTCGTGCACCGGCATTTCGCCTTGCTTTCGATGACGAGGCATTCCTCACCCGTGAGGAGTTGCGGCCGGTCCGGTTGCAGCTGGAGCTGATGAAGGCCGAGCTGCATCTGGCCGAGCGGGGTATCCGCTCGACGGTTGTGCTGTTTGGCGGGGCGCGCATTCCGGAGCCTGGCGGCAAAGCCTGGGCCGCCAAGAACGAAACGCAGGAGGCAAATCTCCTCGCCAATGCACGGTTCTACGATGAGGCGCGCACGTTCGCGCGGCTCGTCTCGGCACACTCTGCCACAACGCTGCATCGCGAATTCGTGGTCGTCACCGGCGGCGGGCCGGGCGTGATGGAAGCGGGCAATCGCGGTGCGGCCGATGTCGGTGCACCGTCAATCGGCCTCAACATCGTACTGCCGCATGAGCAGGCACCCAACAAATACGTGACGCCCGACCTCTGCTTCAACTTCCACTATTTTGCGATCCGCAAGATGCATTTCCTGCTGCGCGCCAAGGCGATCACCGTGTTCCCGGGCGGTTTCGGCACCATGGATGAACTGTTCGAATCGCTGACGCTGATCCAGACGGGCCGCATGGAGCGCGTGCCGTTCATCCTGTTCGGTCGCGATTTCTGGGCCAAAGCCATCAATCTCGAATTTCTCGCCGAACAGGGCACGATTGCGCCCGGCGATACCGAACTGATCACCTTTGTCGATACGGCCGAGGAAGCCTGGGCCACGATCGCTGCGTTCTACGGCATCGAGGCGGCCTGAAGCTCGCATGCAAAAAGGCCCGGTCTTTCGACCGGGCCTTGAAATCGTGTCAGCGCTGCAAGTTCAGAAGTCGGCTTTCGTGATGACGCTGTCGCCATCCGTGTCCATGCGCGCAAGCCATGTTTCGGAAAAGCCGACGAACTCGTCACGGCTCCACTTGCCGTCATTGTCGGTGTCAAACATCTGACCCTGATGCATTCCCGCTTCGGCAGCCATCTGCGCACGGCCCATGCCGCCCTGGCCCATCATGCCCTTGCCTTGGCCCATTCCTTGGCCTTGACCCATGCCCTTGCCCTGACCCATGCCGGCACCATGGCCTTTGCCCTGACCATGGCCCTGGCCCATCATGCCCTGACCGTTACCCATGCCTTGGCCGCCCATCTCGGCATGTTGGGTGTCACGCATCTCTGCCATCAGGGCCTGTTCTTCACCGTCCAGAGTGCCGTCTTCGTTGGCATCAAACGACAGGAAGACACTGCCGCGCCGTTCAGTGACTTCTTCCAGCGTGATCTTGCCGTCCGCATCGAGGTCCCACTCGGTCATGAAGTGTGTGGTGAACGCATCGTCATCAGCGGCCGCGACGAGCGGAACTGCAAAAGCCAACGGCAGGGTGAGAAGAATGGTCTTGAGCGATGTCATCGGGAAGCTCCTGTTGTTTTTGATCCCGGAACTTCTATAGGCGTTTATATAAGCATACACAAATTAACGATCGGCAAGTTTGTGAACCTTTGGTAATGCAGCCTCGTCCAGCCCTCGCGGCCGGTGCACCAAAGTCACCAACACGAACGAGATCATCATCAAGAGATACCAGGCGCCGAGCTTGTCCGGTGACACCGGAACCCAGCCGTCCTTCTGGCCGGGGTAGAGCCAGGCGTTCGACCAGGTGGCGATGTTCTCGGCCACCCAGATGAACGAGGCGACGAGGAAGAAGCCGACCAGCAGCGGCATCCGGTGGCGAAAGCGGAAGACCCGGTAATGCACGAAGGTCCGCCAGTAGAGCACGGCGGCCAGCGCAAACAGACCCCAGCGGAGGTCCACCGTGTAGTGATGGGTGAAGAAGTTGGCATAGATCAGTGCCGCAAGGCCGATCGTCGTCCACAGCGGCGGATAAGCGGAATAGCGCATGTCGAAGATGCGGGTGATGCGCGCAATGTAGGAGCCGACGGCTGCATACATGAAACCGGAAAACAGCGGTACGCCCTCGATGCGCATCACCGCCATCTCCGGATAGGTCCATGAACCGGCCGCCGTCTTGAAAAGCTCCATCACCGTTCCGACGACGTGGAAGATCAGGATGACCTTGGCTTCGGCAAGCGTCTCCAGCTTCAGGACGAGCAGCGAAAGCTGGATGGCGACCGCCGCCGCAAACAGGAAATCATAGCGATGGACTGGCGCATCGTCCGGCCACCAGAGCCGTGTCGCGATCATCAGCGCCAGCAAAAGACCGCCAAAAAGGCAGGCAAAGGCTTGCTTGATGCCGAAGACGAGGAATTCGACAGCAGCCCCGGCGATACCTGTCGCCGGCAAGCGGTCGAGCACGCGGTGCGCCGCCGCATCGATCCGCGACTCAAGCGACGTAAAGCGCCTCACGCCTTGCCGCTGATGATCGTCCGCAGGAAGTCGCCGAGATCATCGGTGACATGATCGACATGGCCCTGTGCGCTGTCGTGTTCCCAGATCTCGGAAAACGTCGCTTCGAAATTTTTCGGCACGATCAGCACGGTTGCCATGCCGAGCGCCTTGGGCGCCTCAAGGTTGCGTGCAAGATCTTCGAACATTGCCGCGCGCGTGCAATCGACCCGGTGCAGTGCCCGGAACTTGTCATAGGTTGCGGCGGCAGGCTTGGGGACGAGGCCAGCCGCAACGATATCGAAGATGTCCTCGAAATGATCGAGAATGCCGAGTTGCCGCGCCGTGCGCTCCGCATGGCCACGGTCGCCATTGGTGAAGATGAACTTGCGGCCCGGCAGGGCGCGGATCGCTTCGCCAAGTGACGGATCGGGCGCCACCCAGGAATAGTCGATGTCGTGGACTTTCTGCAGAAAGTCATCCGGATCGACATTGTGGCGCGCCATCAGCCCGGCAAGCGTCGTGCCGTACTCCTTGTAGTAGGACTTCTGCAGTACCCGCGCCTCCTCCTTCGGCAGTTGCAGCAGGGTCGACACGTAGTCGGTCATCGCCACGTCGATCTGGGCAAAGAGGTTGGTGTGGTGCGGGTACAGCGTGTTGTCGAGGTCGAACACCCATTCGCGCACATGGTCAAACGCTGCCGCTGACGCGGGTGCCCGGGTCACACCACTGCCATCTGTCTTGCCAAGATCGCTCATGCGTGATCGTGCACGATCAGCGTTCCGGCGCCGTGCTCGGTGAACAGTTCGAGCAGCACCGTGTGGGGCACCTTGCCATTGAGGATGACCACGCCCTTGACCCCGCGTTGCAGCGCTTCGATGCATGTCTCGACCTTCGGGATCATGCCGCCATAGACGGTACCATCGGCGATCAAGGCGCGCGCCTCGCTGATCGTCATTTCCTTTATGAGTTCCCCGTTGCGATCCAGAACGCCGGGCACATCGGTGAGAAACAGAAGCCGTTGCGCCGAAAGTGAGCCGGCGATTGCGCCGGCAAAGGTATCGGCGTTGATGTTGTAGGTATGGCCGTCCCGGCCCGGCGCGACGGGGGCAATCACCGGGATCATTTCCGATTTTGCCAAAAGGTCGAGCAGCGTCCGGTCAACCTTTTCCGGTTCTCCGACAAAACCGAGATCGAGGATGCGCTCGATATTGCTGTCGGGATCGACAACCGTCTTTTGCGCCTTGCGCGCATAGACCATGTTGCCATCCTTGCCGCAAAGACCGATCGCCCACTCGCCGGTCTCGTTGATCATCGCAACGATTTCCTTGTTGATCGACCCGGCCAGAACCATTTCGACGATCTCGACCGTGGCGCGGTCGGTGACGCGCAATCCGCCCTCGAACTTCGACTCGATTCCGAGTTTGGTGAGCATCGCGCCGATCTGCGGGCCGCCGCCATGAACGACGATCGGATTGACACCCGACTGCTTCAACAAGGCGATGTCCTGCGCAAAGGCCTTGCCCAGTGCTGGATCGCCCATCGCATGGCCACCATACTTCACCACAACGGTCTTGGACTCGTAGCGCTGCATGTAAGGCAGGGCCTGGGCAAGGATCGCTGCTTCGGTTTCCGGCGTGATTGGCTGGGTCGTCTCGGTCATGGGAATATCCATCTTCCTAATACGGGTTTCCCTAGCCTGACTGCGGTGCGGCTGCAATTGCACCCCTGTGCGTGAAACTTCCGGTGCCCACTTGTCGTCTTGTTCGTAGGGTACAAGATAACGGTGCAAAGGCGCGATGGTAGCGAACGCAGATGAAAACAAAGGGCGAGGGCTTGGCGGACCTGATCGCACGCGTCGCTTTGCGTGACCGTGCGGCTTTCGACCGCCTATACGAATCCACTTCATCGCGCCTGTTCGGTGTCGTGCTTCGCATCCTTCGCGACCGCCATGACGCCGAAGAGGCGTTGCAGGACGTCTTCGTCAAGATCTGGCAGAACGCGTCGCGCTTCGGCACTGCCACCTCCAATGCCGAGGGCTGGCTGGTCACCGTGGCGCGCAACCATGCGATCGATCGCCTG
Organism: Roseitalea sp.; assembly: GCA_041752455.1. Lineage (GTDB taxonomy): Bacteria > Pseudomonadota > Alphaproteobacteria > Rhizobiales > Rhizobiaceae > JBGSWL01. Next base: position 3,891 of record JBGSWL010000182.1, on the reverse strand, counting down.
CGTGCCCGGCGCGGCGGCCATGTGACGCTTGATGATGCTCCGGAGATTGCCGACAAGGCGCCGACGCCGGAAGATCACACGATCCACGCGTCCGAGATGACGCAACTGGACGCCTGCCTTGGTGAGCTTGACGCCGCGAAGGCCGATTGCGTCCGCTCGGCTTATGTCGATGGTTACAGCTATGAAGACCTGGCGGCGCGCCACAACGTGCCCCTCAACACGATGCGGACCTGGCTGCGGCGCAGCCTGCTCCGGCTTCGGGAATGCTTGGACGCACGATGAGCGGACCGCAGGACATGGAAGACGGGATCGGCCCGGAACACGCCGACGACATTGCCGCCGCCGAATATGTGCTGGGCGTGACAGGTCTGGAGGCCCGTCGCGCCGCTGAAGCGCGGATCGCAGACGACCCGGCCTTCGCTGCCGCAGTCCTTGCGTGGCAGGCTCGGCTTTCCACGCTCGATGCCCGATTTGAGGACGTTGCGCCACCTTCATCCCTGAAGCGGGGACTGGACGTCCGGCTGTTTGGCGCAGAAGCCAGGCCGGCTCGACCCGGCATGTTTGGAAGCCTCGCCTTCTGGCGCATGACGACGGCAGCGGCAGCCTTTGCGGCCTTGGTTCTTGCGGCAGGCCCGATCCTCAACCCGCCGCTGCCGCCTGTCGCCGAAGCGCCGCGCGTTGCCACCATCGTCAGCGAGGATGGGGCGGCGATTGTTGTCGTCGCCGACAGCACCGCCCGTACGCTGCGGGTGACGGCTTCGGTTCCGGCGCCTGAGGGGCGCGACCACGAACTTTGGTTGATAGCCGGGGAACAAGCGCCGGTTTCTGTCGGCCTCCTGTCGCGCGAAGGCGTGACCAGCCTGGCTTTCCCGGCTGATCAGGATGCGATGGCCGCGCTGACCTTTGCTGTCAGTATCGAACCCGTCGGCGGATCAACTACCGGCGCACCGACCGGCCCGGTGATCGGCGCAGGCGCGCTGACAAAAATCTGAAAAAGTCTGAAACTTATCCAACGGCTCAAGCGTTTCCCCTTGTAACCGCGCTGCAAGGCGCGGCTCAACACAAGGAGCTCGACAAATGAACACCTCAATCCGCATGATTGCCGCTGCAGGCATCCTGGCCGCCACCACCGCTCTGTCGTTTGCCGCAAGCCATTCGAAAGTTCCGGTCGTTGGTGGCGCAGAAATGCCGTCGACCAACAACATCATCGAGAACGCCGTCAACTCGGCCGATCACACGACGCTCGTCGCCGCTGTGAAGGCCGCCGGTCTGGTTGAAACCCTGTCTGGCGAAGGCCCGTTTACGGTCTTTGCGCCGACGAATGATGCCTTTGCCAAGCTGCCGGCCGGTACGGTCGACACGCTGCTCCTGCCTGAAAACAAGGATCAGCTGACCAAGATCCTGACCTGCCATGTGGTTGCAGCCAGCGCGATGTCTGATGCGATCGGCAAGATGATTGCTGACGACAACGGCATGCACCCGGTCGAAACCGTTGGTGGTTGCGTTCTGACCGCCAAGATGGATGGCGAAACCATCGTCCTCGTCGATGAAAACGGCACCGAAGCCAAGGTGACGATCGCTGACGTCGCCCAGTCGAACGGCGTCATCCACGTCATCGACACGGTCGTTCTGCCGAAGATGTAAGACCAACCGGGCCCGGACGGTCACCGTGATCGTCCGGGCTCTGCTCTCGCGGTGACTTCACGACATCGCGAATAGGTGTGACAGGACAGGATCGCCGACCTGCGCTATCTCTGTCGCCAGTCATAAAACCGGGATTTCCATCATGATGTTGACCAAGCGCTTCTTCCTCTCATCCGTTCTTGCCGGTGGCAGCATTGCCGTCATGGCCAAGCTTTCGGGCACAAGCAACGCCGTTGCAGCGGCCTTCGAGATCACCAAGACCGAGGCAGAATGGCGTGCCCAGCTGACGCCGCTGCAGTTTGCGGTCCTGCGCGAGGAGGCAACCGAGCGTCCCTTCACCAGCGCGCTGAATGATGAAAAACGCGCCGGTGTCTTTCACTGCGCCGGTTGCGACCAGGAAGCGTTCCGGTCGGAGCACAAGTTCGACAGCGGCACCGGCTGGCCGAGCTTTTCGCAGGAGATCGAGGGCAAGGTCGCCTTCAAGACCGATTTCAAGCTGATTTACCCGCGCACCGAAGAGCATTGCGCGCGCTGCGGCGGACATTTCGGCCACGTCTTCAACGACGGCCCGGCACCGACCGGCAAGCGCCACTGCATCAACGGTGCGGCGCTCGTCTTCAAGCCTGCCGACGGTTCGGCCGTCGTCTCCGGCTGAGCAGGGACTTATCCACGACGGTTTGCCGGCTGTCATGGAATTGACGCATCACAGACATGAGGCTGTGATGCAGATCGGTTAGCCCCTCCGCGTCACGTACCATGAACGCGAAGGGGTTTCCCATGTTCCGCACTCTTCTTGCAGCAACCGCGCTGCTTGCTTCCAGCATCCTTGCCAACGCAGCCGACAAGATCGTCATGGCTGTCACCGACATCGAAGGCCTCGAAGCCCTTCAGCAGGAATTCGGTCCGTTCCGCGACAAGCTCGCCGAACTGACCGGTCTTGAAGTCGAACTTTACCCGGTCTCGTCGCGCACCGCTGCCGTCGAAGCCATGAATTCGGAACAGGTCAACTTTGTCCTGACCGGCCCGGCTGAATATGTCGTCATGCGCGAGCTCAACAAGGCCGAGATCGTTGTCGGCTGGCAGCGCCCGGACTACTTCTCGCAGATCGTCGTTCGCGCCGATGCAGGCATCAGCGACATTGCCGAACTGAAGGGCAAGAAGATTTCCTTCGCCGCCGTCGGTTCGACCTCGCAGCACCTCGGACCTGCACAGATCCTCGCCGACTACGGCCTCACCTACGGCACCGACTACGAGCCGCAGATCCTTGGTCGCAACGTTGCCGCCGAAGCTCTGATCAATGGCGACATCGCTGCCATCGGCATGGCGTTCACCCACCTGCAGGGCATTCGCGAAGCCTATCCGGAAGTTCCGTTCACGGTTCTTGGCCGCGGCCGCGATCTGCCGAACGACGTGCTCGTCGTCTCGCCGAAGGTCGACAAGGCAATCGTCGACAAGGTCAAGTCGGTCTTCATCGACCAGGGCAACGACCTCATGGCGTCCGTCTTGGCCAGCGGCGCGAACGACAAATATGCTGGCGGCTTCTTCATCGCCAACATCGATGACGCCGACTACGACTACGTTCGCTCGATGTACCGCGCCGTCGGCGTGGAAACCTTCGGCGCTTTCGTCGGTGACTGATACCCGCAACGGCAGCCCCGCTGCCATGCACAACAACGCTTCACCCGCTGGCACAATGCCGGCGGGTGAACCCGTTTTTGACGTGCAAACCGCCATCTCGGACGCCGCGGCGTCTGCCCGGCTGGCTGAGGCGCCGGTCGTCATCCGGGCGCTCGGCCTGACCAAGCAGTATGCGCAAGGCGCCATGGTGCTGCGCGGCGTCGATGTGACCGTGCACGAAGGTGAGACCGTTGCGCTGATCGGCTCGAACGGTGCCGGCAAGTCGACCTTGCTGAAATGCCTCGTCGGCCTGCATCCGGTAACCGGCGGTGAACTGGATGTCTTCGGCCAGCAACCAAAGGGGCGAGCCGCGCTGTCGGCAATCCGCTCGCAGGTCGGTTTCGTTTTCCAGAACCACGGCCTCGTCAAGCGTCAGTCGGTTCTGACCAATGTCATTCATGGCCATCTTGGTACAAAGGGTGCCTGGCGTGCCCTTCACGCCGTTGTCGCCCCGCCCGCCTGGCGGCAGGCGGCGATGGCAGCGCTCGATGCCGTCAACCTTGCCGACAAGGCGCCATCACGCGCCGACCGCCTGTCCGGTGGCCAGTCTCAGCGCGTGGCGATTGCCCG
>JBGSWL010000181.1:0-17333 GCA_041752455.1 Roseitalea sp. | reverse complement strand
CCGAGGTGGAAGCCCTTGTGGTCGAAGTGCCGGTCGAGGCCGAACGCCCGCAGCAGCCTCAGGCTGAACGTCCCCAGCGCGAGGCAGAGCGTCCGCAACGCGCCGAACAGACGCCGCGCAACAATGATCGCGACCGGTCGTCGTCACAGGAACGCCCGCGCCGCCGCGACCGTGATGGCGAAGATGGTCCGGTGCCCGTCGGCTTCGGCGACGACATCCCGGCTTTCATGAGAAACGGGCGCTAAATACTTTTGGATTTGCGCCTTTTCGGCTTTTCGCCCGCTTGCGCGCGCAGCGCCGCACTGACTGCCTTGCGCGCCAGTTGCGCCATCAAATCGGGATCATCCAGCGCATCTTCAGGAATGTGCCAATAGGGCATGTGCGCGGTCTTGCCGGTCTTTTCCGTGACATAGGCCCAGCGCGCCATGCCAAGCGCCTCGTACTCGGGCGCGCAGACCGCATCGCCCTTCAGGCAGATTTCGTCCTGATTGATGACAAGCGCGAAAATCCCCGCAGGGCAGTAGATCCCCTGCCCGCCGAACATCTTGCGCACCGTCACCGGACCAACCGATGAGAACAAGTCCTGCAGGTGGTCCGGGTCAATCATGGGGTCATGGGCTCAGATGGCGCCGCGCGCCTCGGCAAGCGCTTTCAGGTCGGCGGGCTTCAGTTCGACGGATTCGCCGCAGCCGCAGGCCGACGCCTGGTTCGGATTGTTGAACACGAACCCCGTGCGCAGTGTCGTCACTTCGACATCCATCCGCGTGCCGAGAAGATACAGCATCGCGGCCGGATCGATCCACACGTGAGCGCCGTCATGCGCGATATGGTCATCGCCGGCGCGCGGCTCTGTCACCAGATCAACGGTATATTCCATGCCGGCGCAGCCGCCCTTCTTGATGCCGAGGCGTATGCCACGGGCACCGGTGTCAGCCTTGGCGGCAACGATCTCGCGCACACGGTCAGCCGCCGCATCAGTCATCGTCATGATTGCAAAACTGCCCATCAGTACAGTCCCACGGCGATCTGCGCTTCTTCACTCATCCGGTCCGGCGTCCACGGCGGATCGAATGTCATGGTGACTTCCACATCCATCACGCCCTCGACGCCGCGCACGGCGTTCTCGACCCAGCCCGGCATTTCGCCGGCAACCGGGCAGCCAGGGGCTGTCAGCGTCATCTCGATCTTCACCGTGCGGTCATCTTCGATGTCGACGCGGTAGACGAGGCCGAGTTCGTAGATGTCGGAGGGAATTTCCGGGTCGTAGACCGTTTTCAGCGCAGCGATGATGTCATCGGTCAGGCGCGCGATCTCCTCGCGCGGCAGTGCCGATGCGGCGGTGCCGGTTTCGTCCAGCGCCAGTGTCGTGTCGTCTGCAGGCAGTGCGTTTTGATCATCCATGGTCGTCATCCTAACACATGTTTGTCAGGCAAAGAATGCCCGCGCCTTTTCCAATGCCTCGGCCAGAACGTCGACCTCGGCGCGTGTGTTGTACATGGCAAATGAGGCCCGGCAGGTCGAGGTGACCCCGAAGCGCTGCATCAGCGGCTGCGCGCAATGGGTTCCGGCGCGCACCGCAACGCCGGACCTGTCGATCAGCATCGAAATGTCGTGCGCATGGATGCCCTCCATCGCAAACGAGATGATCGCGCCCTTGTCGGGTGCCGTGCCGATGATCCGCAGCGCGTTGATCGTCTGCAGCCGTTCGGTCGCATAGGCAAGAAGATCAGCCTCATGGGCGGCAATCGCCTCGCGGCCGACAGCTTCCATGTAGTCGAGCGCAGTACCAAGACCGATCGCTTGCGCGATCGGAGGGGTTCCGGCTTCGAACCGGTGTGGCGGATCATTGTAGGTGACGGTGTCCTGCGTCACCTCGACGATCATTTCGCCGCCACCCTGGAACGGACGCATCGCGGCAAGCCGCTCCCTGCGGCCCCACAGCACGCCAATGCCGGATGGGCCATAGACCTTGTGGCCGCTCACCACATACCAGTCGCAGCCAAGCGCCTGCACATCGACCGGCAGGTGCACAGCGCCTTGGCAGCCATCCACGAGCACCGGAATGCCGCGCGCATGGGCAATGTCGCAGACCGCCCGGATCGGCACCACGGTGCCAAGCACATTCGACATGTGGGTGATCGCAACCAGTTTCGTGCGCTCGGTCAGGCACGCCTCGAACGCTTCAAGATCGAACGAGCCGTCGTCGGAAATCGGCGCCCAGACGAGCTTCGCGCCATTGCGCTCGCGCACGAAATGCCACGGCACGATGTTGGAGTGATGCTCCATGATCGACAAGACGATCTCGTCACCGGCCCCAAGCTTGGCAAGGCCATGGCCATAGGCAACCGTGTTGATCGCCTCGGTCGCCGACTTGGTGAAGATCACCTCGTCAACCGAAGGCGCATTCAGGAACCGGCGAACCTTTTCGCGCGCGCCTTCAAAGGCTTCAGTCGCTGCATTCGACATGAAGTGCAGCCCGCGATGCACATTGGCATATTCATGCTCATAGACATGGCGGATCGCATCGATCACCTGGCGCGGTTTTTGCGCCGACGCCCCATTGTCCAGATAGACCAGCGGCTTGCCGTACACCTTTTCCGAAAGGATCGGAAAGTCGGCCCGGATCGCTTCGACGTCATAGGCGCCGTGATGATGCGGTTGCGCACTCACGCATTTGCCTCCAGCCAGGTGTCGATCCGCTGTTCCAGCGCCTCGACCAGCGCTTCATGTTCCAGTTCCTCGACGATCTCGGCAACGAACGCCTTGATCAGGAGCCCGCGCGCCGCCTTTTCGGGAATGCCGCGCGCCATCAGGTAGAAAAGATGGTCCTGTTCGATTTCGGTGACTGTCGCACCGTGCGCGCAGACCACGTCGTCGGCAAAGATTTCCAGTTCAGGCTTGGTGGCAAACGACGCATCGTCCGACAGCAGCAGCGTGTTGCAGGCCATCCGCGCATCGGTCTTCTGGGCGATCGGGGCAACCCGGATCTGCCCCTGGAAGACGCCCTGCCCGCGACCGGTGACGACGGTGCGCACGGTCTCGGTGGATGTGGTGTTCGGCACAACATGTCCAAGCGTCAGCGTGACATCGCAATGGGTCTGCCCGCCGATCAGGTTGATCGCCCGCAGTGTCAGCGACGAGCCTTCGCCGGCAGCCACCGCCTCGATTTCCTGGCGCACCAGCTGCCCGCCGAAATTGGCGACGAAGACCGTTGCCGCTGCCTTCTCTTCGAGCCGAAGGCGCAGCTTGCCGAGATGGGTCGTGTCGAGGCCATGGTCCTGGATGATGACGAAGGTTGCCGCAGCACCGGCGCGCACCGTCAGGTCCGTGACATGGCTCACCAGCGCGGCACCATCGGTGCCGCCATGATGGCGGTCGATGATCAGCACCGAAGCGCCCTTGCCGACCGTCACATGGTCAAGGCTGTGGCTTTGGCCGGTGCTCACGCCGTGCCGGATTTCCAACGGCTGGTCGAGCGCGACATCGTCCGCGATCACGATCCGCTGCCCATGATCGGCAAAGGCCGTGTTGATGATGCCAATCGCGTCATCGGCGCCGGAAAAATGCGGCACGACGCCGCCGATATCGGCTTTCAGTCCGTCTGCCATCGCCACGACGGTGAGGCCGTCGGGCAGCACTGCCGAAAGTGCCCGGTCGTCGAGCACCACACTGCCTGCGACCAGGGGCGCCATGGACGCGCGTTCTTCCGCGCCTTCCACCGGAGGCACGACCGTCAGCAACCGCCGCAGGTCGGTGTAGTGGAATGCTTCGACCTTGCGCGTCGGCAGTCCGTTCTGCGCCAGTGTCGCCATTGCCAGAGCCCGCGCGTCATGAACGGCGCGGCTGCCCGGCAGCGTCGGTGACATCTGCGCAAACTGGGCCGCCAGCGCGGTTTCAGCGCTGGTCAGCGTACGCGGAGCGGGTGCCAAAGCTGATGTGGTGATCATCTCTGCCACCGCCTCAGGCCGCATCGGCGATGATGTCGGAATAGCCGTTGGCTTCCAGTTCATGCGCCAGTTCCTTGCCGCCGGTCTTCACGATCCGGCCCTTGGACAAGACGTGCACCGTGTCCGGCACGATGTGATCGAGCAGGCGCTGGTAGTGGGTGATGACGATGACCGACCGGTCCGGCGCGCGCAGCGCGTTGACGCCGTCGGCCACGATCTTCAGCGCATCGATGTCGAGGCCGGAGTCGGTTTCATCCAGCACGCAAAGTGTCGGCTGCAGCAGCGTCATCTGCAGGATTTCGGCGCGCTTCTTTTCGCCGCCGGAGAAACCGACGTTCAGCGGACGCTTCAGCATTTCCATCGAAATCCCGAGCTTGCCGGCCGCTTCGCGCACGATCTTGATGAAGTCGGGGGTCGAAAGTTCCGGCTCGCCGCGCGCCTTGCGCTGCGAATTCATCGCAACCTTGAGGAACTGCATCGTCGCAACGCCGGGAATTTCCAGCGGATACTGGAAGGCGAGGAAAATGCCCGCTGCCGCACGCTCGGCCGGGTCCATCTCCAGAATGTTGACGCCGTTCCACAGGATCTCGCCCTCGGTGACCTCGTAGTCCTCGCGCCCCGCCAGAATGTAGGACAGCGTCGACTTGCCGGAACCGTTCGGCCCCATGATGGCGGCGACTTCGCCATTGGCGACGGTCAGGTCGAGCCCGCGGATGATCTCGGTGCCGTCTTCGGCGATGCGGGCGTGCAGGTTGCGAATTTCAAGCATGTTTCATTTCCTTTTCGTCATTCCGGCCGCACCGGTCTCGCCGTCGTGCCGGGTTCCGCTGCGCGGCCCCGGAATGACGAAAGCGGGGCTCATCGTCGCGCCCTTGCAAACAACCCGCGCATGGCAAAGCTGATCCCGGCAACCAGGCCCAGGACCCCGGCGCTCAAAAGCGGGGCGCCGAACGGGTCGAACATGTAGCCGATGCCGCAGGCGATCAGGATCGATGCGGCGCCGGCCAGCCGGATCGTGCCGGAATGGTCTGGTTTGGCTACCATCTCAGTACCCCATCATGCCCTTGACGCCGGCAAGCACGCTCGCGGCCGCAAAGCCGACCACCGCACCTATGGCGGCACGCATGGCGCGGCCGCCAAGCGACGGGGCAAACGCCGCCAGACCACCGCAGACAACGCCGTAAAATATCATTGCGACAGGATCGACGGTCACCCCACGCTCCCCTCAAGGCTGATTCCGATCAGCTTCTGCGCTTCGACCGCAAATTCCATCGGCAGTTCCTGGATGACTTCCTTGACGAAGCCGTTGACGATCAGCGCGATCGCCTCTTCCTCTGGAATGCCGCGCTGCATGCAGTAGAACAGCTGGTCCTCGGAAATCTTCGAGGTCGTCGCTTCATGTTCGAACTGGGCGCTGGAATTGTTCGCCTCGATATACGGCACCGTATGCGCGCCGCAGCGATTGCCGATCAAAAGCGAGTCGCACTGGGTGAAGTTGCGCGCATTGTCCGCCTTGCGATGCGCCGAAACCCGGCCACGATAGGTGTTCTGCGAACGGCCGGCGGAAATCCCCTTGGAGATGATCCGGCTCGACGTGTTTTTGCCGAGATGGATCATCTTGGTGCCGCTGTCGACCTGCTGTGCGCCGTTTGACACGGCGATGGAATAGAACTCGCCGCGCGAACCATCACCGCGCAGGATGCACGACGGGTATTTCCAGGTGATCGCCGAGCCGGTCTCGACCTGCGTCCACGAAATCTTCGAGCGGTCACCACGGCAATCGCCGCGCTTGGTGACGAAGTTGTAGATGCCGCCCTTGCCGTTGGCATCGCCCGGATACCAGTTCTGGACCGTCGAGTACTTGATCTCGGCGTCTTCCATGGCGACCAGTTCGACGACCGCCGCATGCAGCTGGTTCTCGTCGCGCTGCGGCGCGGTGCAGCCTTCGAGATAGGAGACATACGCGCCCTTTTCGGCGATGATCAGCGTGCGCTCGAACTGGCCGGTGTTCTTTTCGTTGATCCGGAAATAGGTCGACAGTTCCATCGGGCAGCGCACGCCCTCCGGCACATAGACGAACGAACCGTCGGTGAAGACCGCGCAATTGAGCGCCGAATAGTAGTTGTCGGACACCGGCACCACCGATGCGAGGTATTTGCGGACGAGATCCGGATGCTCGCGGATCGCCTCGGACATCGACATGAAGATGACGCCGGCCTTGGCCAGTTCCGCCTTGAAGGTGGTGACGACCGAGACGCTGTCGAACACCGCATCGACCGCGACGCGGCGCTGCTGCACACCGGCAAGGATTTCCTGTTCGGCCAGCGGAATGCCAAGCTTTTCATAGGTCTTGCGCACTTCCGGATCGAGATCGTCGAGCGTCATCGGCCCGGTCATGCCCTTGGGCGCCGAGAAATAGTAGATGTCCTGGAAGTCGATCTTCGGATAGTCGACGCGCGCCCAATCGGGCTCGTCCATCGTCAACCAGCGCTTGTAGGCATCGAGGCGCCACTCCAGCATCCATTCAGGCTCGCCCTTCTTGGCGGAGATGAAACGGATCGTGTCCTCGCTCAGGCCCTTCGGCGCGCGGTCGGTTTCCAGAATGGTTTCAAAGCCATACTTGTACTGGTCGACGTCGATCTTCTTGACCTGATCGATGGTCTCCTGAACGGCTGGCATGGCAATCTCCTTGCGGCGCTGGTCGCCAATGGCGGTAAGGACGCGTGGGCCCTCTAAGCGATTTAGGTTCTATCGCGACTTTGAAAAGTTCTAAAGTGAAAAATCTGACTTTTTTTCACATGTTTGAATTTGGGGCCTGTGAGCGACCGTTTCAAGCAGACCCCAGGCGCATCCGGCCTGCCGCTTCGATGACCGCTGCAGCCAGCTGATCGAGGGTTTCCGGCTGCGTGTCCGGCCCGAAGGACACGCGGATCGCGCCATCTTCGGCAGTCACGCCCATCGCGGACAAGACATGGCTGCGCCCGACTTTTCCCGACGAACAGGCCGAACCGGACGAGACCGCAAAGCCGGCAAGATCGAGCCGGATCTGCAATATCTCCGCCTTGACGCCGGGAACGGTGAAGAACGACGTGTTGGCAAGGCGCGCGGCTTTTTCGCCATGGATCACCAGATCCGGGATTGCCGCGCGCAGCGTCCGTTCGAACCGGTCGCGCAGGTCAGCCAAAGCCGCAAAGCCGGATATCCCGGCAAGCGTAGCGTCTGCCGCAGCGCCGAAACCGGCAATCGCCGCGATGTTCTCGGTGCCCGCGCGGTGTCCGCGCTCCTGACCGCCTCCCGAAAGCAGCGGCATCGGCATCATCAGGTCGGACCGGGCAATCAGAGCGCCTGCACCTTTCGGCCCGCCGATCTTGTGCGCCGACACGATCAGGAAGTCCGCCCCCAGCGTCTGGATGTCGAGCGGCACGCGCCCGACAGCCTGCACCGCATCGACGACAAAAATCGCCCCATGCCGCCGTGCGACTTCGGCCAGTTGCGTGACCGGCTGGATGACGCCGGTTTCGTTGTTGGCCAGATGCACCGCCAGGATGACCGGCCCCATGCCGCCCTTTGCGGCAAGTGCTGCATCGACGGTTGCCGGATCAAGCCGCCCGTCGGCACCAACGGCAAGCTGTGTCACGTCGCCGGGCGCAAACCGTCCGCCGCCGAGAACGCATGGATGGTCGCTGGCCGCCACAAACAGATGGCGCACGGCAAGCGCGGCCCGCCCCATCGAATAATGCGGCGTCAGCACAAGTGCGGCAGCTTCAGTCGCACCCGAGGTGAAGATCACATGATCGGGTGCCGCATTGACCAGCGCGGCGACCTTTCGGCGCGCGCCCTGCAGCAGGGTCTTCTGCAAGCGGCCCGCGCCGTGCACGGAGGATGCGTTGCCGTCCGCGTCCAGCGCCGCAATCACGGCAGCCCGCGCGTCCGGCAGCAAAGGCGCCGAAGCATTGTAGTCGAGATAGGCGCGGCGCGCGGTCATGATTGTCGAAGGGTTCCGTCCATGTACACGATGTAGGCGTCGGACACGGATTTTCTTGAATGTGCGATGCCAAATCCCTTATGACGGCGCTCCACGCCCGGATCAACCATCGCCACGCGATGCCACCGGTCGGCGCCCACCAGATCGCTACACGGCGCCGCCGTCCCAAGGAGAGCCCATGCCCGAGGTCATTTTCACCGGTCCCGCAGGCCGTATCGAGGCCCGTTACCAGCCCGCCGCCGACAAGCATGCGCCGATTGCCATGATCCTGCATCCCCATCCGCAATTCGGCGGAACGATGAACCACCCGATCATCTACAACCTGTTCTACATGTTCCAGAAGCGTGGCTTCACCACGCTGCGCTTCAATTTCCGCGGCATCGGCCGCAGCCAGGGCGAATTTGACCATGGATCCGGCGAATTGTCGGATGCCGCCAGCGCCCTTGACTGGGTCCAGTCGCTGCACCCGGAGTCGCGCGCCTGCTGGGTCGCCGGTTACTCCTTCGGTTCGTGGATCGGCATGCAGTTGTTGATGCGGCGCCCGGAAATCGAAGGGTTCATCTCGATTGCGCCGCAGCCCAATTCCTACGACTTCTCGTTCCTTGCCCCCTGCCCGTCATCCGGCCTGATCATTCACGGGTCGAAGGACCGCGTCGCGCCGCCGGAAGCCGTTCAAGGGCTTGTCGACAAGCTGCACACCCAGAAGGGCATCCTGATCACCCAGCGCACGATGGAAGGCGCCAACCACTTTTTCCAGGGTCAGGAACAGACGCTGCTGGACGAATGCGCCGACTATCTCGACGCGCGCCTTCGCGGCGAACTGATCCCGGAAAACGTCAAGCGCATTTCCGGGCGCTGAAGCCAGCCGATGTACCAGCCGCCGCACTTTCGCGAAGACCGGCCCGAGATGCTGCACCAGTTGGTGCGCACCCATCCTCTGGGGCTGTTCATCGTCAACGGACCGGAAGGGCCGATTGCCAATCCGGTGCCGTTCCGGCTGCATGTGGATGCGACGACCGGCGACGCGGTGCTGAAAGCCCATCTGGCGCGCGCCAATCCGGTCTGGAAGTTCGTGCGCGAGACGCCGGAGACGCCGGTTCTTGTCGTCTTCCAGGGACCGCAGGCCTATGTCACGCCGTCCTGGTATGCCTCCAAGGTCGAACACGGCAAGGTCGTGCCGACCTGGAACTATGTTGTTGTGCAGGCCCGCGGAATGGCGAAAATCACCGAGGAACGCGATGCGCTGATGGCGCATCTCGGCCAACTGACCAATGACCATGAAGCCGCCCGCGCCGAGCCTTGGGCGATGGAAGACGCACCGGCCGACTTCATCGAGCGCCAGGTCAACGGTATCGTCGGGCTGACGATCAATGTCACGTCCCTCGAAGGCAAATGGAAGGTCAGCCAGAACCGGGATGCAAATGACCGCGCCGGCGTTGTCGCCGGCTACCGGTCGCAGGGCAATGACGTGATGGCTGCTCTGGTTCCTTCCGAGGCCCCGGAATCCTGACCGGTCTCAAGGCACAGCGCTGACGATGACACCGCCGCTCACCGGTTCGCGGCAACCGGTCGTCGCCGGAAAAGTCAGCGGCAAGCCGCGCTCGGCGCGCACCGCCAGATAAGCCCAGCATTCCGCTTCCATGAAATCGGCGGAGAACCCCGCCTCATCAGCCGTGATGATGACACACTCGGGCAAGGCAAGGCGCAGCTCCGCCATGATCGACGCATTTTTTGCCCCGCCCCCGGCAATGATCCAGGTTTGCGGCATCCGGTCGAGCGTTTCACCAGACCGCGCAATCGAAATCGCCGTCACCCGTGCCAGCGTTGCGGCGCCATCCGAAAGGTCCGGGTCGCCGAGTGGTGCCAGCGTGAAATCGTTGCGGTCCAGGGACTTCGGGCCTTTTCTTGAGAAGAACTCCGCCGCCATGTAGCGGCCAACCGTCGCCTGATCCGCAGTGCCTTCACCGGCGATGCGCCCACCGGCGTCATAGGGAATGCCGGCTTTCGCCTCGACCCACTGGTCGATCAGGGCGTTGCCGGGCCCGCAATCGAGCGCCACCGGATCTTCTCCCGTAAAGACAAAGGTGGCGTTGGAAATCCCGCCGATATTGACGAACGCAACGCCTTGGTCCTGCATCCCCGGCTCCAGCTGCGCTGCGAGCGCGCGGTGATAAACCGGCACCAGCGGTGCACCCTGCCCGCCATGGGCCATGTCGTTGGCGCGCATGTCGTAGACCGTGGTAATGCCGGTCTGGCGCGCCAGCGCCGCGCCATCGCCAAGCTGCACGGTAAACCCGAAATCGGGGCGGTGCATAACGGTCTGGCCATGGAAGCCGAGAAGATCGACGTCGGTGCGCTCAATGCCGGTGTCGCGAAGGAACCGCTCGACCGCTTGCCCATGCCGCTCGGTGATCGCGGTTTCCAGCTGTCGGAGATCATCCGGCAGCGGCGCGCGCGCCGTCATCTGCCCGGCAATCGGCAAGGCGTCTGCGATCCTCCGGCGAAATGCGGCCTCATAGGAATAGGATGCTCCGGGCCCCCGGCGCACGATCGCATCGCCATCGGTTTCCACAACCGCAATGTCGATCCCGTCCATCGACGTGCCGCTCATCAGGCCGATCGCCGTCTTGATCTTCACGTTCGAACCCTCCAGAAGAGCGACACTTCTCCCCTCATCAGTGGTGAAACCGATGTCTGCCTACAAGTCCGATTTTCTCAACGTGCTTTCCGAGCGCGGTTTCATCCACCAGTGTTCGGACTTCGACGGGCTCGACGCGCTCGCCGCCAAGGGCGGCGTCATCGCCTATGTCGGTTATGATTGCACCGCCCGCTCGCTGCACATCGGCAACTACCTGACGATGATGATGCTGCATTGGCTGCAAGCCACCGGCAACAAGCCGATTACCCTGATGGGCGGCGGCACGACCATGGTCGGCGACCCGTCCGGCAAGGACGAGACGCGCGCCATGCGCACCATCGAAGAAATCGAAGCCAACAAGTCGTCGATCAAGGGCGTGTTCCAAAAGGTCCTGACCTTCGGCGACAAGCCGACCGATGCATTCATGACAGACAATGCCGAATGGCTGTTGAAGCTTGGCTATATCGAGATGCTGCGCGAAGTCGGCCGCCACTTTTCGGTCAACCGCATGCTGACGATGGATTCGGTCCGCCTGCGGCTCGAACGCGAGCAGGAGATGAGCTTCATCGAGTTCAACTACATGGTCTGCCAGTCCTACGACTATGTGGAACTGGCGCGCCGCCACGGCTGCAACCTGCAAATGGGCGGTTCGGACCAGTGGGGCAACATCGTCAACGGCGTCGATCTTGGGCGCCGCATGGGCACCCACCAGCTCTATGCGCTGACGACACCGCTGCTCACCACCGCATCAGGCGCCAAGATGGGCAAGACTGCGCAGGGCGCCGTCTGGCTGAATGCCGACATGTTCTCGCCGTGGGACTTCTGGCAATATTGGCGCAACACCGAGGACGCCGATGTCGGCCGCTTCCTGAAGCTGTTCACGACCCTGCCGATGGACGAGATCGCAAAGCTCGAAGCCCTGCAGGGCGCGGAAATCAACGAGGCCAAGAAGGTGCTCGCGACAGAGGCGACCGCGCTTCTGCATGGCCGGACAGAGGCCGAAAAAGCGCAGGAAACCGCCCGTCTCACGTTCGAACAGGGCGTTGCCGCCGATACGCTGCCGACGGTCGAAGTCGCGTCCGCCGATCTTCAAGCCGGTATCGGCCTGCTCGGACTTCTTGTGACTGCCGGGCTGGCTGCTTCCAACAGCGAAGCGCGCCGCCACGTCCAGTCCGGCGCAGTCCGGGTCAATGACGAGGCGGCAACCGATGATCGCCAGATGATCGACGCATCCCGCCTGTCTGCAGACGGCGCCATCAAGTTGTCGGTCGGCAAGAAGAAGCATGTGCTGGTAAGACCGGTGAATGGTGAATGGTGATTGGTGAGGGCGGATTCACTATTCACCATTCACCATTCACTCCCTACCGAAACTCGAATATCGACCGGAAAACCCCCGGCGCGATCACCGACAGCGGATTGACCACCACGCCCGGCGCATCGGCCGGGCCTTCCAGCTTGAACGTGACGCCGATCAGCCCGCGATCGCGGCCATTGCCCAAGACAAGGCCAAGGATCGGGATGTCGGCAAACAGCGAATTCAGCCCGTAGGCCGGCAGGAACGTGCCGGTAATCCGCATCCGGTTGTTGCGGTCAAAGACCTGACCCTGCAGAGCAAAACCGACCACCGGCCCGCGCACGATGCCGCGTTTGAGATCCAGCGAACCCGGCCCGAAACTCACATCGCCCGCAGCGATATTGAACACGACTTCCCGCGTATCGATGTCGCGTTTGACCGCATCGCGAAGGCTCCCGCCACCGCCGGCATTGTCGGAGACAAGCTGCGAGAGTTTCGGTTCGTTGAAGACGCGAAAATCGCGCAGGTTGATCGTGCCGCCAAGCGTCTGCCGGTCCGTGGCTGCCAACGTGACCTGCAGGACACCGCCGCGCACCTGACCGTAAATGTCGGCAAAGCGCAGGAACTCGCCCGCATCCAGCGCCTCGATTCGCACCGTTCGCCGCGTTCCCTGACCGGTAAGCGCCAGGGAGAACGGCATGCCGCTGGCGCCAGAGCCGGTGATCGACAGGCTTTCGACCCCGCCGCCAGCAACCGTCAGCTTGGCGCGTACGTTGCGCAGTTCCTCGCCCCGGAATCCTTTGACCCGTGCAATCGTGGCATTGACAGTCACGGGCGTGTCCTCTCCGCCAGAGCCGGCGTCATTCATTGTCGCGCGCACATGGCGCATCAGCGCCCGCACATCGAGCGCCGCGCCTTCCACGTCGATCGCATAACCTTTGCCTTGTCGGCGGATATCGACCGAAACCTCGTCGCCCGGATTGAGGCGCAACTGGCTGAAGGTGGCGCGCGACAAGCCGCCGGCTGCCACATCGATCCGGCCGTTGGCCCTGAAGCCGTCGCCGCTCAGCTTGAAGTTTTCCAGCAACGTCGAACCGCCGCGCGTGACAAGATCAAATGCTGCATCTGCCGAAACGCCTTTGCCCTTGGACCAGCCGATCCATGGCAGCGCCAGTCTGGCCGCATCGAGGTTGGCCGCGATCGACACCGGGCTGCCATCGCCCACCACCTGGACCGGCGTCGTTCCGGTCAACAGCAGTGACAGCCCGGGCGCGAGCTTGTCGCGCTGCTTGTCATCGAGTTGCAGCGTGATGTCGCGCTTGGCCGCGATGTCGCTCCCGGCAAACGGCAACGTCATGGCAATGTCGGCGGGCAAGCCGTCGATCGTGCCATCGAGATCCATGATCGCGCGCTGAGGGGTGACGCTGATCGTGCCGTCAAGACCCGCCAATTGCCGCCCCTCGATCGGAGTTGCGCTGCCGCCATTGCGCACGGTCAGCGCCACGGCCCAATCGGGCTGCAGCCCTGCCGGATCGTTCAGCTTGAAGGTCATGTCGACCTTGGCATCGACCGACCCGGAAAGGTCTGCCTCGTCATAGTCGCGAAAGCGCTTGGCATTGATCGGCGCAAACGAGATCAGTTCGCCGACAGCCGCAGCGTCACCGGAAACACTGACCGAGACATCCGCGTCGGCAGTGCGGCCATTGGCCGAAGGAACAAAAATGAGGGTTCCATCCCGTGCCATCGCGGTGCGGCCACTCGGCAGGAAGACCGTGCCCTGCTTGAGGCTGATCGTCGTGACATTGTCGGCCAGCACAACCGAGCCGGTGGCATCGCGCACCGGCGGGATGTCCTCTGCGATGTCAAACCTGGTGCCTTCGACTTGCAGCGTGACGCGTGTATCGCCGGTCAAGCGCCGATCGGTACCTTCGATGCGCCGGCGCAGCGGCTCGGCAATGTCGAAGCGTCCGCTGGTGATCGTGCCGCCGGCGAGGTTTTCGAGGACCCAGCGGCGCGGCGCGCGCGCCACCGGCGCCGGCCAGAACTGTTTGACCCCGGCGATCTGCATGCCGCTGACATCGACCGTGAACACCGCGGTCGGTGCCCTGCCACCAAGCACCATTTCGCCCTTTGCCACCGCATCGCCGGCTTCGGAGGCAAGCTGCATGTCGGAAAACGCGATCCGCTGGCCTTCCGGGTAGAAAATGCCGCGCGAGCGGGCAGCAAAGCGGACCGGCGCCTCTGGCGAATCGGCCGGCGCCATGCGCCCGTTGTTCATCACCAGATCAAACTCCAGCGGCAACGGACCGGACACGTTCGTTCCGGTCTCCTGGCCAAGCGCGTCGCGAAAACGGCCCGAAAGCTGGGCCTGCATGGAACCGACCTGCCAGGGCGCGCGCTCCAGCGTCACCACACGGTCGGCGAAATCATAGGAAAACGCGATATCGGCCGAAATCGGCACAAGATCGCCTTCGTCCAGCTTGAGCGCAAGGCCTTCGGGTGTAAGGCTCACATCGAGGATGTCGCCGCCCGTTCCGGTTCCCGCATCAACCATTTGCGCCGCGACGCGCATCGGCACCGGGTCCGAAAGAACGCCCGGCTCCTGATCAGCCGGAACGTTGGAGAACATCAGCGGCAGCCGTCGCAGCGGAAATGGCAATCCGCTGGCTGCGACATCGAGCCTTGTGATCCCCGCCCGCGGATTGGCCGGATCAAGCGCCAGTTGAGCCGTTGCCGTGACAGGCATGGCGTCCAAAAGCCCCTCCAGCGAAAGCCGGCCGATGCCACCCTCCGCCGTTCCTTCGAGCAGCGAGATGAGCAGCAGGCGGCCTTGGGCATTGTCGCCAAAGTCCACCGAGGCGTTGTGGGCGGTCACCGAAACGCCGCCCTCCTGCCTGAGATGGATGCTGCCCCATTGGCGCAGCATGGCAAACAAGGCGTCGAACCGTTCAGGTATGCCGGCGACATCCATGGCGATCGGCTCTTGGCGCGGCTGACGCGCCATGATGGCCGGCACATCGACTGAAAGGCCCGAGACGACGATCCCGGATACACGCGGCTTGCGCGCCGCCAGACTGGCCGGATCGATCTGAATGGAAAGCGACAGGGCACTGGCGAGCGGGCCACCACCGCTGGCGGGCCTGATCGCAAAGTCATGGTAGGTCACCGCAAACGCTGGCGGCCAGGCCAATTGCACGTCGGTTTCGCCAAGTTCTGCAATCAGGTCATCAGGGATCATGCCAAGCAGCGTGCTGCGGGCGATCGGCTGCAAGCGGTCGGCGACGACACCGCCCTTCAACAGAAGTGCCAGCGATCCGCCCACAAGAACAATCAAAAAGCTGACTGTCAGCAGCAGCCTTGCGAACAGCCCGCGCCTCTTTCGAACGCCGGGCGTATGCACAGGTCCGCGCCGCATGCCCTCATGTGATGGCAGTTCTGTCAGCGCAGCCTCGGCGCGCCGGTGAAATCGCACATATCTGGAGGCGGATTTCGTCAAGGATCGTTCCCGTGACCTTTCCTGATCAAAAACTTGTCCGCACCGCAATCAAACCGGGATGGACGCTACGGACCAGCGGCATATATGCCTGTAGCGGACCGCGATGGTCCACCCTGCAAAGAGCGCAGGGCGAGTTTTCAACGACGTGACAGGGGACAAGATACCGTGACCACTGCGACAGAAGGCACTATTGCACCGGATTTCACACTTCCCGCCGACAACGGCGAAACGATGACCCTGTCTGCCCTCAAGGGAAAGCAGGTCGTGCTGTATTTCTACCCGAAGGACGATACCAGCGGCTGCACCGTGGAGGCCATCGACTTCACCGGTCTTGCCAGCGAATTTGCCACAGCAAACACCGTGATCCTTGGCATGTCACCTGACAGCGTCAAGAGCCACGTCAAGTTCAAGGCCAAGCACGAACTTGGCGTCACGCTCGTTGCCGACGAGGACAAGACCGCGCTGGATGCTTATGGCGTCTGGGTCGAAAAGAGCATGTACGGCAAGAAGTACATGGGTGTGGAACGCACCACCGTGCTGATCGGCAAGGATGGCGTGATCGCCCGCGTGTGGCCCAAGGTCAAGGTTCCGGGCCATGCCGCCGAAGTCCTGGAAGCGGCCAAGGCCCTGCATGCCGCATGAGATGACACCGGCGCCGCTGCCGCTGGCGAGCCTTCGTGCCCAGGCGGTCGCGGCGCTTTGCGCCACCGACCTTCATGTGAAGGTTCGGCTCACCCGCGCTACGGCTGAGGCCTGGCTCGGACGGCGGCTGTCCTTGCGGCTTCCGCAGGATCCCGCCTCCCCGGATCGGCCCGGCCGCCCGGACAAGCCGGTTCTCGTGCCGCCTGGTCGCGTGCCGCGCCGGTCGCTGCATACGCAGCCCGGACGAATCGCACTCATGCATGCGCTCGCCCATATCGAACTCAACGCGGTCGATCTGGCGCTCGACATCTGCGCACGTTTTGCCGGCGAGGACATGCCTCGCTCGTTCTTTGACGGGTGGATCGGTGTGGCCGATGATGAAGCGCGCCATTTCTCACTGCTGCGCCAACGGCTGAATGATCTTGGCGCCGACTACGGCGATCATCCCGCCCATGACGGCCTCTGGCAGGCGGCGACCAACACGCGCGGCGATCTTGGCGCCCGCCTCGCCATCGTGCCGCTGGTTCTGGAAGCGCGCGGCCTCGATGTGACGCCATCGCTGATCGAAAAGCTGAAGAGCGTCGGCGACGGGCAAACGGCGGCCATTCTGCAGATCATCTACGAGGACGAGAAAACCCATGTGGCCGTCGGCGCCAAATGGTTCCGATTCTGGTGCGCACGCCATGGCGTTCATGCGGCCGATCGCTTCCGGCATCTGGTGCAGACCCACTTTCGCGGCGAAATCAAACCGCCCTTCAATGACTTGGCGCGCGCGGCCGCAGGCCTTACACCAACCTTCTACCGCACCCTGTCTTCAACCAATCGCTCGTGATATCTCGCCGTCCGGTTGCACAACATACCGTTTGTTAACCCTAATCGGGGCTTAATCGATCCGTTGTTGTTGAGCAGGCAACGGAGACTTCAGCCATGACACGTCAAGCCGTATTCGGTCGCCGCAGCGAGCCCCATACGATCATCATCGCAAGGGGCCAGGAAATCCGGCACTTCACGATCCGCCCGTGGGTCGCAGCCATGGCTGGCGCGTTTTTCATCGCAATTGGCATCGGCTATGTTCTGGCGACCGGCTATCTGGTGCTGCGCGACGACCTTATCAATGCGACCGTCATGCGTCAGGCACGCATGCAGCACGCTTACGAGGACCGGATCGCTGCCTTGCGGGCGCAGGTCGACCGCGTCACGTCGCACCGCCTGCTTGACCAGCAGTTCATGGAGCAGAAAATCGCCGAACTCGCCAACCGCCAGTCGGCGCTGGCGGCCCGCTCCGGCACACTGGCGCCGCTTCTCGAACGCGCCCGCGAAAAGGGCCTGGC
>JBGSWL010000180.1:0-13328 GCA_041752455.1 Roseitalea sp. | reverse complement strand
CGCATGGCGCGGCTGGACGGCGCGCTGGCACTCGCCCGCGCCTTTCCGCCCGTCGTCGACAAGGCTGGTGCTGCCGGCTGGCTGGAACAATGCCTCAGCCTGCCGCCAACCGAAGGCGTTGCCCGCGTGATCTTCCACACGGTGATGTGGCAATACATGCCGGAGGCTGAAAAGACGCGGGCCAATGCTGCAATCCGCGCCGCAGGAGCCGGAGCGACCAGAGCCGCGCCCCTTGCCTGGCTCAATTTCGAGTCCGACGGCGAAAAAGGCAGCGGCGGTGTCTACCTGACCACCTGGGACGGTAGCGGCAGCGATGACGGTACGACGCGGCTTTTGGCGCGCGGCGATTTCCACGGGCGCTGGATCCACTGGCAAGGTTGAGAAGGCAGCCTTGTCGATAAACAGGGTTGTCACACCGGCGTTGCTCGGCGATAGCAGACCCGTTCCGAACATGTGAAAAACATGCCCCGCCCCTTCGGTCGCCAGCGGCCAGAATGAGATCGATAATACCATGAGTGCGCCAGCCCCCGCCGCCCAACACGCGCAGCAGCCCGTGTTCGCCCTTGAAAGCGCCAAGGTTGCGCGGCCGGAATTCATTGCCATGGTGGCGATGCTGATGGCGCTCAATGCGCTGGCGATGGATGTGATGCTGCCGGCGTTTCCGGCGATGCGCGCGGCCTATGGCCTCGAAAACGACAATGCCATCCAGTACGTGCTGTCGTCCTACCTGATCGGCTTTGGCGTTTCGCAGCTGTTTTTCGGTCCGATCTCCGATCGCTTCGGCCGTCGCGCGCCGCTGTTCATCGGCATGGGCGCCTACATGGTCTTTGCCATCGCAGGCGCCTTTGCGCCAAGCTTTGAAATGCTGCTCGTCGCGCGCTTCCTGCAAGGCGTCGGCGCTGCAGGCACACGCGTCATTGCGCTCGCATCGGTGCGCGACACCCATTCGGGACGCGCCATGGCGGCCACCATGTCGCTGGTCATGATGGTGTTCATGGTGGTGCCGGTGTTTGCGCCGCTGCTCGGCCAGTTGATCGTGATCTTTGCCGATTGGCACATGGTGTTCGTGTTCATGGCCGCGATCTGCGCCGTGGTGCTGGTCTGGTGCCTGATGCGCATGCCGGAGACACTTCCGGCAAAGTTCCGCCGACCGCTGACGATGGCGTCGGTCTATGCCTCGTTCAAGATGATCCTGACCAACCGGACCTCGTTCTTCTATGCGCTTGCGACGGCATTCTTCTTCGGATCGCTGTTTGGTTTCCTCAATGTTGCGCAGCCGCTCTACGGCGAAGTCTATGGCCTTGGCGAATATTTCGCCGTGGCCTTCGGATCCGTCGCGATCCTGATGGCCGGCTCGTCGTTTGCCAATTCGCGCCTCGTGGTCAAGTATGGCCAGCGGCGGCTGTCGCACGGGGCGCTGATCGCGTTCTGCGTCATGGTGATCGTCATGGCGCTGGTCTCGCTGCCGGGCAACCCGCCGTTCTGGCTGTTCTTCCTGATGATTGCGGTGACGATGCCGCTGTTCGGGCTGATCGGCGCCAATCTCAATTCGCTGGCGCTGGAACCGATGGGCCAGATCGCGGGAACCGCTTCATCCGTGCTCGGCTTCATGCAGACCGTCGGTGGCGCGCTTGCCGGGGCGGTGATCGGCCAGTTCTACAACGGCACCGTCTTTACGCTGGCTGCCGGATTTTCCACCGTCGCGCTGATCGCGCTCGGCTGCGTGCTTGTTGCCGAAAAAGGCAAGCTGTTCGGGTCGGGGCTTCCCGCCAAGGCCTGAAGATTGGCAAAGTCGAACAGGTCCCGGTCCATCAGATGGCTCGGGCGAACATTTGCAAGTGCGCGCAGCATCGTGTCCTTGCGGCCCGGCATGCGCTTTTCAATGTCGGTGAGCATTGCCTTCATGGCATTGCGCTGCAGGCCGTCCTGTGACCCGCAGAGGTCGCAGGGGATGATCGGAAACGCCATGACTGCGGCAAACTTCGCCAGATCCTCTTCCGCGCAATAGGCAAGCGGGCGCAGGACCTCGATGTCGCCCTCGTCATTGACAAGCTTCGGCGGCATGGCAGCAAGCCGTCCGCCGTGAAACAGGTTCATGAAGAAGGTTTCGAGAATGTCGTCACGGTGGTGGCCGAGAACCAGCGCAGAACAGCCCTCTTCCCGCGCGACCCGATAAAGGTGGCCGCGGCGAAGGCGTGAGCACAGCGAGCAATAGGTGTTGCCGGGCGCGATCTTGTCGGTGACGACCGAATAGGTGTCCTGAACCTCGATCCGATGGGCGATGCCGTTCGCCTCGAGCCATTGCGGCAGGATGTGCTTGGGAAAGCCCGGTTGGCCCTGGTCGAGATTGCAGGCAAGAAGATCGACGGGCAACAGCCCGCGCCATTTGAGGTCGATCAGGCAGGCGAGAAGTCCGTAGGAATCCTTGCCGCCCGAGAGCGCCACAAGCCAACGCTCGCCGGGGCGGACCATGGCAAAGTCTTCAAGCGCCTGTCGCACATTGCGCAGCAGGCGTTTGCGCAGCTTGTTGAATTCGACCGACGACGGCGTGCGCGCAAACATCGGCGGCATTGCGGTCTCGGTTGCGGCTTCCAGCGGTGACATTTCGTTCATGGCCCTGCCATAGCCGATCGCCCGCAAAACCAAAAGACCGCACGGTTGCCCGCGCGGTCCTGAAGAATTCGGGTCGATGAACGGAAGCGATCAGCGCGAATAGAATTCGACGACGAGGTTCGGTTCCATGACGACCGGATACGGCACATCGGCAAGGCCGGGCACGCGCGCAAAGGTTGCCGTCATCTTCGAATGATCGATCTCGATGTAGTCCGGCACATCGCGTTCCGACAAGCCTGCTGCTTCCAGAACGAAGGCGAGCTGCTTGGACTTTTCCTTGACCTCGATGATGTCGCCAGCCTTGCAGCGGTATGAACCGATGTTGACGCGCTTGCCGTTCACCTTGACGTGGCCATGGTTGACGAACTGGCGGGCCGCAAAGATCGTCGCGACGAACTTGGCGCGGTAGACAATCGCATCGAGACGGCTTTCCAGAAGGCCGATCAGCTGGTCCGGTGTATCGCCCTTGCGGCGGGCCGCTTCGTCATAGGTCTTGCGGAACTGCTTTTCGGAAATGTCGCCGTAGTAGCCCTTCAGCTTCTGCTTGGCGCGCAACTGCACGCCAAAGTCCGAAAGCTTGCCCTTGCGGCGCTGGCCGTGCTGGCCCGGACCGTATTCACGCTTGTTGATCGGGGACTTCGGGCGGCCCCAGATGTTTTCGCCAAGACGGCGGTCGATCTTGTATTTTGCGGATTCGCGCTTGCTCATCGTATTTCCTTTTCAACACAATACGCCCGCTGCCTCATGCTACGGGCGAGGAAACACGCCCTCCTCTGAGACCCTTTTGCGGTCTCTGACAGGCCTTACCACGCACGCTTTGCGGATGAGACCACGGGACATGTCAAAACAAAAGCAGGGCCGGAGCCCTGCAATCGTCTTGGGCGGATACAAGCCCCATGAGATGTTGTCAATGGTGCGCTCACACGGCGCCAGTGTATTCTCCGCGCGCGGGATAGTCCTTGGCGATGGCAAAATCCAGCGCCGAAACCAGTTCCGAAAAGTGCGGACGAACAAAGGGCATGGTCTGCACAGAACCGTAGTACAGCGTCTGCTGCGGCGTGACCATGAAGAGGCCGGGTTCCGAGAACAACGCCGGTTCCTCGATCCCGATCGAGGTCTTGCCTCGCGAGGTCGATATGTAGAGGCCCCATTCACGCGCCTTCTCGAGCGGCAAGTCGTAGCCGAGACGCAATGCGCTGGTGCCGATCTTGTCGGCCATTGCGCGGGCTCGCTCTTCGCCATCGCTGGAAATGGCGATTGTCGCCACTCCGCGTGCGTCGAAGTCGGCTACACGCTTTTCCAGCTCAGTCAGGTAGGTTGCGCAGATCGGGCAATGCAATCCCCGATAAAAACAGATGACGGTGCCGCGTTTGGCTGTCTCGGTTGCAAGGTCAAAGGCGCCGTTATCGAGAGTAGGTACGGCAAGTGCAGGAACCTTCTGGCGGGGGATGAGCATGTGGCGCAGGCCTTCAACTGAAATGATAGGCCCGAGCTATCTGAGGGCCTTTCGCCTGTCGCCTCACATTGTAGTGAAGCTAATCGTTGGGGCAAAGCGGCGTCAGGCTTGATTGGCAATGACCTTCAGGCCAAAGCCTTGCGCGAGACGCGCAATCGCCTGCGGCGGACTGCCGGAGGTGAACAGCGCAATGTCCTCGCCATCGGGTTCGGCGGTTACAAAAGCCATGTCCTGTTTCAGCGCCAGCGTGCGCCGGGCGATGGCTTCCGATGTATCGATCCAGTCGACCGGCCAGGGTGCAACCTTGCGCATCCGGTTGACCAGAAACGGATAGTGCGTGCAGGCGAGGACCACGATGTCGGTGCGCCGGCCGTCCTGTTCCACAAAACACGGGGCGATTTCGGTTGCGACCTCGGCCTCATCGACAAAACCGGTGCGCATGTAATCTTCGGCCAGGGTTGCCAGATTGCGGCTGCCGACAAGGCGCACATGGCACTGGCTGCCATATTTCGCGATCAGGTCGCGGGTGTATTGCCGCTTGACGGTGCCTGGTGTTGCCAGCACCGAGACAAGACCGGAGCGGGTGCGCTCGGCTGCCGGCTTGATCGCCGGAACCGTGCCGACGAACACTTCGTCCGGGTAAACCGCGCGCAGGTGCTCGATGGCAAGGGTCGAAGCGGTGTTGCAGGCGATCACGATGATGCCCGGAGAAAACCGCTCGATAAGTTCTGCAAACAGCGCGGTCATGCGTTCGAGCAGCGCCCCCTCTTCCCAGGCGCCATAGGGAAAGGCGGCATCGTCGGCGACATAGATCGCGCGCATGTCCGGCAGGATGATTCGCGCTTCCTTGACGACGGACAGGCCGCCGATGCCGCTGTCGAAGAAAAGTACCGAGCGGTTGCGCGCTTCACTCACTGGCGTCTGTCCCTGCCCCGGGTTCGTCAATCTTCTGCGGTTCCGTCTTTTGCCGCAGCGCTTTGGGTGTGCGTTTGCCGCCAGCCGACCGGCGGCGCGGATCATCCCCCGGCGAAAATGCGCCGCGTGGATTGTCCGGCGAAAAACGGTCCAGCGATGAGATTATGCCGCGCAGCAGGCGGATCTCGTCCGAGGAGAAGGCCGGGCGGGTCAGCGCCGCGCGCATATTTTCAACCTGTGCCGACTTGCGCTCGACTGGCCGGAAATAGCCGCGCGCATCGAGTGCCGCCTCCAACTGGTCGAACAGGCCGAACAGTTCGGCACGCGGGGCCGGCTCCAGCGCCGGACCGGAAAACGGCAAGGCTTCGGCTTCCGGCGCCCGCGTCTTCATGAACTCGTAGGCCATCAGCAGAACCGCCTGCGCAAGGTTCAACGAGGCATAGGCCGGGTTGACAGGAAAGGTGACGATCTCGTCAGCCAGTGAAATCTCGTCGCTGTGGAGGCCTTCCTTTTCACGTCCGAACAGGATGCCCGTCGCGCGCCCCTGCGCAAAGTGATGGCGAAGGTTGGTCGCCGCCGCCTGCGGGCCCAGCACCTGCTTGAATCCATCGCGCTTTCGCGCCGTCGTCGCGACACAATAGTCGAGATCGGCCATCGCAGGCCTCAATTCGGCAAACACCCGGGCATTGGTGATCACATGCAGCGCGCCGCTGGCGGCCGCTTCCGCCTTGGCATTCGGCCAGCCATCGCGCGGATTGACGATGCGCAGGTCATGCAGACCGAAATTGGCCATGGCGCGCGCGACCATGCCGATGTTCTCGCCAAGCTGCGGCTCGACGAGAATGACCGTCGGGCCTTCCGCGATCATCGCTTTGGTGCGGTTTGTACCCGCCATTGTGTTTCGCTCTCCGTTCAGCGCGACTTGCCACATTCGCGCCGGGGAGAAAAGGGACGGACTTCTCCGGTCAGGCAGCCTTGGCCGCCTCGACCCGGTTCAGCGTTTCGGCAAAGCGCGCGATCGTCCCTTCCACATCATAGAGCTTGTCGAGGCCGAAAAGACCGATGCGGAAGGTGCGGAAATCTGCCGGTTCATCGCACATCAGAGGAACGCCGGCGGCGATCTGCATGCCCTCGGCCATGAACGGCTTGCCCGTCTGCATCGCCGGATCATCGGTGTAGAAGACGGCAACACCGGGCGCTTCAAAGCCGGGCGCAGCCACGGATCGGTAGCCGTGGCTCGCCATCAGCGCGCGCAGGCCGCGCCCGAGTTCGAACTGCGCCGCCTTCAGCCGGTCAAAGCCATAGTCGCGGGTCTCGACCATGGTGTCGCGGAAACCGGCGAGCGCATCGGTCGGCATGGTGGAATGGTAGGCATGACCGCCATTGAGATAGGCCTGCATGATCTGGTGCCACTTGCCGAGGTCGGCGGCAAAGCTCGTCGACTTGCGCTCGGCCAGAACGGCGAGCGCCCTGTCCGACAGCATCACCAGGCCGCTGGATGGCGAAGCGGTCCAGCCTTTTTGCGGCGCGGAGATCAGGACGTCGACGCCGGTTGCCTTCATGTCGACCCAGGCCGCACCGGACGCGATGCAATCGAGCACGAACAACGCGCCGACTTGTTGGGCAGCATCGGCGATGGCGCGCAGATAGGCATCCGGCAGGATGATGCCGGCAGACGTCTCCACATGCGGCGCAAACACCACTTCGGGGCGCTCCGCATTGATCATCCGCACCACGTCCTCGATCGGTGGCGGCGCAAATGGTGCCGGGTGGTCATTGCCGGAAGGGCGCGCCTTGATCACCAGCGTTTCGGCCGGGATGTTGCCCATCTCGAAAATCTGCGACCAACGATAGGAGAACCAGCCATTGCGGACGACCATGACCTTGCGACCGGTGGCAAACTGGCGGGCGACCGCCTCCATGCCGAAGGTTCCGCCGCCCGGCACGATCACGGCCGAGCTTGAGCCGTAGACCTCGCACAGCATGCCATGGATGTCGCGCATGACGCCCTGGAACTTCTGCGACATGTGATTGAGTGCGCGGTCGGTGAAGACCACCGAGAACTCCATCAGGGCGTCCGTGTCCTCGCCCACGCGGATCTGATCTGCAGACATGCCATTCCTCCTCGAAACTCAGCATAAAGTGGCAGGAAGGGCTCGCCGCGCCAAGCGGCAAAGCGACGTGCGGGAACGCACATCCACCCGGCTCAAAGATCAGCGGGTCTGACTATCGGAGCGTTTGCGCGCAAGGTACCCCTTTGCTATAGCCTGCCCAATCTGAGGCCCATCCGGGGGTTGGCCTACGGCCACGCCCCTCTCCAACGTCCGAGGCGAACATCCATGTCCAAGATCAAAGTTGCCAAACCCGTCGTTGAACTCGACGGCGACGAGATGACCCGCATCATCTGGCAGTACATCAAGGACAAGCTGATCCATCCGTATCTCGACATCGACCTGCACTATTACGATCTCGGCATGGAGCACCGCGACGCCACCGACGACAAGGTAACCGTGGAAGCTGCCCATGCGATCGCGGAGCACGGCGTTGGCGTCAAATGCGCAACGATCACGCCGGACGAACAGCGCGTCGAGGAATTCGGCCTCAAGAAGATGTGGAAGAGCCCCAACGGCACGATCCGCAACATTCTGGGCGGCGTCATCTTCCGCGAGCCGATCATTGCCAAGAACGTGCCGCGGCTTGTGCCCGGCTGGACCAAGCCGGTCATCGTCGGCCGCCATGCCTTCGGCGACCAGTACAAGGCGACCGATTTCCGCTTTCCCGGCAAGGGCAAGCTGACAATCAAGTTCGTCGGCGATGATGGTGCGGTGATCGAGCACGACGTTTTCGATGCGCCATCCGCAGGCGTCGCGATGGCGATGTACAACCTTGACGATTCGATCCGCGATTTCGCCCGCGCTTCGCTGAACTACGGCCTGCAGCGCGGCTACCCGGTGTACCTCTCGACCAAGAACACGATCCTGAAGGCCTATGACGGGCGCTTCAAGGACATCTTCGAGGAGGTCTACGTCGCCGAGTTCGAGGACCGCTTCAAGGACGCCAAGATCTGGTACGAACACCGGCTGATAGACGACATGGTCGCCTCGAACCTGAAATGGTCTGGCGGCTATGTCTGGGCGTGCAAGAACTATGATGGCGACGTGCAGTCCGACACGGTGGCGCAGGGCTTCGGCTCGCTCGGCCTCATGACGTCGGTGCTGTTCACGCCGGACGGCAAGACGGTCGAGGCCGAGGCCGCGCACGGCACGGTGACGCGCCACTACCGCGAGCACCAGAAGGGCCGCGAGACGTCGACGAACTCGATGGCCTCCATCTTCGCCTGGACGCGGGGCCTCGCGCACCGCGCCAAGCTCGACGACAATCCGGAGCTCGCCAAGTTCTCGGCCACGCTCGAGAAGGTGTGCATCGACACCGTCGAGGCCGGGTTCATGACCAAGGACCTCGCGCTCCTCGTCGGCGACCAGCAGACGTGGCTCTCGACCACGGGCTTCCTCGACAAGATCGACGAGAACCTGAAGATCGCGATGGGTGCGTGAGGCGGGACGTGTCACGAGGGGCAGCCGCATGGGGCTGCCCCCTTTTCGCTGTAACGGATACTGAACGAAAATCGCGAGTGGGCGTGCCGCCCAGTGGCTCGATGTCGGACACGAGACAGTCGACACACCGAGGACGATCGCCACAATGGCGCCCCGACCGTGGTCCGCACCATCATGGTTCACACTTGAACTCTGGACTATAAGTCTCGCTGGATTTGGGAGACGCCGAGCATGATCCGACAGTTCACTGCGATCATCGAGCGCGAGGGCGATGGATACGTCGCCCTGTGTCCGGAGCTGGACGTGGCGAGCCAGGGCGACACGGTCAGCGAAGCCCGGTCCAATCTCGCCGAGGCGATCGAGTTGTTCCTCGAAACGGCCTCGGACGAGGAAAAGGCGCGACGCCTCTCCGGTGAAGTCTACGTCACGCAGGTCGAGGTTGAAGTTGCCTGAACTGCGGGTGCTCAACGGTCGCGAGGTTTGCGCGATCCTCGCCGCAAACGGGTTCGGACAGGTCCGCCAGCGCGGCAGCCACATGATCATGCAACGGCAAGGCCCGGCCGGGACAACGACCGTTCCGGTTCCCGATCATCGCGAGGTGCGGCGCGGAACACTGCTTTCGATCATTCGTCAGAGCGGACTGCCGAGAGCACTCTTCGAGGTGTCGTGACAAGTAACGGATGCTTGACGAAGTGTGCGAGCGAAAAGCCGTCCGAGTTTGCAGCCCGGCCTGACAACGGCCAAAACCACGCCGGATTCTCATCAGGCGTGCGGGCAAGTTGGGGGCAGGGTCAGCACCGCTCGAGCAAGGTCAGAACGAATTCAAACTCGATGAGTGTTTGAGCGCCGGATCGCCCACGTCTCCTCGCCCAAATAAACTAGATCGTCATCTAAAAATTGGCGGGCAACCAAGCAATTCTCAATCCTCTTACGCCCAGTCTGAAGACCTCGAACGGCCAGCTCATTTTGTATTTCTCGAAGCGTCATACCTCTACCACTCTGGCTCAGGATCGATTCAATTCCTTGGTACAAGTACTCAAAATTCGAGTCAGGATCGTGCAATCCCTGTCTACTAGGATCTCTCAACCCCCGCACTAGCTTGTCCATGTCCGCATGGAACGACGCATGGCGCACGTCGAGGCCGTTGCGTTGAGAGAGTTCAGCGAGATCCGCAGGCAGCACGCTGGGCTTCGGTATCCGTGCGCCGTCGAGCAGGATCGGGATCACCGGAATGTCGCGCGCCAACGCTGCCGCGATCTCCACGCGCACGAAATCGTTTGGGTTGTCGAGACGCCGCTCGCCATGCTCGTCCATCGCCTCCAGCCAGCGCGGCCCAATGATCGCGAGCAACACCGAGCACCGTCCGACCTCTTCCTCGAGCACGCGCGCGAAATTGGCGCCGAGCGGAATGGCATCGACGTCCATGAAGAGGACGCTCTCCTTGAAGTCGGTGCGCAGGCGGTCGAACACGCGGCCGGCATGCCCTGCACTGTCGTCTCGGCGATAGGATATGAATATGCGCTCGACCATCCTGCAAGCAAACCTAGATCAAATCAGGTGCAACGAAGATAGCACGCGCCGACCCGACCGCCAGTCACGCGCGCTACCCGTCCCCGGCGCCGGCACGTAGCCCCCGACATCCAGCCTCAGACTAGGCCAGAAACGGGTTCGTCTCGCGCTCGTTGCCGAATGTGCTCGTGGGGCCGTGCCCGCAGATGAAGGCGATGTCGTCGCCGAGGGGCAGAAGCTTCATCTTGATGGCGGTGATCAGCGCCTCGTGGTCGCCGTAGGGGAAATCGGTGCGGCCGATGGAGCCCTGGAAGAGCACGTCCCCCACGAGTGCGAAACGGTTCGTCGCGTTGTAATAGACGAGCGAGCCCGGCGAATGTCCCGGGCAATGCAAGATCTGGAAGGCCTCGCCGCCGATCTCCAGCGGGTCGCCCTCGACGAGCCAGCGGTCCGACGTAGCGTTGCGCATTCCGGACAGGCCGTAGCTCCGGGCCTGCTCCTCGGCGCGCTCCATGAGGAACTTGTCGGCGAGGTGCGGCCCCTCGATGGCGACGCCCAGCGCCTCCTTCAACTCCATGGCGCCGCCGACGTGGTCGAGATGGCCGTGGGTCAGGACGATCTTCTCGGGCGTCATGCCGACCTGCCTGATCGCATCGAGGATGACCGGCACGTCGCCGCCGGGGTCGATCACGGCGCCCTTCTTGGTCGCCTCGCTCCAGACCAGCGAACAGTTCTGCTGGAGGGGTGTCACCGGCACGATGGCCGCCCGCAGTGTCAGCTTGCCGTCACCGCTCATGGTATCCTCCCGGAGGCTGGTTTCCGGGCGTGGCTCGCACGCTCCCCGGGCCTTGTCAAACGCCGGCCGGCGGGCTGCCGGCCCGGGTTGCAGCGACCTCCCCTGGATGGTCTCGCGAACGGGCCCGTAAGCCTGCGAATTCATGGACAATCCCCCTCGCCCGCCGCTAGATAGCCTCCAGACCATCATCCTTCGGAGGCCGCTCGGCCGCCTTCGCCACCCGGAGCAGAACAGGCACATGACCGGCCTCAACGAGATCCGCTCGACCTTCGTCGACTACTTCCAGAAGAACGGCCACGAGCACGTCGAAAGCTCCTCCCTGGTGCCAAGGAACGACCCGACGCTGATGTTCACGTCGGCGGGCATGGTGCAGTTCAAGAACCTGTTCACGGGCCAGGAGAAGCGCGGCTATACACGCGCCGTGACCGCGCAGAAGTGCCTCCGCGCCGGCGGCAAGCACAACGACCTCGACAACGTCGGCTACACCGCGCGCCACCACACGTTCTTCGAGATGCTCGGCAACTTCTCGTTCGGCGACTACTTCAAGGAGCAGGCGATCAGCCTCGCCTGGAACCTCGTCACCAAGGAATTCGGACTCGACAAGAAGAAGCTGCTGATCACCGTCTACTCGGAGGACGAGGAGGCGGCGACGCTGTGGAAGAAGATCGCCGGCATCTCGGACGACAAGATCATCCGCATCGCGACCTCCGACAATTTCTGGTCGGCGGGCGACACGGGGCCGTGCGGTCCGTGCTCGGAGATCTTCATCGACCAGGGCGACAAGCTGAAGGGCGGGCCGCCCGGAAGCCCGGACGAGGACGGCGATCGGTTCCTCGAGTTCTGGAACCTCGTCTTCATGCAATTCGACCAGCTGGAGCCGGGCAAGCGCGTGAACCTGCCCCGGCCCTCGATCGATACCGGCATGGGTCTCGAGCGGATCACGGCCATCCTGCAGGGCGTCCATTCGAACTACGACACGGACCTCTTCAAGGCCTTGATCGAGGCGTCGGTTGCCGAGACGGGTGTCCCCGCGAAGGGCGACAAGACGCCGAGCCATCGCGTCATCGCGGACCATCTCAGGGCGACGAGCTTCCTCATCGCGGACGGTGTGCTGCCGTCGAACGAGGGGCGGGGGTACGTGCTGCGCCGGATCATGCGGCGCGCCATGCGGCATGCGCATCTCCTCGGCGCGAAGGACCCGCTGATGCACCGGCTCGTCGGCACGCTCGTCCGCCAGATGGGGACGACGTATCCGGAACTCGTGCAGGCGCAGGCCTTGATCACCGAGACGCTGAAGCTCGAGGAGGTGCGGTTCCGCAAGACGCTGGAGCGCGGCCTCGGGCTGCTCGATGAGGCCACCAACAATCTGCGGACGGGCGACACACTCGCAGGCGAAGTGGCATTCCGCCTCTACGACACGTTCGGCTTCCCGCTCGATCTGACGCAGGACGCGCTGCGGCCGCGCGGGGTGAACGTCGACCTCACCGGCTTCAATGCTGCGATGGAGAAGCAGAAGGACGAAGCGCGGCGGGCCTGGAAGGGGTCGGGCGAGGCGGCCACCGAAGGCGTCTGGTTCGAGGTCAAGGAAGAGACCGGCGCGACCGAGTTCCTCGGCTACGACACCGAGCAGGCGGAAGCGGTGATCAAGTCGACGCTCTGCGGCGGCAAGGTTGTGGCCGCGCTCGCCACCGGCGAAAAGGGCGAGATCGTCGTCAACCAGACGCCGTTCTACGGCGAGAGCGGCGGCCAGGTCGGCGACAGCGGCGTCATCACCGGGCCGGGCGGGGCGGTGTTCCGCGTCACGGACACGCAGAAGAAGCTCGGCGTGCTGTTCGTCCACTACGGAACAGTCGAGGCCGGGACGTTCAAGGCCGGCGATCAGATCGTCATGGCGGTCGATCACGCCCAGCGCTCGGCGATCCGCGCCAACCACTCGGCGACGCATCTCATTCACGAGGCGCTCAGGCAGGTGCTCGGCACACACGTCGCGCAGAAGGGATCGCTCGTCGCGCCGGAGCGGCTACGCTTCGACATCTCGCACAACAAGCCGATGGCCGCCGACGAGATCGCCGCCGTGGAGGCGATGGCCAACGCGTACGTCCTCCAGAACTCCCCGGTGGAGACGCGGCTGATGAGCATCGAGGACGCGCGCGAGACGGGCGCCATGGCGCTCTTCGGCGAGAAGTACGGCGACGAGGTGCGCGTCGTCTCGATGGGTGTCGGGCAGTCGGGCGCCAAGGCCAACAAGCCGTGGTCGATCGAACTGTGCGGCGGCACGCACGTGCGTCGCACGGGCGACATCGGGCTCATCCGGATCGTCGGCGAGAGTGCGTCGGCGGCGGGTGTCCGGCGCATCGTCCACGCTTTTCAATGCCATATACGGTGGGATTTACTTGACCACGACTACGATCAAAATCGGTAGCATGTACATGGATAACCAATGGTTTACCTGAAATCTGCTTTGCAAAAACTCCCGCAGGATAAG
>JBGSWL010000179.1:0-13945 GCA_041752455.1 Roseitalea sp. | reverse complement strand
GGCAACCGGCATCATCTCCGGCACCCCGTCGGCGGACGCCAGCCAGGGCGGCGATCCGCTCAACCCCGGCACCTATGTGATCCCGGTCACCGCCACCGATCCGTCGGGCGCGATGTTCACCACCAATGTGACGATCGTCGTCAGCAATCTTCCGCCGATTGCGGTTGATGACCTTGCAACCGCAAGCGAGGATGCGGTCCAGTCAGGCAACGTGTTGACTGATCCGGCTACCGGCGATGCCGATACGGCGCCTGACAGTGATCCGGTCACCGTGACGGCAGCAGGCGGTCAGCCGGTCGGCCCGGG
The DNA here is from genome assembly GCA_041752455.1 of Roseitalea sp. Taxonomy (GTDB): domain Bacteria; phylum Pseudomonadota; class Alphaproteobacteria; order Rhizobiales; family Rhizobiaceae; genus JBGSWL01. Next base: position 13,639 of record JBGSWL010000179.1, on the reverse strand, counting down.
GACACCAGCGACCATCAGCCTGACCCATGGAACGCTGCAACTGGCCCATGACGGCGCATGGACCTTCACGCCGAATGCCGTGGCCAACCAGCTGACGCTGGGCGAGACCGCGACAGAAGTCGTCACTTACACGATTTCGGACGGGCAGGGCGGCACCGACACGGCGACGCTCACCGTCACCATCACCGGCATCAATGATCCGGTGCAGGTGGTCAATCCGAACGATCCGGCGACCGATCCGAGAGACCCTCTCTACAACCCGGTCAATCCGCCGGTTGTAAATCCGGACGGTCTTGTCGATCCGCTGAACCTCACGGATGCGCTGCCGATGCCTCCTGTCGACCTGTCGCCGTACTTCGGCGATGCGGAAGGCGACCCGCTGACATTCACGGCAACAAACCTGCCTGTCGGACTGACCATCGATCCGGTCACCGGCGTGATTTCGGGGACCCCGGCCAACGATGCCTCGGTCAACGGTCCCTATGCCGTGACGATCATTGCCACCGATCCGCAGGGCAACACTGCCGAAGTTCCGCTGACGATCAATGTCGTCAATCCGGCGCCGGTGACGATTGCCGACCTCCCGGATCAGGAGAGCTATGTCTCGACCCCGATCACGATCCCCACGGCCTCGGCCCTCGATGATCCGGACGAAGACACGCTGACCTTTACGGCCATCGGTCTGCCGGACGGACTGACCATCGATCCGGCAACGGGCATCATTTCCGGTACGCCTGCGCCGGGAACCATTGCCGGCGGCATCGACGGACGGGGACTGTTCGAAATCACGGTCACTGCCGACGATGGTCAGGGCGGCCAGACAACGGTGACGTTCCTGCATCAGGTCCGCCCCCTGCCATACGTGGCGGACCAGCCGGAAGCATTGCCGCCTGTCGTCTCGCCAGCGCCGCAAGGGCCTGACGAGCCAATCCGCAATCCGAGGTTCATCACGAACACGGTGCATGCCATGGGTCCGCTCGGACCGGTCCGCATCGGCATCGACGATGCTGACCACCCGGTCAGTGATGCCATCGACGGCTTCGGCGATCCGGCAAACGATACAGAACTGAACGGCCCGCACTTCATTGATGACGTGATTGCCTGGATGGAACGCCTGTATCAGCGAGATCAGGCGGACCGGACGGACTATGGTGCCCATGGCGACAGCACCCATCCGTGGCTCGGCGGCGATGTCGGTGCCGGTGTTGGCGCCTATGGCGAAAACGTCGTGATCCGCACCATGGTGTGGCAGGGCGAGGTCTATATCGAAATGCTCGACCGGTACGCCGGCGAGCGCTTCGGCCGGGTCGCAAGTTTTGCAGTCGAAGGTCCGGGCGGCTCTGCCCTGCCAGGCTGGATCCGCCAAGCGACCAGCAACCTCGTGATCGTCGAACGGCCTGCCGATGCCGAAGTGTTGGCGCTCGACATCGTGGTGACCCTCGAAGATGGCACGACGGGCATTGTCCCGGTGACGATCGATCTGGTCACAGGGACCATCCAAGCCGGAGTGGCGACGGCAACTGAAGCCGCTGCCGGGCTTACCGAGCGCCGCACCACTGCCTTCGAGACGGCCTCTCGAGCCGAAACAAGCAAACACATCAACGCACTGCTGCAACTGCCAAGCTGACTTTACCGGGGACCAGGACATGAACTCGACTGATCATACAACCTTGCCGCGAACCTGTGGTTCGTCTGAAATCAAGGCGGGACGTTCGCGTGTCCTGCCGTCGGCCCGGATGGGCATCATTGCCGCTTTCGGCGCGCACCTGCTCGCCGGTTGCACCGTCACGCCTGTTCCGCTGACCGAGACGGAACTCACGGTCGCGGCGGAAACGAACCTCGCCAATCTTAACGCGGACCAGGAAGCGGTCACCCAGTCGATCGGGCTGTATGAGGCGATGGCGCGGGCGCTGAAATACAATCTCGATCACCGGGTCGAGATGATGCAGGTGGCGCTCGGAAAGAGCCAGTTGCAGCGGGCGGGGGCCGACATGCTGCCGCAACTGGTTGCCAATGCGGGCTATGCTGGCCGCAACACAGTGTCTGCAAGCTACTCGCAAACGCTGGTGTCGGGCATCCGGTCGGCCGAGCCGTCGTTTTCGAGCGAGAAGGCGGCACTGTCCGGCGACCTGACTTTCACCTGGCATATCCTCGACTTCGGCCTGTCCTATGTCCGCGCCAAGCAATCGGCCGACAAGGCACTGATTGCCGAAGAGACGAAGCGCAAGATCGTCAACCGCATCATCGAGGATACGCGCACGGCATACTGGCGCGCGGTTTCGGCCGAGCGGCTTCTCTCCGGTTTCCGCGAACTGGAAGGCCGGGTCGTCAAGGCGCAATCCCAGACGCAGGCGATTCGCAAAGCAGGGCAGACATCGCCGCTGGCGGCCCTGACCTACGAGCGTGAACTCGTCGACATCAAGCGGCAGATCCAGCGGCTTGACCGTGAACTGGTGACGGCCAAGGCGCAGCTTGCGGCCTTGATCAATGTCCGGCCGGGCACGCCATTCGCGCTGGTCATTCCCAAGCGCGACATCGGCGACATTGCTTTGGACGGGATTGGCGAGGAAGCAGTGGTCGATGCGCTCCGCAACCGGCCCGAAATGCGCGAGCTCCTCTACAAGATGCGCATCAACGAGAAGGAATTCGACGCGGCAATCCTCGAGCTTCTCCCGTCGCCGGCGCTCTATGCCGGGCTCAACCTCGACACCAATGATTTCCTCTACAACAACAACTGGGTGAGCTACGGCGCCAAGGCGTCCTGGAACGTCATGCGCATTTTCGCCTATCCGGCGCGCAAAGGCGCAGTGGAGGCAGAGGCGTCCGTGATCGAAGCGCAGGGACGTGCCCTTGCCATGGCAATCGCAACGCAGGTCCACATCGCGCAAGCCCGCTACAAGCTGCTGCGCAAATCGGCAGCGACAGCGGCTGAATACTACAACATCCAACGCAACATTCTGGAGCAGACCAGGGTTTCGGTGAATGGCGGAGCGGCCAGCGAACAGACATTGATCCGTGAGGAGATGAACACGCTGGTCGCCTCGGTCGAATTCGATGTGGCCTATGCCGACCTTCAAAATGCCTTTGCGGCGGTCTACGCGTCGATCGGCGTCGATCCGCATGATGTGCCGATTTCCCAGGCGATGAGCGTGTCCGAAATGGCCGACGCCCTTCGCCAGACCTGGATCAGCCGGGGCGACCGCGCCGGCTGAGCAGTCGCTGCGGCGACCAACCCTTTCCACGCACAACGATTTGTGCCATGTCCCAAGCAATACGGGGCATGGCACTTTTTTCTTTGCCGGGAAAAGGCCGATAAAGTGACGGGAAAAGTGGCGTGAGCGGTCTCGAAGCCACCCTGCGCAATGCATTGCAAAAGGGCAACGCGGCCGATCCCGCCTTCCGGGAGCGGGTGTATGGCGCCGCCGTGTCCGCCATGCAGCGTTCTGCCGCGGCGCGTGGCGCTTCGGTTGATGCCCAGCGGGCTCAGGCCCGCGCGCTCGAAGATGCCATCCGGCGCGTCGAAGCCGAGTATCAGTCACCGTCTCCGAAGATGGAGCCAAGGCAGCGCCCGGCATCGGACCCCGCTCCGAAAATTGCGCCCGAGCCGGGTTTCAGCCGGGATGTGCCGCCGGTCGGCGGAAACAACGTGCGACCGGCAGAGCCGGGCCTGCGCGCCGAACCGCGGCCAGAGGTTCGCGCCAAACCGAAATCCGGTCGGCGCAATGCTCCTGTCAACGCGTCCGAAAAGCCCGTCGGAACCGTGTTCCGGCTGCGCCGCGGGCCGTTTGCCGCGATGTTCAGCGTGGTCGTGCTGATTGCGCTTTTCGTTGCCGGGCTCTGGTGGGTCATCACGTCAGGGGCATTTGTCAGCGAGGCCGATCGCGATACGTCGGTCGCCAATCCGCCGGTACGCCTCGAAGGCGAGGATTTTACCGCCCTTGATCCAGGCACGGCAACAGCACCGGTTCGCCGCGCGGCTGACACAGAGGCAGCGACGCAAGACGGCTGGGTCGTGCTGTTCACGCCGGCCGACCCGACAACGCTTGGCTTGCAAGGCGGCGCCACCGCCTCCATCGAGACCGACCCGTTCGGCAATTTTGCCCGCATCGTGACGCCGTCGCCCGAAGGCGTGGTTCTTGTGGACGTTCCGCCGGGCACGCTCCAGATGCATGTCGGCAAGCCCGTACAATTGTCGCTCGTGATGCGCACGGAAGAAGGCCAGTCGACGCAGGTTGCCGTGACCTGCGACTTCGGCCCTATGGGCGGATGCGGACGGCGACGCTTCAATGTCGGACAGGCCGATCAGGAATACCTGATCGAGATCATGCTTCCGGACGTCCTGCCGCCTGCAACGGGTGGTGTCATTGCCCTGCGCGCCGATATCGAGAACGGCCAGGCACCAGTGAAGCTGTTGTCGGTGCGCCTGCGCGGCGTGGAGGGCTAACCCGGCGCCCGCCTTTTACGGGTGGCCCGGCAACTTTGGCCCGGATCCGATCAGCGCCGTGTTGGGCTCGCCGATCACCTTGAGGCTGCGACCCTTGTAGTCGACGGTCCGCAGGATGTGGCGCAGAGCCTCCAGTCGGCCGCGCTTCTTGTCGTTGTAGCGAACGATCGTCCATGGTGCGTGGCTGGTGTGCGTGGCTGCCAGCATTTCATCGCGCGCCTTGGTGTAAGCATCCCATTTGGACATGCCGACAATGTCGATTTCCGACAGCTTCCAGTGCGTCAGGGTGCTGTGCCGCCGGTCATGAAAGCGCTTCAACTGGGTTTCCTGACCGATGCTGAGCCAGAACTTGATCAGGATGATCCCTTCGCCGGTGATCATCCGCTCGAACGCCGGAGCCTCCCGCAGGAATGCTTCATGCTGCGCAGGGGTGCAAAAGCCCATCACCGGTTCGACGCCGCCACGGTTGTACCATGACCGGTCAAAAACCGCGATTTCACCGGCTGATGGCAGGTGGTTGGCATAACGTTGGAAATACCATTGGCCTTGTTCGCGGTCCGATGGTTTCGGCAGGGCGACAACGCGTACGGAACGTGGGTTCAGATACTCCGTCAGAACCTTGATCGATCCGCCTTTGCCGGCCGCATCGCGTCCTTCGAAAACAACGACAAGTCGTCCGCCGGTGTTCTGCAGGTGGGTCAGCATCTCGACCAGTTCGACCTGCAGTCGCTCCAGCTCTTTTTCATAGACGTCGCTGTCGAGCTTCTCATGGTAGGGATAGCCGCCGGCGATCAGGTCATTGTCGTCGATCCAGTCGGGCAGTTTCGGATTGTCGATATCGAAACGCCGCTTGGTCCCGTTGACGGTGATGGAAACGGTCCTGTCTTTTTGTTTGGCGCTGGTCGTCATCGGGTACTGCCTTCGTTCAACTGTCGCCACATGGCTTCATGTGGCTGTCATCATCTGTGGCCAAGAAATGGTCGTCAAACACGCTAGGGCTTCCGTTTGATGGCGTCCAGCCATATGCAGGAAGTGCCCGTGGCAGCGCCGTATCGGACGGCGCCGGAGTGAACAGCTTGGCCACACAGGAAAAAAGCACGGCTGCGGGTCTGACCGCAGACATGAAGCGAAGGCTGGTCGCAAACCGCTGGCCGCTTGCCGCTGCGGTTTTCCTGTTTGCCATGCTCTGGGGCACCGGCAAGATAAGCGCCGGGCTCGCAGTGGGGCTCAGCGCGGTGATGATTGCCGTGAGCGTGATTGCGCCGGTGCGTTCCGCACGCGCCCGCCGCGCCGATGCGGTGCGCGAGGGGCGGGCAGCGCCGGATCTTGAACATCTGGGGCCTGTGCTCGATGGGGTTCCTGAGCCTGTGTTGCTTCTCGATGGCCGCGGCACAGTGCGCCATGTCAACACGGAATACCGCCGCATGCTGGGCGACATGCAAAGCGGCGCCTCCGCGCTGATCCGGTTTCGCTCGCCCGACATTCTTGAAATGCTGCAGAGCGCTCTGGATGGCGGGCGACCATCGCCGGTCGAATATGTCGAACGAACGCCACGCGAGCGCTGGCATCTGGTCTCGATCCAGCCGCTGGATACCGGAACGGCGGCCGAGGATGGTTTCGTGATGCATTTCCGTGATCTGGCCGAACTGCGCCGGTCCGAGCGCATGCGCTCCGACTTCATCGCCAATGCCAGCCATGAGTTGCGTACGCCGCTCGCCTCGCTGACCGGTTTCATTGAAACACTGGCCGGACCGGCCCGCGAAGATGCGCCGGCGCGCGACCGGTTCCTTGCCATCATGCAGCAGCAGGCCGAACGCATGTCGCGTCTGATTGATGATCTCCTGTCGCTCAGCCGGTTCGAGACCGCGCTGGGCCGCTCCGCCTACGGCGAGGTGGATCTGGCGGACGTGCTGACGCATGTCGTCGGCACGATGCAGCCGATGGCGCGCACCCATGATGTGACCATCAGTTACGATGCGACGATGCAGGCAAGGCACGCGCTGGTGCACGGCGGGCGGGACGAACTGATCCAGATGTTCAGCAACCTGATCGAGAACGCCATCAAATATGGCGGGCCGGGCAAGAAGGTCGATGTGCTGATGGACGCAACCAGCCTCGGCGGCCTCAGCGCGTGGACGATCGAGGTGCGCGACTACGGTCCGGGCATCGCCGACGAGCACATTCCGCGCCTGACAGAACGGTTCTACCGCGTTGATGTGGATTCCTCGCGAGGCAAACAGGGCACCGGTCTTGGCCTTGCGATCGTCAAACACCTCGTCACCCGGCACGAAGGGCGCCTTACGATCCGCTCCAAGCTCGGCGAGGGCGCGCAATTCATTGTCACAATACCGGCCATTGGTGACAAGAAGTCGATCAGAGAGCAAAAAAACGATTACATGACAACAGCTTAGAATGTCATGAAACTGTCGCTCACCCGTCATAAAAGCGCAAACGCCGGTCCGCTAGAACCGGTATACCAGATCTTCTGGTAACCGCACCGACCATGTCGGTATTTTGGACACGAGCCCAATCGGGAGTTACCCATGAAATCCTTCAAGCTTGCACTTGCTGCAGCCGTCAGCATGACTGCCATGACCACATTCGCCGTCGCACGCGACAACGTCCAGATCGCTGGTTCGTCGACCGTTCTTCCTTACGCAACCATCGTTGCTGAAGCTTTCGGTGAAAACTTCGACTTCCCGACCCCCGTCGTTGAAGGTGGTGGTTCGGGCGCCGGCCGCAAGAAGCTTTGCGAAGGCGTTGGCGAAAACACCATCGACATCGCAAACTCGTCGTCGCGCATCAATCAGTCGGACATCGACGCTTGCGCCGCTGCTGGCGTTGCCGAAATCATGGAAGTTCGCTTCGGCTACGACGGTATCGTCTTTGCCTCGGACATCAACGGCGCGGAATTCGCCTTCACGCCTGCTGACTGGTACGGCGCTCTTGCTGCAAACGTTGCCAAGGATGGCGCTATTGTCGCAAACACGGCGAAAACCTGGGCTGATGTGAATTCGGCAATGCGTGCACAGGACATCCTGGCCTTCATTCCGGGCACCAAGCACGGGACCCGTGAAGTTTTCGACATCAAGGTGATCGAAGAAGGCTGCAAGGCTACCGGCGCCTACGACCTGTTTGTTGCTGCTTCGGCGGGCGCAGACGAGAAGGCCAAGAAGGCTGATGCTGCCAAGGCTTGCCTGACGCTCCGCACCGATGGCGTGTCGGTCGACATCGACGGCGACTACACCGAGACGCTTGCTCGCGTTGACACCAACAAGAACGCAATCGGCGTTTTCGGCCTGTCCTTCTACCAGAACAACACCGACAAGCTCCGCGTGGGAACCATGGGCGGCGTCGTTCCGTCCACGGAAACGATCGCCAAGGGCGAATACCCGGTCTCGCGTCCGCTGTACTTCTACGTCAAGAAGGCGCACATCGGCGTGATCCCCGGCCTGAAGGAATACGTTTCCTTCTTCGTCTCGGATGACATGGCCGGCCCGAACGGCCCGCTCGCTGCCTACGGTCTGGTTTCGGACCCGGAACTGGCTGCAACGCAGGCGATGGTCGAAGCCGAGACCCCGATGGGTCCGCTCAACTAATAGCTGCTTTACCGGAGGGCGCCCATGGGCGCCCTCTTTTCTCTTGGCAAAAATCGGGTTTCCCATGAGCGTCGGCTATCTGTCTTTGATCCTTCTTGCCTTGGCCTTGATTGGCTATTTCATCGGACGTTCCCGCTCGATCAACTCCGTGCAAGGGGAAACGCGAAAACTCCACTCATTGCCTGGCTATCACGGTCAAACGGTAGCTATGTTCGCAGCAGTCCCGGCGTTTCTGGTGATGGCGTTGTGGCTGGTTGTCCAGCCCATGGTTATCGAGAATCGCATCGTCGGGCAGCTTGGCGACGCGGTCGCTGCCGATGCCACCGCATCCAAGCTCGCCATGGAAGATGTGGCGCGCATCGCAAATGGTCTTGACGCACTTCAGGCCAACACCGGCCTTTCGAACGACGAGATGAATAACATGCGAGCCGACTTTTCGGACATTCGCGGGCGGCTCGCCGAAGTCGGTGTGGCGCTCGGGTCCGAGGTCGACCCTGTCATCTTCGAAATGGCGAAAAATTTCCGCGACATGCAGCGCGTCGGTTCAACTGCGATGAACATCATCGTGCTGGCGCTGGCGATCGCCGGTTTCGCCTACGCCTACACCCGCATCAACGGTGACTTCCGCGCCCGCAACGTGTCCGAGCGGTTTGTTTTGTGGATCCTAATGGCTTCGTCCGGTGTAGCAATCCTGACGACGGTCGGCATCGTTTTCTCGCTCCTGTCGGAAACTTTCCGGTTCTTCACATTGCACCCGGCGAGCGATTTCTTCTTCGGCCTGACGTGGAACCCGCAGTTTCGCGGCGGCTCTGACCTCGGCATCATCCCGCTCCTCTGGGGAACGATGTACATCACTTTCGTGTCGATGCTCGTGGCCGTGCCGATCGGCATCTTCGCGGCGATTTACACTGCCGAATATGCCTCCCAGCGCGTGCGTTCGGTCGTCAAGCCTCTGATCGAGGTCATCGCGGGTATTCCGACCGTGGTGTTCGGCCTGTTTGCACTCGTCACGGTCGGCCCCTTCCTGCGCGACTTCTTTGCTGTTCCCTTCGGTCTCGGCAATTCCGGCTCGTCGGTCATGACTGCCGGTATCGTGATCGGCATTCTCAACATTCCATTCATCTCGTCGCTGGCCGATGACATCATCAACGCCGTACCCCAGGCCATGCGCGACGGATCCTACGGTCTTGGCGCAACCAAGTCTGAAACGATCCGCAAAGTCGTGCTGCCAGCTGCCCTTCCGGGGATTGTGGGCGCCATCCTACTGGCTGCCAGCCGCGCGATCGGTGAAACCATGATCGTGACGATGGGCGCGGGCGCTGCTGCCAAACTCGACCTCAATCCGTTTGAAGCGATGACGACGATCACCGTGAAGATCGTCGGCCAGTTGACCGGCGACTTGACCTTCGACTCGCCTGAAACGCTTGTCGCCTTTGCGCTCGGAAGTTCCCTCTTCGTGATCACGCTTTGCCTGAACATCTTCGCACTGTGGATCGTGCGCAAATACCGGGAGCAGTACGAATGACCGATATCAGCTCGATCCCTACGGCAGCGCCGCGGGCCGTTACCACGTCGATCACGAGTGGATCGGCTCTCATGAAGAGGCGCAACGCTGCCGAGACACGGTTCAAGGCCTACGGAATTGCGGCCATCGTCATCGCACTCCTGACGCTTGCAATCATGCTCTTCACGATTTTCCGGGATGGCACGTCGGCCTTCTTCCAAGGGACGATGAGCTTCCCGGTGACGATCGACGAAACGATCGTCGACAAGAACGGAAAGCGTGATCCCGCCGACATGGCCAAGGTGACGACCGTTGGCTATGCGCGAGTCTTGTCGAGTGGGCTTGTTGCCCATCTTGCAGAGAAAGGCATCGCCGTCGAGGGAATGCCCGAGAAGGAAGTCACCGACATGATTTCCAAGGACGCGCCGGCGCGGTTGCGTGATCGGGTCTTGGCAGATCCTTCGCTTGTCGGTCAGACCATCACTGTCGACGCCTTCACCACAGGTCGTGTGGACGGATACATGAAGGGCCGCGTCAACCGCGAGCAGGCAGAGCGGGATTCCAACGTATCCGTCAACCAGCTGGATCTTGCCGACAAATTGATCGATGCGGGAATCCTGCAGTCCAAGTTCAATTGGAGCTTCATCACGGCACCAGATGCATCGGATCTGCGTCCGGAAGCGGCCGGCCTCGGCATTGCATTGATGGGCACGCTCTACATGATGTTCCTCGTGCTGATCTTCACGCTCCCGCTTGGCGTCGCTGCGTCGATCTATCTCGAGGAGTTTGCGCCGAAGAACTGGTTCACGGACCTTGTTGAGGTGAACATCTCAAACCTGGCGGCGGTTCCCTCAATCGTCTTCGGTATCCTCGGCCTTGCAATCTTCATCAACTTTGCCGGCTTGCCGTCTTCCGCACCGCTCGTCGGCGCTCTTGTGATCACGCTGATGACCTTGCCGACGATCATCATCGCGACCCGCTCGTCGATCCGTGCCGTGCCGCCGTCCATTCGCGACGCGGCTCTGGGGATCGGGGCTTCAAAGATGCAGACGGTGTTCCACCACGTGCTTCCGCTCGCCGCTCCCGGCATTCTGACCGGTACCATCCTTGGCCTCGCTTCTGCGCTTGGCGAAACCGGTCCGCTGCTTCTGATCGGCATGGTCGCATTCGTCACGAACTACCCGGCATCTCCGCTGGATGGTGGTTTCCTTGACCCCGCCACCGCTCTGCCGGTTCAGGTTTATTCCTGGGCATCGCGCTCCGATCCCGCCTTCATCGAGCGGTCGTCCGGTGCCATCATCGTTCTCCTCTTCTTCCTCCTCATCATGAACGTAGCGGCGATCCTCCTTCGTCGCCGGTTCGAACGCCGTTGGTAAGGTGATACAATGCATAACATGACTGATACCTCGAGCAGCGCCTCGTCAAACCGTATCGCCATCGGCAACACGGAACCTGAAGTGAAGGTCAAGGCGCGCGGTGTGCACGTGTTCTACGGCGCCACCGAAGCCATCAAGGGCGTCGATATCGACATTTATGCCCGCTCGGTCACGGCTTTCATCGGCCCGTCGGGCTGCGGAAAGTCGACATTCCTGCGCTGCATCAATCGCATGAATGATACCATTCCGGTCTGCCGGGTGACCGGCGAGATCTTGATCGACGACGAGAACGTCTATGATCCGCGCGTCGATCCGGTCGTTCTTCGTGCCAAGGTCGGCATGGTGTTCCAGAAGCCGAACCCGTTCCCGAAGTCGGTATTCGAGAATGTGTCCTATGGCCTGCGCCTGCGCGGCATCAACAACAAGACGGAGCTCGCCGAGCGCGTCGAGAAGGCGCTGCGTGGTGCGGCCATCTGGGACGAGGTCAAGGACAGGCTCAATGACTCTGCGCTGGCGTTGTCGGGGGGACAGATGCAACGCGTCTGCATCTCGCGCGCGCTCGCGACCGAGCCCGAGATCCTGCTGTTCGACGAGCCGACCTCTGCGCTCGACCCGATCGCGACGGCGAAGATCGAGGAGCTGATCACCGAACTGCGCCAGCGCGTCACGGTGCTGATCGTCACCCACAACATGCAGCAGGCGGCGCGCGTCTCCGACTTCACCGCGTTCATGTACCTCGGTGAGCTGGTCGAGGTCGACGCGACCTCGAAGATCTTCACGAATCCTGCGAAGAAGGCGACCGAGGACTACATCACCGGCCGCTACGGCTGACGGAGGCCTCATGGAAGCGGACGAGCAGGTCACGGTGCTGGCGGGCAGCGCAGCGCCACAGTCGCCTCCGGATCCGGCCGCATCCCACGCGGGCAGCGATCCGCTCGAGGGCCACACGTCGAAGTCGGTCGACCAGTCGCTGACGGACCTGCGCACGCACACCGTCGAGATGGGCGGCCTCGTGATCGACCAGGTGGGCAGCGCCGTCAGGGCGCTGCTCGATCGCGACCTGCGCCTGGCGGAGCTCGTTCTGTCGCGCGAGCCCCTGGTCAATGACTACGAGTCGCGGCTGGACCGAGACACGCTCACGTTCATCGCGCTGCAGCAGCCCGTGGCCAGCGACTTGCGCGCCACGAGAGCCATCGCGCGAGTCGCGCTGGAGCTGGAACGCGTCGGTGATGAGTCCAAGAAGATCGCGCGCTTCGCGGCCCAGTCGGGCGCCGCCGCCGAGCACGATCCCGTGGTCGCGGTGGCCCGCTACCTGCGGCACATGGCGTCGCTTTCGACGTCGATGCTGCGCAGCGCGGTGCGGGCGCTCGACGAGGCCAGTCCGGACCTCGCGCACGAGGTGCTGGCGCGCGACAAGGAAGTGGACGCGGAGTTCGCGACGGCACTTCGGCAGCTGATGTCCTACGTCATGCAGGACCACCAGTTCCTGCGTGCCACGATCGATACGGTCTTCGCGCTGAAGGGTCTCGAGCGTATCGGCGATCACGCGAAGAACATCGCCGAGCAGGTGCTGTACATGGTGGAAGGTGAGCGGCCCAGGAAATTGATGAAGAGCGGATAGCAGGAAGGCCCGTCCGCACGATCAGTCGCCACTTCCGACCGCCCGCTATCCGCTATTCTGCATTGCGCAGCAATTCGTTGATCCCCACCTTCGCCCGGGTCTGCGCATCCACGCGCTTGACGATCACGGCACAATAGAGGCTGTATTTGCCGTTAGCCGCCGGCAGGCTCCCGGGCACGACCACGGCGCCCGCGGGAACGCGGCCGTAGAGGACCTCGTCGCGCTCGCGATCGTATATTCGCGTGCTCTGTCCGACGTAGACGCCCATCGACAGTACGGCGCCTTCCTCCACGATCACGCCCTCCACGACCTCCGAGCGCGCGCCGATGAAGCAGTGGTCCTCGATGATCGTGGGACTCGCCTGCAGCGGCTCGAGCACGCCGCCGATGCCCACGCCGCCCGACAGGTGGACGTTGCGCCCGATCTGCGCACAGGAGCCCACGGTCGCCCACGTGTCGACCATCGTGCCTTCACCGACGTAGGCGCCGATGTTGACGTAGCTCGGCATCAGCACGGCATTGCCCGCGACGTACGCGCCGCGGCGCACGACTGCCGGTGGCACCACGCGCACGCCGTCCCTGCGGAAACTCGCCGCGTCGTACTCGGCGTACTTGAGCGGAACCTTGTCGTAGAAGCGCGTATAGCCGGCATCGACCGGCCGGTTGTCGTTCAGGCGGAACGACAGCAGCACGGCTTTCTTCAGCCATTCGTGTACACGCCATTGACCGTCGATCTTCTCGGCGACCCGGGCGGTACCCCGGTCGAGCAGATCGATCGCCGCGTTCACGGCCGCGGTCACGTCTGCCGGCGCGTTGTCCGGCGCGAATTTCCCGCGATCCTCGAACGCGATGTCGATCGTTGCGGCTAGCCTGGCGTGTGGCGTCATGGCTCAATCCCGTTCAATTGCTTGGCGTCTAGCGCTTCAGGATAGCGTATGCGCATTCGTGGCGGTCGGAGCGGCCGTCCGGAGTCGGGGACGCGTTCTGGCAAACGGCGAGGATCCATTCCTGGAGCCTCCGGGCGCGGCGTCCTGCCGCGCACGGTTGCCGAAACGCGTGCCCGGCTCCGGCGGGGGATCGGCTCCGGGAGGCGCTC
>JBGSWL010000178.1:0-7936 GCA_041752455.1 Roseitalea sp. | reverse complement strand
CCCCCATCGCGCCCGGCGGAACGTCGGATGGCCACCAGCTTGACGGCGGGCGCGGCGGCGGCCTTTCGGGCGGGAGATGGTAATCCTGCTGGGTGATGAGCCCCCACGAAAGGGCGGAGACGTCACGGCTTTCGGGCACACCCACTTGCACGGGCGCCGCCCTCCGGCCGGGTCAGGGGAACCGGCGCGTGCAAGCGCCCATGTCCCCGCAACACCCGGTGCAGAGCCTTGAGGCCAAGAGCCTTGGGGCCAAAAGGCCGCAGCACGCGAACCGCAAGCCCGCCGGACGGGCGGCCGGATGGTCGCACACACACTACCCATCGAGCGCCCCTCCGGCCGCCCGTGGTTCCATATTTCACGCAAGACCCGGCGCGGATGCGCGCGGGAAGGCGAACGTGTGTCCTGGCGAGGCGTTGCGGCATGGGTCCCGGATCGGCTGCGCCGTCCGGGATGACTTAGGGTGAGGGGCGCCAGCGCTGACGCCCTCCCTCCAACTCTTCAGAGGGGGAGGGATGAAGGGTGGGGGTGAGTTTGTGTCAGTTGCCGGAATACCCCCACCCGCTCTGCTTCGCTGCGCTCGCAATCGCGTGCCTCCCCCGCAATGCGGGAGGAGGCCGGGCGCCCACTCTCCCCCCTTGCCCGGAGCTCAATACTCACCCGATTGACGCAGGCCCCACCCCGCCATACTCTCACGCACATGATCGTGCGCGAGACGACACATACCCGCCAGCATGACCTTCTGATCCTGTGTGCGCGGATCGGTTATTCACCACAAGCGACCGTGTGAGATGATGGCGCGGGCATGGCCCGTCGCCATCACCCATTGCCGTCACGGATCATCGGCCTTCACTGGCCTTCCATGATCTTGCCCATCCAGCCGACATCACAAGGGTTGAACCCATGACCTATCAGAACTTCACGCTGGAGCAGCTGCGCGCGCTTGATGCGGCGCACCACCTGCACCCGTTCACCGACCACAAGGACCTGCGCGCAGCCGGCAGCCGCATGATCACGCGCGCCGAGGGGGCTTTCATCTATGACAGCGAGGGCCATGCGATCCTCGACGGCATGGCGGGCCTGTGGTGTGTCAATGCCGGCTATGGCCGAAAGGAACTGATCGAGGCGGCAACGCGCCAGATGGCGGAACTGCCCTACTACAACTCGTTCTTCCGCTGCACCACGCCGACACCGGTGCTGCTGGCCGAAAAACTGGCGGCGATTGCGCCCGACAATGTCAACCAGGTGTTCTACGGTTCGTCCGGTTCGGATGCCAACGACATCGCGCTGCGCCTCGTGCGCCACTACTGGGTGCTCGAAGGCCAGCCGGAAAAGCAGGTCATCATTTCGCGCAACTGGGCCTATCACGGCTCGACGATCGCCGGCGCATCGCTCGGCGGCATGGGCGCGATGCATGAGCAGTTGTATGGCGGGGGCATCCCCGGTATCCGCCATGTCATGTGCCCCTACGCTTACGAACTGAAGCAGCCGGGCGAAAGTGACCATGATTTCGGCATTCGCGCGGCGCGCGCCGTGGAAACCGCGATCCTCGAAGAAGGCGCCGAAAAGGTGGCCGCGTTCATCGGAGAGCCTATCCAGGGCGCGGGTGGCGTCAAAATCCCGCCGGAAAGCTACTGGCCGGAGATCCAGCGCATCTGCGCCAAGTACGATGTGCTGCTGATGCTCGACGAGGTGATCACCGGTTACGGGCGTACGGGCGAATGGTTTGCCGCCCAGTCCATGGACATCGTGCCGGACACGATGACCACCGCCAAGGGACTGACGTCCGGCTACCAGCCGCTGTCGGCCTTGCTGGTCGGTGACCGGATCGCGTCGACGCTGGTCGAAAAGGGCGGCGAATTCTACCATGGCTACACCTATTCGGGTCATCCGGTCGCCTGCGCCGTGGCGCTTGCCAACCTCGAACTGATCGAGCGCGAAGGGCTGATCGACCGGGTGCGCGAAGACACCGGGCCCTATCTTCGCCGGGCGCTGATGGAAGGCCTGTCCGGCCATCCGCTGATCGGTGAAGTGCGCACCTTCGGCCTTTTGGCCGGCATCGAGGTGGTGCGGGACAAGGAGACGCGCGAGCGCTTTTCGCCGGAAGGTTCCGCAGCAGTCACGGTGCGCGACCATGCCATTGCCGGCGGGATGATGATGCGTGCCGTGATGGACACGATGATCCTGTCGCCGCCGCTGATCTGGACCCGCGAAAACGTCGACATGGCGGTCGAGCGGATCGGAAAAGCTTTCGACAAGGCCGCTGCCGACCTTCTTTGAACGGCCGCGGATTGTTCGTGCATCTCAGGTTGCACCGTGCTATTGTGCGGTGCAACATAAGGGGCGACGGGGCTATGACGACGAAGACAACGCGCAAGGCCCGGTCCTACGCCGCGACCGACATGGCGATGCTGGCGCCGATGGTCATCGCCATGCGCATGCCGGCCCTGATGTGGGAAATGGCAACGCCGCATTTCGCCAGCCGCCGCAAAGGCGAGGAGGGCCATAGGGCCGTCGCCGAAAAGGCCGCTGCCGTCGTCGAAGGCTATGCCGCCGCACAGGCGGAAATGCTGAACGCGTGGACTTCGCTTTGGCTGGAAACGGCCAAAGGGGATGTGCCGGACCCGGCGCGCATTGCCCGCAAGGTGCAGGACATCACTGACGCGAGCCTCGAGCCGGCTGCCAAGCGCGTGCGCGCCAACTACCGGCGACTGAAAGCCGACAAAGGGTGAACTGACACAGTTCAGCCGGCAAAGATCGCCGCAAGGCGTTTCTGCTCGGCGCGGTCGAAGGCCAGTTGCTCGCGGTTGTGTTCGCGGGCGACGCGTTCGACAACCTGTTTGGCGCTGGCATCCAGCGCTTGGCAGGTCGGCTGCGGTTTCAGTGCCAGGATCGCGGTCTTCAGGCGCACAGCATATTTTTCGGCAATGCGCACATGCGTTTCCTCGTGCACCCGTGCATAACCGGACAGAGCATCCCAGGCGTTGCGCAGAGGAATGTCCCGCGTGGCGTTCCGCTCGCTCCAGCGCGGCAGGGTGATGGCCGCCTCGACGCGAAAGCCGGCGCGGGCAAAGACGCAGCCCTTGTCGGTCAATTGCTGGCGAACGTCGGCCGGGACGAACCGGATCGAGGCGACTGCCAGCGCGTGGCCGTTCAGGGGGCCCTTGGTGCGCAATTGCCGGTCGAGTTCTGCGCTGGTTGCTCCTGAAACGGAGTAATACTCCGTCGTCACTGAGGTCGCCGTGCTGGTACAGCCGGCCAGCAGCATGGCGAATGCAACCATCAAGAGCATTGGCGAAACGCGCATCGGATCGGCTTTCCTGAAAAGCATTGAATGGCAGTCGGCACTATGTGTCGGCGCCCCGCTGCGCACCAGCCCAAAAGATGGATCGGCCGCGGAGGTTATCAACCCGCCTCCGATCTGTGGCACTTTTGCGGTCACGGACGCCGGATCGGAAAAATGTGGGAATTCATCTTTGCTTAAGCGCTCATCAACCGGCTGGTAACGATGTGCGGCTAAATATCTGGACCGGGGCGAGCAAAAACGCCTCCTTGGGTCTCCGGGTCAGGTATTGCGTACCGGAGCACCAATCGGACGAACGTGTTCCTGTTTGTCCCCTGTCGCGTGAAGCAAAAACCGTGTCGGCCCAGCGCTGCCACGGTTTTTTTGTTTGACGCGAAAACAACTCAGGGTTATTTGATTCAAATCGGCAACCGAAAGATGTATTTGCTGCCGACCGGATCGAGGATGCCATGTCGACACCCTTTCAAATGTATATCCGCAAAGGCCGCGGCACCATCTCCGTTGCGCTTGCGCTCGGCATCGTCACCTTCGCCGTCACAGCCGTCTCCATCGTGCTTGGGTCCCTGATCGTGCTGGGCCTTGCGATTGCCGGTGCGACGCCAGTGCGAGCCGAAGACGCCGGAGCCGCAATGGTTCGTGGAATCATTCTGGCAGCGACACGCGTTGACCTGCAGTCGGACCTCGGCGCGCCAGTGTCGGATGTGACCGTGCGCGAAGGCGAACGCTTTGCCGCCGGGGATGTGCTGATCCGGTTTGACTGCCGGCGGCTGGAAGCCGACCTGAAGGCGGCAAAGGCGGAAAACCACGCCGCCCATGTCGATCTGAAACAGAAACGGTACCTGCACAACAACGGGGCCGGGGGGCGCACCGATGTCGATCTGGCCGCCGCGTCTGGGGCCGTGACAGCAGCGCGCATCGAAGCTGTCGAAGCGCGCATGGCCGACTGCGAAATGAAGGCGCCGTTTGATGGACGGGTTGCCGTGCGCGGCATCGGGCCGAGCGAATTGCCTGCCGCGGGCGACGTGCTGATGACCTTGATCGAAGACCGGGCGCTGGAAATCGAACTGGTCGTCCCGTCGCTGCGCCTGCGCGATCTCGATGTCGGCTCGCAGTTCACGTTCCTTGTCGATGAAACCGGCACCAGTCATCAGGCGCGCATCGAGCGCATCGGCGCCGAGGTCGATGCGGTTTCGCAAACCGTGAAGCTGCATGCGGTCTTTGAAGACGTCTCAGCCAAGGTGCTTGCGGGCATGAGCGGCAATGCCCGCTTTGCCAGCGACACGGATACATCGGCAACGGGCGCCGTCCGTTGAATGTCGATCCGCGTTTCGTCGGCAATGCGACCGGCGCCGCCGGTCAACCCGCAGTGAAACTGCAGGTTTCGCAAGCAGAGCGGCTCAGCGCGCCAACGCCTGCGACAGCGACGCTGGAAGCACTCTTGTCGCTGGAAGGCGAACTGCGGTCGGTCGCCAATGCGGACGCGTTCGGGTTTTTTGTCACCAACGAGACGCGCCGGATCATTGCGTCGGATCTCACCGTCTACTTGCGGACCCGGCCGGGTGGAGGCCGTTTCACCGTGCGGGCCGTTTCCTCGGTCTCGTCGGTGGAGGCGCATGCGCCGGGCATTGCCGGGCTGGAAACACTGGCGGCGCAACTTTTTGGTGCGCTGGGCCAATCACCTGTCACGATCGCCCCCCTGTTGCAGGAACAGCGCGTTGCCGAGTTTCCCTATGCCCATGCCTTGGTGATGCGTCTGCAGTCCAAGGCGGGGAACGTGCCCGGCCTAATTCTTCTGCTGCGCAACCAGCCTTTTGCCGATCGCGACCGGGTGCTGGCTGAGCGGCTTTCGCAGACCTACGCCTATGTTCTGGAGAACCTGTCGCCTGCCAGGTTTGGTGCCGGTGCCTTGGCCATGGTTCGGCGGCGCAGCGTGCAGGCCGGAATTGCGCTGCTCGTTCTTTGCCTTCTGGCCATTCCGGTTCCGATGAGCGCGCTGGCGCCTGCCGAAGTGGTGGCGCAATCACCGGTCGTGGTCACCGCATCGCTCGATGGTGTGATCGCGTCGGTCGAGGTCGAGCCGAACCGGCCCGTCGAGCAAGGCACGGTGCTCGTGCGCTACAACGACACCGATTTGTCCGGCCGGCTTGCCATTGCCGAACGGGCGCTGGACCTGGCAGCGGCGCGCCATCAGCGCGTCATGCAAGGGGCGTCGCAATCACAGGACCTGCGCCGGGAAATCGCAGTTACCGAAGCGGAACTGGATCTGGCGCGCGCCGAGCGCGACGAAGCACTGGCGCTCCTGTCGCGCACGGTGATCCGCGCGCCTTCGCCTGGCATTGCCATTTTCGCATCGCGGGACGACTGGACCGGACGGCCGGTTGCCACCGGCGAACGGATCATGGAAATCGGCGATCCGGACCGGGTGGAAATCGAGATCGAGGTTGGACTGGGCGATTCCGTGGTGCTGGCCGAAGGCGCATCGGTCTGGTTGTTCGCCGATCAGGATCCGCTCAACCCCTTGCGCGCAACCGTCGAGCGCGCGTCCTACCGGGCTGAAGCGATGGAGGCCGGGCGTCTGGCCTACCGGGTGCGCGCGCGTCTTGCCGAGGATGACGATGGTGAAGGCAGTCCGCTTCGCCGGATCGGGGTGCGCGGCACGGCGCGCATCACCCACGGGCGGGTCTCGCTTGGGCATTACCTGCTGCGGCGTCCGCTTTCGCAATGGCGCCAATGGAGCGGCCTTTGACCGCAGCTGCCACCAAACCGGCGCCGGTGCTGCCGGCCTTGCGCACCGATCTCGAACTCGTGGCGGCAGACGGCGATGCCGCAGGCGTGATGCTGGTCGATCATGCACGCAACCAGCATTTCCGTCTGACGCGCCGGGCAGTCGACCTCCTACAAGGCTGGCGTCTTGGAACCGTGGAAGCGCTGGCGGGTCACCTTGCCTCGCAGGGCAAAACGCTGGCGCTGCCCGCCGAACTGGAGGCAATGGCCGCGACATTTGCGGCGGGTGAATTGACAACAGCGCCACCCTCTGGCGGTTGGCGCGCCTATGCGGCGGCGAGCGAAAAGCGTCGCAAGGGCGCTGCCAGCGCGGCGCTGCATTCCTACATCTATTTCCGGGTGCCGCTGGTGCGCCCGCAACCGTTCCTCGAGCGGGCGTGGCCGGTCGTCAGCTTCCTGTTCACGCGTGCATCGGCCATCACATTCGTCGTGCTGGCGCTGGTCGGGCTTTTTCTCGTCAGCCGGCAGACGGATGTTTTCGTAGCAACCTTTCAGCGGATGTTCTCGCTGCACGGTCTGACGGTTTATGCGCTGGCATTGATCATCACCAAGGCCCTGCATGAACTTGGCCATGCCTTCATGGCGCACAAGCACGGGGTCAAGGTGCCGGTGATCGGCGCGGCGATCATCCTTCTGATGCCGATCCTTTATACCGACGTGACCGGGTCCTGGCGCTGCAATCGCCGCAAGCGGCTGATGATCGGCGCGGCGGGCATGATGACGGAACTGGCGCTGGCTGTCCTTGCCACCCTGTGGTGGGTGTTTGCGCCCGACGGCACCGGCCGCGACATTGCATTCGCCACCGCCACACTCGGCTGGGCGATGAGCCTTGCGGTCAACCTCAACCCGCTGATGCGGTTCGACGGATACTATCTTCTGGCTGACCTTCTGGGTGTCGACAACCTTCAGGCGCGCGGCTTTGCGCTGGCGCGCTGGCGTCTGCGCGAGGCGCTGTTCGGTTTTGGCGAAGCGACGCCGGAAGCCATGGCGCCGGCGCTGAAACGCGTGCTGATCATCCATGCGCTGGCGACAATGGTCTACCGGTTCTTCCTGTTCGTCGGCATCGCGCTGATCGTCTATCACATGACGGTCAAGATCGTCGGGATCGTCTTGTTTCTCGTCGAGATCATCTGGTTCATTGCGCGGCCCATGGTCAGCGAGTTGCGGGAATGGGGCAAGCGGCGCGAGCGCCTGACGTGGAATGCGGCGACCGTGCGAAGCGCCGGTCTGCTCGCCGTGTTGGGTCTGCTTGCAATCGTGCCGCTGCCATGGGGCATCTCGCTGCCGGCGATTGCCGGGTCAGGGCATGTCGTTTCGGTCTATCCGGCCGCCGCAGGCCAACTTGCCGCGATCGAAGGCCGGGACCATACGACAGTGACTGCCGGTCATCCGCTGTTCGTGCTGGAGGCACCCGAAACGGTTGCCGCGATGGAGCGGGCGGAACGCGCGGTGGCGCTTGCCGAGGTCAGGCTCAAACGGGTGGCCAGCGACGCCAATGACCGGTCGCAGCGGCGCGTTCTGGAAGAGGAACTGGCGCGCGAGCGCTCGACGCTTGATGCCCTGCGGGCGCAGGCCGCAAATCTGGTCGTCCGTGCACCTTCGTCCGGCGTTCTGGTCGACAGCGACATTCTGCTGGCGGCCGGGCAGTGGGTGTCACCAAGCCGGAAACTTGCCGCAATCCGTTCGGGCCAAGCGGCGTCGGTCACGGCGTTCGCCCCGGCACCAGTGTTGCGACGGCTTGAAGGCGTCACAAAAGGCCGGTTCGTGCCGGAAGAGCCGGAGTTTGCGGCCCTTCCGGTGACCCTTCAACACATCGTGCCGCCGACGCCGGGCGACCCGGCGCTGGCGGCG
>JBGSWL010000177.1:0-5720 GCA_041752455.1 Roseitalea sp. | reverse complement strand
CTGCCGCGCTCAGCCCCGCCTGATGCTCCTTCAGAACACCGATGATCTGCTCTTCCGTGAACCTGCTGCGCTTCATGTCCGTCTCCTTCGCTGGAGAACAGACTAACCTCAAAGTGCGGACGTTGCAGGGGAGCAGGTCATCCAGCGTCGACGAACCACGCATCCGTTTCCAATGCCATACGTTCGTGCTGCATTGGCTCTTCCGGAGCCATAGCGGGCAAATAAGCATTCATGTACATATCCAATTCTATGGAAAACACATGGCGCCGACGCTCAGATGCTACGAAATCGCAGAAATCTGCGAGCTTGCGGTTTCCCATCCTCGGATACATGAGAAATTGTTCGGGCGTCGCAATGACACACCACCGGTCCCTGAAGCGGTTGTTGATAAGAGCGGAAACAATGCGGTGCACGGGCCGACCCGATTTCAGAGACAAGATACCGACGGTTCTTCCCGGATTTTCTTTTGCTTTTGCGATGCTCTCCGCCGCAATTTCACACTGCTTTTCTGATCCAACGACGACAAAGTCAGTAACTCCCATGGCAGAGTAGTGGCGAAAGAATATTTCAAGCAGCGAGTGAGCCCACTTCAGATTGCATATCACGACAGGCGTGGATGTTGATGCGTTTGTATACGGACCAAGCTGTCGATCTATATAGCGCAGAACGCCGCGCTGTGTAACTTTGCCGAAAATATACATCGGCAGCTTTGTAGCATAAATCCTCGTTTTCTGTATCATCCTGATATTCAATTTATCTATACAGCCCTGCATTTCTTGTGCATGCCTGGGCAATCAAAAACTGCAAAAGTGTCGGCACAAAGTGCGGATTGCTAACCTCTTCGTGTGCAGTGCAACTCGGCGTGCCATCCATACTGAAATCGACTCGGGCCGGAACCCACCCGGAAAGAGGCCTCATACGTCGAAAACTACCGACAACTGCTTCACGCTCAATGTGAGTTGGCGGCATGCTGGAGCCATGCGTCGCACCTTTCCCAAATTTCGCTCCGTTGAACGATGCAAGCAGAATGGCAACGCGGTCATCTCCTAAGCGCACAATGACTTTACCTAACGTAATTTACCGGTCATCAAACCATCGGATATAACAATCTGCGCTAAAATCAACAAAAAAATAATCTGCATTGGCATGACAAAGTTCCGTAAAGGCGGTTTACGTAAATCATTATCGCGTAATATTTGCCGTTTTCACTGCTGATTACAAGCGATTTGCCACTGAATCAGCTGAATGCGGACAGACCGGAAACATCTCGATTCCATTTGTGAATAGAGAGGCCGGGTGATCCACTAAAATTTTGTATGTTTCTTGGCCTTCATTGTGTTATGCGTTTTCGCCAGACGGTCTGTGGTCCGACGGATCGTCTGGAGATGGGGCACATTTTGACTGAAGCGAACACAGGCAAGCCAAGCCAGGCTATGCGTCGCTGGGCTGTGATTGCCGTTGACAGCATGATCCTGCTTGCGATCCTGCCGATCGCACTTGTAATTTCCCGCAGCCCCGTTCCGGTGGCGGGTGAGCCTATTCCCGCAAGTATTCTTTGGATCGTCGCGGTGGCCGGCTGCATCATGATCATGGGCTCATTCAGGGCCTACTCCAGCCTTTGGCGCTTCGCCTCTTCGGCAGATTTTTTCAACTTGGCCATAGCCACCATTGCCTGCACCACCTACCTCTTCATTTTGGGCATCATTGCAGCAATGGTTTCTGCCACTGAAGCTTCGGAATGGCGGTTCTTTGCAGCTTTCGTGCTGTTGCATGCAGTATTGGCGTCCCTTGTGCGCATCGGATATCGACTTGCAAGCGACTATCTGGAGGCCGCCAAGCAGGACTTTCGCAGCGATCGTCTCGCCACGGTCTTTGTCGGCGGCGCCGACGAGGCAGCTGTGGCACTGAAATTGTACCGGTCCCTCGATCCGTCCGCGCCGTCCATCATGCTCGTCGTTGCAACCGACAGGACGCTGGACGGACGGTATCTCTCAGGCGTTCGGGTCGCCGGAGGCATGGCATCCATCGGATCGGCCATTGCCAGGCTTCAGCGGTCCGATATCCAGGTGACGCAGGGACTTGTGGGCAATCGCGGTTTCCGCTCAAGGGCCGAGCGTCTGGATGCGGTTGTCCGGCTCCGGCAGCTTGGCATAGCCGTGCGAGAGTTCTCCCTGGATACGGTCGGTCAGGCCAACATATCCACGCATGCGCTGTCGTCTTCCGACATCAAGAGTTTCATCAACCGCACCGAAATGAGCTTTCCCGAGACTTTGCTCGATACTTCCGTCGCTGGAAAAAGGGTTCTCGTTACCGGTGGGGCTGGCTCCATCGGCACCGGCCTCAGCCGTCACTGCCTGAAACGTGGCGCGTTGCATGTCGCGATTGCCGATCGTTCCGAGTTCGGCGTCTTTCGCTGGTACCGCGAAGTGCTGGCGCCGGAAGGGGGTCTTGGCAGTGGTCATGTCGCCGAAATCGCCAACAGCCACATCATGACAAGACTTCTTGCCGAAACCCGGCCGGACATCGTTTTTCATGCAGCGGCCCTCAAGCATGTTGACCTGGTCGACCAGAACTGGGCGTCGGCGCTGATGACAAATGTCGTGGGAACCTGGACGACGGCACAGGCTGCGATCAGTGCCGGCGCGGGCCAATTCGTGTTTGTCTCTACCGACAAGGCCGCCGATCCAGCCACGCTTCTCGGCCTGACCAAGCGGACCGGCGAGATCCTTTCGGCAAGCCTCGACCGGGTCCGGTCATCTGATGAGACCCGCTTTTGCTCGGTGCGTTTCGGCAATGTGTTTGCGAGCGATGGGTCTGTTATCGGCGTGTTCGAGGACCAGATTGCCAAAGGCGGGCCGGTGACGGTAACCGACAAGCGCATGAAGCGCTTCTTCATGACAAAGGGAGAAGCCGCCGACATGCTGCTGTGCGCCGCTGCCCTCGACGTCAGTCGCAGCAAGGAACCTTCGCAAGTCTATGTCCCGGAGATGGGTGACATGGTTGCCATCCACGAATTGGCCGAGACCATGATCCGGCTCACTGGCAAGGCACCCGGGCGCGACATAGCGATCGTCGAAACCGGCCGGAAACGCGGCGAAAAGCTGGAAGAACAGCTACTGGGGATGGGCGAGCGGGGTCGAATAGTGGCCGAAGGGCACATAACAGAAGCGGCTATCCCGGTTCACACCATACCGCGCTGTCAAGCCTTGATCGAAGATATCCGTCACATTGTAAGCCATGGCAAAAGGGATGTGGCGGTCCAGGCTCTTCAGGACTTCATTCAAAGCGCGCATCATGATGCAGACCAAGGCATCATCGCTTTTCCCTCCCGCAGCCGGCCCGCTGCCAGCTCAGCGAACTGAACGTCCCGCAGCAATCGCTTCCAGCACATGCTCGGCCGTCGCCGGGGCTTCCAGCGGCGGTGACCAGTTGACCGGGCCAAGGCCGGCAATGGCGTCGCGGATCGCCAGAAACACCGAAATCGCCAGCATCAGCGGCGGTTCACCCACGGCCTTTGACCGGAACACGGTGTCTTCTGCGTTTGGCGCATTGTCGAGCATGGCGACGTTGAAGACCGGCGGCACGTCGCGCGAACCGGGGATCTTGTAGGTCGACGGGCCTACCGTTCTGAGCCGCCCGGCCTTGTCCCACCACAGTTCCTCGCAGGTCAGCCAACCCATGCCCTGCACGAAGGCCCCTTCGATCTGGCCAAGGTCGATGGCCGGATTGAGCGAGGTGCCGCAATCTTCGAGGATATCGGCGCGCAGGCAGCGGTTCTCGCCGGTCAGCGTGTCGACCGCCACTTCGGCGACGGCGGCGCCGTAGGTGTAGTAGAAGAACGGCCTTCCCTTCAGGCGCTTGGCATCCCAGTGGATCTTTGGCGTGGCGTAGTGGCCCGCTTCCGACAGCGAAACGCGTGCCGCCCAGCACATCTTGGCCAGTTCGCCGAATGCAATCGACCGGTTGGCCGCATGGACGCGGTTCTCGCGAAAGATGATCTCGTCCTCGGTGACGTCGAAATGCTTGGCTGCAACCGGCAGCATCCGGTCCCGGATCGCGCTCGCCGCCTTGAACGCCGCCATGCCGTTCAGGTCGGAACCGGTCGATGCGGCTGTCGGCGAGGTGTTCGGCACCTTGCCGGTGTGGGTGGCGGTGATCTTGATCTTGTTGATGTCGAGCTGGAACACCTCTGCGACGACCTGCGCCACCTTGACGAAGAGCCCCTGCCCCATTTCGGTTCCGCCGTGGTTCAGGTGCACCGATCCATCCTGATAGACATGGACGAGCGCGCCGGCCTGGTTCAGCGACGGCAGGTTGAACGAGATGCCGAACTTCACCGGCATCATCGCAAGACCTCGCCGGATCACCGGATCGGCGGCGTTGTGCGCATCGATCTCGGCGCGACGGCTGGTCCATTGCGCCGAGGCGAGCACCGCTTCGGTCACCTCGACCAGGCGATTGTTTTCCACCGGCTGGTCGTAGGGTGTCACTTCGCCGGTTGCCGGGCCATAATAGTTGCGGGCGCGCACCAGATTGGGCTCAAGGCCGAGTTCCCGCGCGATCTGGTCGATCATGATTTCGGATGTGATGACGCCCTGCGGCCCGCCGAAACCGCGAAACGCCGTGTTGGAAACCGTGTCGGTCTTGCAGGCATGGCCGACAAAGCGCGCAGCGGGAATGAAATAGGCGTTGTCCGTATGGGTCAGCGACCGCGTGATCACCGGCCCGGTCAGGTCCGGGGAATTGCCGGCGCGCGCCAGATACTGCACGTCGGCACCCAGAATGCGGCCCTCGCTCGTCACGCCAACCCGCCACGAAGACACCATGTCGTGGCGCTTGCCGGTTGCGCTCATATCGGCACCGCGCTTGAGACGCAGTTTCACCGGCTTGCCGGTGCGTGCTGCCAGCAGCGCTGCGGCGGCGGCGATGATCGTTGCCTGGCTTTCCTTGCCGCCGAAGCCGCCGCCCATGCGGCGCACCTGCACATCGACGCTGTTGGCAAGGCGCCCCAGCACATGGGCCACATGGTGCTGCACCTCGGTCGGGTGCTGGGTCGACGAATGAACCGTCATGTCGCCGTCTTCGCCCGGCATCGCATAGGCGATGTGGGTTTCGAGGTAGAAGTGGTCCTGGCCGCCAATGGCGAGCCGCCCTTCGATGATGCGGTCGGCACCGGCAAGCGCCGCATCCACATCGCCGCGCTCCAGCCGCTGTTCGGGGAGAACATAAGAGCCGGCCGCATGGGCGGTTTCAACATCGAGAACCGGCTCGCGCGTCTCGATTTGCACCACTTTGCCGTGGGCCACGGCATGGGCGGCCTTGATCGCCTGCTCCTGCGTCAGTGCGCAGACGGCGCCGATCGGCTGGCCGAGATAGTCGAGCGCGCCGTCGGCAAACAGCGCCTCTCCGGCGATGATCGGCGCGATGTCATTGTGGCCGGGAATGTCGGCGGCAAGTGCCACATCGACCACACCGGGCATGGCCAGAAGCACTGCCCGGTCTACCGACAGCAACGTTCCGGCGGCCACCGGTGACAGCAGCAGCGCCGCATGCAGCGTGCCCGGCAGCTCCGCCATGTCGTCGATATAGACCGCTTCGCCGGCCACATGGCGCGCGGCGCTGTCATGGGCGATGCCCTTGCCGACGACCGCGCGTTGAACCTTGGTGACATGCTCGTTCATAGCGCCATGACCTCCACCGTCTCGCCGGCCAGATCGCGC
>JBGSWL010000176.1:0-8477 GCA_041752455.1 Roseitalea sp. | reverse complement strand
GAGATTGCCGGGGTGGATGAGATTTATCGCATTGGCGGCGCACAGGCGATTGCGGCCTTGGCCTATGGGACGGCGACGATTGCACCGGTCGATAAGATCACCGGGCCGGGCAATGCCTATGTGGCGGCGGCCAAGCGGCAGGTGTTCGGCACGGTCGGCATCGACATGATTGCCGGGCCTTCCGAAGTGCTGGTGGTGGCGGACGGCGACAACGACCCGGACTGGATCGCCGCCGATCTGTTGGCGCAAGCCGAGCATGATGCCAATGCCCAGTCGATCCTTTTGACCGACAGCGAAAACCTTGCACGCGCGGTGGAGCAAGCGGTGGAGCGGCAGCTTAAGACGCTGCCGCGCGGCGAGACGGCGGGCGCGTCCTGGCGCGATCACGGCGCGATCATTCTCGTCGATGACATCGCCTCGCCATCTTCGATGGCGCTGATCGACCGCATCGCAGCCGAGCATCTGGAACTCGCCTGCGCCGATGCCGACGGCCTTGCCGCGCGGGTGCGCAATGCTGGCGCGATCTTCATCGGCCGCCATACGCCGGAAGTGATCGGCGATTATGTCGGCGGCTCCAACCATGTGCTGCCGACGGCGCGCTCGGCGCGGTTTTCCTCCGGCCTGTCGGTGCTCGATTTCATGAAGCGCACCTCGATCCTGAAGCTGGATGCTGACCAGTTGCGCACGCTCGGGCCGGCGGCCATCCGGCTAGCTGAGGCGGAAGGCCTTGACGCGCACGGCCGATCTGTTTCCATCCGCTTGAATCTCGGCGACTGACAGGGCGGCGCATCACACATGGCGAAAGAGGACATCTTTCAACCGGACGACCGCCTGAGCGACCTGACGCTGGACGAATCCATCGGCCGCTCAACGCCCGATGTGGAGCACGAGCGGGCGGTGGCGATTTTTGACCTTTTGGAGGCCAACCGCTTCCGGCCGGTGGGCGACGCTGCGGGCGGGCCCTACAAGCTCAACCTGTCGGTGATCGAGAACAAGCTGGTCTTTGCGATTGCGCGCGCGGACGGCGCGCCGGTGGCGACCCACATCCTGTCGCTCGGGCCGTTCCGGCGGATCGTCAAGGACTATTACATGATCTGCGAGAGCTATTTCGAGGCGATCAAGAGCGCCACGACCAGCCAGATCGAGACGATCGACATGGCGCGGCGCGGTGTCCACAATGACGGCTCGGAAACGCTGATGGAGCGCCTCGACGGCAAGATCGAGGTCGATTTCGATACGGCGCGGCGGCTGTTCACCCTGGTGTGCGTGCTGCACTGGAAGGGGTGAGGCGCCGTTCCGCCAAGGGCGGACGACGCGTACCCGGAAGGCTTGCGGCAAGGCAGGCGAACGCCGGGACGGTGCCGGAGGCAGCGGGGGCCGGGCCGGGGGCGGTCCGCGTTAAGCGTTGACGTGCTGCCGCCTGCATCCACAAGCACTGCCTCGCCGCTGACCGCGTCGTCGGAATACAGCGGCAAATGCCGGCCCATCCGGCACCGGTCAGCAAGACAACAATTGACATGGACTGGAGGCATCTGTTCAGCATGACAAGTATTCCTTTCCTGTGCGGGGGCGCAAATGGACGTCGATGAAATAATAGTTACCAAGCATGTGTAAACGTAAAGCAAAAATCCTGACAGGACATGACCGAAGACATGAAAACCGGAACCATGGTGAAGGACCGCGCGCGGCGCTCGAAACGGCGGCGGCGGGCGTTCTGGCTGGTGGTTGTCATCGTGGCGGGAACATTTCTCAACCTGATGCGGCCGGAACTCATCTTCGACCCGCATATCACACCGTCTGACGAACTGCGCATCCGCTGGGAGCGGGTTTATACAATGCGCGATCTGGAAATTGAGGCCATGCGCTTTGCACGGCTCTCCTCCGGTGCCGAAGACTTTGCGGCAAAACTCAATGCAGCGGGGGAGCGAGCCCGCACAGGTCGCGTCAGATGGTTGGGTGGAAGCTGGTTGGGTGAGGGGGTGAATACCGTTGCTTATGGCTACGGACGGGACCGTTTCCTTGAGAAGTGGGACCAGTTCACGATCAGCTTCAAAGTGGCAATCTTTGCCGCGCAGGGATTTTCGATCGAAACCAATTTTGATCAAGACGGCAATCCGACCGAGACCAGAGGCGGCGCAAGAGCGCTATAAAGGGCATTTGCCTGCCGGACCCGTTACCTGGCGTTTGCCGGCTTTGTGGCGGCGGGTCTGGACTTGATCCAGCTTGGAATGACGTATGTGCACTTTTCGATGCCGCTGGCCGAGAACTTGTAGAGGTCCGCTTCACGCCTTGACGTCCTGGCGCCTGCATCCACCAGTACTGCTTCGCCGCTGACCGCGTCGTACAAATATTCCAGTCTCGTCCCGTCGGGCAATTGCAGGTTCTCCATCGTCCCGTCCGGCTTGACGACATATGAGTTCTGTTCACGGTTGCGTTCCCAGCCGCTGACCACGACGCCGTCGAAAAAGCTGCTGTATTCGACACTACCATGACTGCAGCGCGAAACCAGATTCGACCACCATGAGTGCGCGACATTGCAACGAACTGGAAGTTCCTCCACCGTCATGAAGGTTTCTCGGGTCGGCCCGCCGGTCACCGTGTATAGTCTTGCAACCGCCAAACCGGCAACGACCAGGCGCTTGGGGGGCAGCGGGATCAGCTCCTCGGGATAGGGTGCGCTTTCCTGGAACGTGGTGTAGGAGTAGCGCTTTCCTTCCGCGGTTGTCACGTGCAGACCCTGTGCCTCCATTGTTGCATGCGTGCCGTCGGGGAATGTTGTTTCCACCTGCAGGTCCTGTTTGCGGGGCGGCGGCGATTCCGGGCAATCTCCGGCCCATCCGGCACCGGTCAGCAAGAAAACAATTGACAAGGACTGGAGGCATCTGTTCAGCATGACAAGTATTCCTTTCCTATGCGGGGGCGCAAATGGACGTCGATGAAATAATGGTTACCAAGCCTGTGTAAACGTAAAGCAAAAATCCTGACAGGACATGACCGAAAACATGAAAACCGGAACCATGGTGAAGGACCGCGCGCGGCGCTCGAAACGGCGGCGGCGGGCGTTCTGGCTGGTGGTTGTCATCGTGGCGGGAACATTTCTCAACCTGACGCGGCCGGAACTCATCTTCGGCCCGCATATCACGCCGTCAGACGAACTGCGCATCCGCTGGGAGCGGGTTTATTGGGAGTCGGATCTTGAAAAAGAGATGTTGCGATTGGCCACTTTGACCGAAACTGCGGGTAAGATGGCGTCATTTGTTAGAAAGGAGGGCATGTCAGAATCTTCGACTGACGATAATTTGATTAAATCTTCTATTGATGAGGGTCTACGTCTGATGTTTGGTTATAAAGTTCCGCCCTCCTTCCAGGCCGAATTTACATTTATTTGGTCAATTTTCAATTTGATACCATACTCGATCTTTATGGAAGTATACTATAATAATGCTGGATTTCCGATAGAAGTTGACGTATCTCCCAACATCAATTGAATTGTGAGCATGAAATGGCGATTGTATATTTGGCAGTGAATTTGATCGACGCGACCGAGGCAATCGGCGCAAATGCCGGTCACCTACAGTTCGTGTACGCTCCGCAAGATGGCGGACCACTGCAGGAGATTGAGGTTCAAGCCCCTAATGTTTTCTTTCTGGGCGAATGGACGTTTCTAGAACGGAGCCATGTCGGCCCCCAAGATGAGCCGAATACTCCATTCCTGAATCAAGACGGCACAATCGCGGATCCGCTGAGGTACCGACGCGTTGAGCTATCCCCCAATAATGGCCAGAGCGCTGAAGATCTTTGGACGCTAATCGGTCAATCTTATGATTCTTTCGTAGAGAACGGAGGCGGTGATCTTGAATATGACGTAAACCAAAACAGCAATACCTTTGTAAACTCGGTCTTGTATGCACTGGGTTATACTCTTGAAGGTTCGCTGCTGGAAAGCGTCACGCCGGATATGGTGGAGGTGATGCCAGGTGCATTCACTAATGTATTGACTGATTTCGCGCGGTTCGGCGTATTCGACAATCGTCCGCTGCCACTCGTGATCGATGGCAGTGCTGGAAACGACATCATTCGTGGCGGCATCGGGGCTGACACCCTCTCCGGCGCGGCGGGTGATGACCGGCTTGAAGGGCGCAACGGCGCCGACACGCTTGATGGCGGTGGCGGGGCCGACGCGTTGCATGGCGGCAGCGGCCGGGACACCCTGATCGGTGGCGACGGGGTCGACATTCTTTTCGGCGGCGACGGACGCGATATCATCTATACTGGCGAGCCGACGGATGCTGCCGGGGACCGGATACGCTTCAACGTCGGCGATAGTGTCGTGAATATCCAGTCGTACGAACGCGGTGATCCGGGTGCCTATGTGTCCGGCGGGCGCGGCGACGATATCATTGCTGTCAATGCCGCGCTTGTGGGGTCCTTGGGCTATTCCGTTTTTTCCACCAACACGACAGGCTTTGCCGATCTGCAGTTGCCGACAACCGCTTTACGCGAAATCGACTGGTCACTGCTTGGAACGCTTCAGACCCATGAGGCCTTTGACGTCATCCGTCTCGAGGACGACAATGATGTGATGCTTTCGGCGTCTCTTGAGCTGGTGTCGGGGATGCATACACGCCCGGATACAGCAACGAATATGTCGCGGCCATTTACCAGGAGCGCTATGCTGGTGTGACCTGGGAGGTCGCACGCACGGATGGTTCAACAACCTGGTACATGACCGAGGGCCAGTTTTTCGATGAGTGGACAGCGGCAACCGAGTTCTTTGTTGTCGATACGCGAGAGGCCTACACGGATGCAGACGGGGTCGAGATTGCCGCACAGACCTATGTTTTCGCGGTCGATGGCGGCAATGGCGGCCCGGATTCCGGCCATTATCCCGAATTCTTCCAGATAAACTTCACTTTCGAAAATTTCATCAACGGGGATTTCGGCATTTTCTTGCCCGGCTTTGGCGCCTCGCGTCTGGGAACGGCCGGAAATGATCATCTGGCTGGCAATGACAGCGACGACACTGTCGAAGCCCTTGATGGTGATGACCGGATTTACGGAACGCTCGGCGCGGACCGGATCGATGGCGGAGAGGGGTCCGACTGGGTCGACTACCGCGATCAACGGGTTCGATCACGATAGACATGGGTGGCGGCAGCCAATCGGGCGGTGACGCAGAGGGCGACATTCTTGAAAACATCGAGAATGTGTTCGGGTCGGACTTTGCAGACAGCATCACCGGCGACGAATTCGGCAATGTCCTGAACGGCCAGGCAGGCGATGACAACCTGTTTGGCGGCGCTGGCGATGACCGTCTCATCGGCGGGGCCGGTGCCGACTTCCTGTTCGGTGGCTTTGGTAATGACACGGCTACCGGCGGGACCGGTGGCGACCTTTTCGGGTTCTCCATCGGCAGCGGCCGGGATGTCATCACGGACTTCGAGCTTGGTATTGACCAGATCCTGCTCGATACGGCCCTGTGGGCACTGGATGCGCGTGTCGTAAGCGTGGCCGACCTGTTCAATCCGGCCCTCGGTTATCTGCGGCTCAACCAGACAAACGGAAATCTGCGGCTCGATTTCGGCGTCGATGATCTGGTGATCCGCGGCGGGGTGGATTTCCTGTCTGATCCGGCAGGATTGGACATGCTGGTCGCAAGCATCATTGCCGATGACTTCATGCTGGCCTAGCCCTCCGGCTGACGACCGCCACCCTTCATCCCTCCCCACAAGGGGAGGGAGGACGTCGGCGTTGGTGGAAAGTCTCGATCCTCGGCACGGGGGCCGAGGATGACGGGGTCGGGCGGCGCCCCACACACCTCCTGCCATAACTACCCCACCCCGGAACCAAAGCGCGCTTCCGGCGTTCACTTCTCGACGGCATGCGATCAGCGCAGGCCGCAGACGCCATGAGCCACTGGAGTTTTATCATGGGACGCGCATTTCTACTCTGGATCCTCGGTGTTCCTGTCGGGGGGCTGATTCTTTTGGCCCTGTTTACCGACATCATCTGATCGGCACGCCTGCGATCGCCAAACAAAACTTCTCCGCCGAGGGGGTTGATACCGTCCTGGGCGGAGATTGCTTTTCGGCGGCGATTGATTTTGGGCGGCGGTGTGGCTTTTCCCGAGATGCCTTCAAACGGCGGTTGTTTCGACGCCGGAACCGGGCACTCGCTTTGACCCTATCCATTCCCGCCCTCATGCGCTAAAGCAGCGCCAACCCGCGAAGGCCGTCCGGTCTGCGCATGATCCTCTATGAATGAAATCAGGTTTGCATGGCGAAAGAAGAGCTTCTCGAATTCCCGGGCACAGTCACCGAACTGCTGCCCAATGCGACGTTCCGCGTCAAACTCGAAAACGAGCACGAGATCATTGCTCACACGGCAGGCAAGATGCGCAAGAACCGCATCCGTGTTCTGACCGGCGACAAGGTGCTTGTCGAGATGACCCCTTACGACCTCACCAAGGGTCGCATCACCTATCGTTTCAAGTAAGGGCCGAACAGGCTACCGGCATCTCGGGCAGGAGCACCGATGAGCGTTTTCCAGTCCCTCGTGCTTGCTTCCGGGTCGCCGCGCCGCGTCGATCTCCTGGCGCAGGCCGGCATCGAGCCGGACCGGCTGCTGGCAACGCATGTGGACGAGACACCGCACCGGGCCGAGCATCCCTATTCGCTGGCGCGGCGGCTCAGCCACGCCAAGGCTGTGCGGGCGGCGGAGATCCTTGCCGAGGAAGCAAAGGCCAACGGCACGGACAAAGTGGAAAAGGCGGACAAGCCGTTCATCCTTGCCGCCGACACGGTGGTGTCGGTCGGGCGCACGATTTTGCCGAAGACCGAACTGGTGGATGAAGCCTCGCAATGCCTGCGGCTGCTGTCTGGGCGGGCGCACCGTGTCCATACGGGCCTGGCGCTGGTGACGCCGTCCGGCAAGATCCGCCAGAAGGTCTCGGAGACGCGCGTGCGGTTCAAGCGGTTGTCGCGCGACGAGATGGAGAGCTACCTCGCCTCCGGCCAATGGCAGGGCAAGGCGGGCGGTTACGGCATCCAGGGGCTTGCGGGCACATTCGTCGTCAAGCTGGTCGGGTCCTATTCGGGCGTCGTCGGGCTGCCGCTGGCCGAGACAGTGACGCTTCTGACCGGCGAGGGCTACAAGGTGCACTTCCGCTGGCTGTCGGGCGGGTTCTGAAAATGGTGGCCAAAGTCGAACCGCTGCGGCCGAAGCGGCAATGTCCGGAATGCAAGCGCGAAAGCGTGCGGGCGTTCTTCCCGTTCTGCTCGGAACGCTGCAAGCAGGTCGATCTGCACCGCTGGCTGTCGGGCGCCTATGTCATTCCCGGCCCGCCGCTCCTCGATGAGGGCGACGAGGACGGCGGCATGCGCAATGCGGCAACCGATGCCGACGATGCTGACCGCTAACCAGATTGCAACCTGAAGACTGTAAGTCGAAGGCGTGAATGGGGACGGCCATGCGCTATGCCATCGTCGGAACCGGCTTTGTCGCCGACTATTACATGATCACCGCTGCCAATCACCGGCAGCTTGACCTTGCCGGTGTGTTCGACATCAACCCGGCGCGGCTTGCGCAGTTCTGCAACCACTTCAAGGTACAGCCCTACGCATCGCTGGAAGACCTGCTCGCGGACGAGAGCGTGCAACTGGTTGTCGTCCTGACCAATCCCGACAGCCATTTTGCGCTTGTCCGTGCGGCGCTCGAAGCGGGCAAGCATGTCTATTGCGAAAAGCCGCTGGCGATGGCGTTCGGCGATGCGCAGGCGCTGGTCGCGCTGGCCGGCGACAAAGGCCTTGTGCTCGGCGGCGCGCCGGCCAATGCGAAGTCTCCGGCGTTCGATGCCGTGCGGCAAGCCATCGAAGCGGGACGCATCGGCAGGCCGAAACTGGTGCATGCGGAAATGGAAGACGGTCCGGTGTTCCGCGAAAACTGGCGCGACTGGCGCTCGGTCTCCGGCGCGCCGTGGCCCGGCATCGATGAATTCCGGGTCGGCTGCACGCTGGAACATTCCGGCTATGCGCTGGCGTGGATGACGGCGCTGTTCGGATCGATCACCGACATCCACGGAACGTCCGGCACGTTCTTTCCCGGCAAGGCGGCGGAGATCGCGCCGCAGGCGATGGCGCCCGACTTTTCCAACGCCTGTCTCACCTTTGCAAACGGTGTCGTGGCGCGGCTCACCTGCGGCGTATGCGGCCCGAAGGATCGCACGCTGCGGATCTTCGGGGAAGAAGGATCGCTGACGCTTTCCGACCTGTGGGATGTGCATGCCGCGGTGCATCTGGAACGTGACGGCGAGCAGCCGTCGGTCGCCTACCGTGCGGTGCGCCGGATCGAAGGCTTGTTGGGGCGGGCACTGCCGGTCCGGGTGGCGCGGGGCCATGCCTTGCCCTACAAGCGCCAAACCGGCCTCGTCCTGCCGGCATTTCCGTCCAAGGTGGATTTCACCGCAGGCGTCGCGCATA
>JBGSWL010000175.1:0-8096 GCA_041752455.1 Roseitalea sp. | reverse complement strand
CCCTGCGAAATCAGCACGTCAACCTGCCGCAGCTTCGTGACGATCTCTTCCGCGCTGTGTCTCTTTCTCGGCATTTCGTAAGTCCTCCATCGGCTCAAGAGCCATACATCAGGGAGGACCACTTTTCAGGGGGCAGACCACCTGAGATTCGACCACCTGCACACGTGTCGTCAGACGCCTGCGTATCCTTTTCATGGCGGCTCGCAACTTTCTGTAGTGCCGCTCGAACCAGTTGACTCTGCGCAACCGGACCCGGGCGTCCGTTGCATCAAATGTCAGGTGCCGAAAACCGATTTCCGGTGCCGCACCCGATGGTGGACCAAGAACGATCGGCGCTCCATCCACGACATGGCGGACAGTTCCTTTGCCACGAGGCAAAACCGCGTGGCAGTTGCGCTGGATATGGGGGCTGGCCGCCATGAACCGTGTAATCCGCTCGACACTTTGTCCGGGCCCGACATGCAAAGGCATGCTCTTCAGCGTGTGCGAACCGACGGCACCGGGTGCCTGCGGGCGGGGCTGGATCTGCCCGCGCAGATAGGCATCAAGGTCTTCGGCGATCAACGGCCCGATCGTTGCGGTCACCGCCTCCATCCAGGCGGCAGGTCCCTTGTGGTCGCCAAGGCGCACCGGCCGTTGGCCGATGATAGCGCCACAGTCGATCCCGCCATTGACCAGATGAAGCGTCATGCCGCCGTAGAGATCGGCGGCTCCGTCGACCAGCAAAGCGTGAAAAGGAAGCGGCCCGCGATAATGGGGCAAAAGGGCCGGATGCAGGTTGACGACCTTGCCGGGAAGCCGATCAAGAAACGCTTGTGGAAAGATGATGTGCGTACCGGCCGCAATCAGCACATCGAAGGGCGGAGCCTTGTCGAGCGCATCCATCAGCGAGGCAAGCCAAGGCCGATCGATGGTGCGATGCCGCACGCCGACGTGCTTAAGTCGGCTATTGCCAAGCCTGAAGAGTTTCGGCGGGATCAGGCTGGTGCCTAGGCTACCCGGCGCGAGGTCCGACTTGGCGGTCCAAATCTCGACGACATTGTAGCCTGCAGCCTGCAGAGCAGTGAGCGTTTGGACTCGAAGCCCGTCCTGCGATGCGGCCAGCACACACGACCGGATTGGCAGCACCAGATCCGGCTTCAAGACCTAGTTCGAGCCTGTGAAAATCAGGTGGGGTTGAAGGGCGGCCGCGCGCCGGAAACCGGCTTGACCGGCGCTGCGGTCACTGCGGAAAGCAGTTCACGCTTGGCTGCGGCGGCTTTTTCGTAGATCTTCTTCATGACGATACCCTGGTTATTGTGCTTGTAATCGCAAACGCGACAGGCCCATTCGAGCCATGCCTGATCTCGGATCAATCAGCCTGTTTTCCGGAGATCGGCTTCAAGATGATTGCGGTGATCGAAGCGAGCATCTCGCGCTTGGCTGCCACGGCTTTTTCATAGGTCTTTTTCATGTCATGGCCCTTTGATTACGAAAAATGTTCCTGATCAGACGAGGCTCCAAGGAAATCCCCCTGAAACCTTAGGGGCTGGTCAGTCGTTCAGCGTGACGGAAATCGGCTTCTTCATCCCTGAAGTTACCGAAACAATCATATCGCGCTTGGCCACGACGGCTTTTTCGTAGGTCTTTTTCATTCTGGTCTTCCCATCTCATGCTCTGCGTAAACTGTTGACGAAAGGGAACTTCATTGTCAACGCTCCCAGGGGTTTTCGGGCAAACAGCTTCTTCGGAGTGTGACAATTGCAACAGTTGACGGGCATTTGTGCGGGACTGCCGGAGGGTGCAACCATCCACGATGTCCGGTCAGGCAGGCGTTGGACCGCGGCAGAAATCCGGGCGGAAACGTCGCGCCGCGCTGAAAAGCTTGCGGAAATGCCGACCGATGTTGCGGCGCCACGCTGCGTGATCGCGGTTGCCGATGCAGCCGAGGCCCTTTTGTGGACCTTTGGCGCGTGGTCAGCCGGTTTCACGGTCATCCTCGTCAATCCCGCCATCACCGCATTCGAGCGCGACAACATCACGGTACGAACCCGCCCGGCGTTATGGATCGGCGATATGGGCGTCGAATCGCTGATGGATGTGAGCGGGCCTGTTCGCGCTGGCGCGCCACTTGGCCCGGATGCGCCTGCGCTTGTCCTGATGACATCGGGGACAACCGGTGTGCCCAAGGGGATCGTCCATACGCAGCGCAGCCTCCAGGCCCGCATTGCCCTCAACATCGCGGCAATTGGCGCATCGCCCTTGCGCCAATCCTTGTGCGTGCTGCCGGTGTTTTTCGGCCATGGCCTCATCGGCAATTGCCTGACGCCCTTGGCGGCAGGTGGCACACTGCATCTCTGGACCTCGCCGACCCTTGCCGAAACCGGCGGGTTGGCCACGGTGCTGGCCGACCAGCGCATCACTTTCATGAGTTCGGTGCCGACATTCTGGAAACTGGCGATGCGCGTGTCGCCGCGCACCGGTCACATTGTAGAGCGCATCCATGTCGGCTCGGCGCCGCTGGCATATTCCCAATGGGCAGCCATCGCCGACTGGACGGGAACGCGCAACGTCTGGAACATGTTCGGCATGACCGAAACCGCCAACTGGATCGGCGGTGCCGCCCTTGATGATGCTGCCGGGCGCGATGGCCATGTCGGGCACCCATGGGGCGGGCGCATCGCGATCCTTGCAAACGACGGCGGCATCCGTGAAACCGGGCGGGGCGAAGCCCTTGTCATGACACCGTCGATCATGACCGGCTATCTCGATCAGCCGGAGTTGACCGACGCAGCCTTTTGCGGCCCGTGGTTTCGCACCGGCGATATCGGCGAGATCGATGAGGCAGGTTCGTTGACCCTCGTCGGGCGCCTGAAATTCGAGATCAACCGCGCGGGCATCAAGATCCAGGCTGAGGAAATCGACCTGATGCTGGAGCGCCATCCGCAGGTCATCGAGGCTTGCGCCTTCGGCATTCCGGACCCCGCAAGCGGCGAGGCGGTGGCGGCCGCAATCGTCCTTGCGCCCGGGGAAAAGCTGGAT
Source organism: Roseitalea sp. (assembly GCA_041752455.1). GTDB lineage: Bacteria > Pseudomonadota > Alphaproteobacteria > Rhizobiales > Rhizobiaceae > JBGSWL01. Next base: position 5,075 of record JBGSWL010000175.1, on the reverse strand, counting down.
GTTGAAGCCATTCGCAATTGGTGCCGCTCGCAGGTTCGTCCCGAAGCAGTACCTGTCCGGCTGTTTGCCGTTTCCGAGATCCCGCGCAACGAACGCGGCAAGATCGTACGCGGCGCTGTCCGCGATGCGGTCCTCTCCGGGAGCGCATCCCCATGAGCAAGCGGCAAGGCATTCCGAGGTTCAGGCAGCCGATCCTGACGCCACGATTTGAACTGCAGCCAATTGGGCGTTGGATGGCGATCAGGCTTCAACACACCTATTTGCGCGATGCGGAAATTCGCAGCCTCCTGACCATGGGCCACAAACCGCCCGGTTGGCTCAAACTGCTGCGGGGAACACGCCGGGCCAATGGCAAGACGCGGTTCTACCACGCCATCGTGGATCGCAGCACCGGCGCAACCATCGGATACCACGCGGTGTTCGTCACTGCTTGGAAGACCGCAACCTTTTTGGTCATTGTCGGAGACAAGGCCTGGTGGGGAAAAGGTGTCGTGCCCGAAATCCGCAAGGCGTTGATCATCGCCCTGGTTCGCCACGGCGGCATGGCGCAGATTTCGTCGCGGGTTCAGTCACACAATTATTCCTCGATGCTCAACTATGCCAAACTCGGCTTTGAAAAGACCGGAATGCTGCATATGAGCGGCTATGACGAAGTTCGCGGCAAGCCTGCGGACTATCTTGTATTCTCGTTGCGCGGACAAAAGATGCTGGATGCCGTCGAAAAATGGGAAGCGGAGGGCGCGCTTGTCTCCGAGTGATCGTGCCCGCCAGATCGTCGCCAACGCCCTGCACGTCGATGTAACGGCTGTACCCGCCGATGCCGACGTCGCAACCCTCACAGGTTGGGACAGCATCGCCCATGTCAACATCATGATGGTGCTGGAAGAACTGGCCGCAGGTCAGCTGACATCCGACGATGTCGGCAACCTGTTCTCGGTTGCAGCGATCAGCGCGTTTCTGGCGTCGCTGGCTGCTTCGGGAGCAAACGGAATGGCGCAGGCATGAGCGGACAGCGTCTGGCACCCGCGGCGCAACGGCTGCTCTGCGACCTTGCCGACCCGCAGGCTCTGCCGCCCGATCCGGCTGCGCTCGCCGTGCTCGATCTCGCCGACTTTCAGGGGCTGTGCGAACACCATGGCATCGGTGCCGTGGTCTGGCGCAAACTGAAGGCGGCAGGCATCGGGTTGGCCCCCGATTGGCAGGCGATGCGCGACACCCTTGGTCGGGAGGTGCGGCTCGCCACCATTGTGACGCTCGACCTTGAAGCCCATGGCCAACGGCTGCGTCAGGGGCTTGAGGCCGGAAGGATTGCGCACCGGTTCGTCAAGGGCGCGGCGTTTGCAGACGCGCTTTACCCGCATGTCTCCGACCGCCCTTATACGGATATCGATCTCGTCGTGCCGCATAACGCACTGGCGCAAGCCGGTCATGTTCTGGAAGCGATGGGCTTTGCCATGGTCGTCCGCCCGCGACCGGAAAAGACCGTGCTTTACGAAGAGCAGAAATGGACCCTTGCCGGTCAGCCACATTTGTTGATCGAAGTGCACACCGACCTTGTGCACATGCCCGCGCTGCGCCGGCGGGTGCGTTTCGGTTTCGAGCAGTTGCAGATCGCCAATGGCGGTCAAGAGGAAGGCCGCTCCTCGATGGCAGGTCATCTTTTGACCGCTGTGGTGCACGCAACGATCGGTCACAAGTTTCACCAGTTGAAGCTGGCGGTCGATGTGTTGCAGGCAATCCGGCGACTGGACGATGCCGACATGGAGCCAGCCATTGCCGCTGCGCAGCGCCTCGATCTGACGTTCGAACTTGCGGCGGCCGCTGGCGTTGCCGCGCGGGTCTTTGATCTGCGTGCGACCGAAAAGCACCGCTTTGAACACTTGGCGCGCCTTGCCAATGTTCCGGGCTGGATCAACCGCGATACCGTGGTCAACGCCCATCTGCGCGCTGATGTGAGTTCCAGGGTGCGGCGCCACGTCTTTCGCTGGCAGCAACGCCTTGTGCGTTCGAACGCGGCTCAGTAACCGAGCGCGTCGGCGATCGTCTTTGCAACGGCTTGCGGGTGGCCGATCACGGGCACCTGCAGACATCGGGTCCCCGCGACCATCGCTGCAAAGATGCCGAAACGTGCCTCGTGCCCCGGATAAAAACCGGCAGGTCCTGCGCTGACATTGTCTTCCAGAAGGTCGCGCAGGGCATCGAATGGCCGCTGGGTCTTCGCCATTGCAACGCCCCCGGCATTGCGTGTGAGGCTGACGACGGCGACCACCGGCAACGGGCCTGCTGGCGTGACGAGGCCCGCCGATGAAAGTGCCCCACGCGCAATCATCTGCTCGCCGCCGCGATCCAATTGCGAAGGGTTGGTGAGGTCGGCAAGGGCCGGCAGCAGCCGAACCGTCTCGCGGTGCACTTTGGCCCAGCGCGGCAATCCCCATGCGGTCGGCGCGCCGCCGCCGGAAGCGGCGATCAGCGCTGTCGTGTCGTCGCCGGAAAGGCGAAAGCCGGCAAGCGCCAGAGCCATCGCGGTCGTCGTCTTGCCGGTGCCGCTGGTCGCATGGAGAATGACCATGCCTGCACCATCGGGTGTCAAAAGGCTCGCCCCGTGGACCAGGCATTGGCCATGGCACGAAAGAACATGGTCCAGCGCATGCACCATCGCATTGCCGACCGTTTGCGCCCGCCGGTCGGCAAATGGCAGCACCTCGACACGCACATCGCCCGCGGGATCAAGCCGCATCATGACGCAATCGTTGATAGCCATCATCCAGCCGCCATCTGGTGCACGGCCAATCGACAAACTGTCTCCGTCGGCTGACTGCACCCCACGCGGATCGATAGGCAAAGGCAGACCGTGTTTCCCCGCCAATGCCACCGTTACAGTCGCCCGGCGGGCATGTCGGTACCCGCCGTTGATCCGCCGTTCGCCGATCAGCCAGTCGAGATCCGCGCCTGCCGTGAGGTCAGGCGGCAGGTCTTCAAGACGCAGCACAAGATCCATCGTGTGCAGGTCGAACACCGACTCATGCGGGATCATGCGGGCTGCCATGCGTGGATGGTGACCATGCCCTCGTGGATGTCGTTGAGTACCGCCTGTCCATCAAGGACGACCCAGCAGTGCGCCGACACGGCGCCGCTCCCGAGCGACTTCTGGTCGATGCCGAACAAGAGTTGCGGACGGTGTCCGGCGAGCCGCATGAACCGCATGCCGAGCAGGCCCTGCCGCAGGCACCGGCGTTTTCGCATCAGCCATGGCTTCTTGGTTGCCGCGACAATCCAGCGGGCAATTGCTTCTGCCGGAACCTGTGCAAACGCCGGATCTGGCGCGACGTCGGCATAGCGCAAGACCGACTGCAGGTCTCTGCTGCGCACGATGAACGGCAAAAGCTGCGCCTGCCACCAGATCATCCGTTGCATGCGCCGCGCCGCACTTGTGTCTTGAATACTCAGGCCGGTCTCAGGCATCACGGGTCGTGACGACCCCTTCCGCTTCGAGGAACGCCACCAGTTCGCCAAGATCGGCAACCAGTTCGGCCTCTTCGACCTCGAATTCCTCGAGCAAGGCATCGACGGCCTCGCGCACCGTCTCGCCGGCGGCAATCTTCTGCAGGAACGCGGTGCCGCTGTCATTGGTGGAATAAAGTTGGCCCGTGTCGGTCATCAGGATGACGCCCTCTTCGCCCATGGCGCGAAAGGATGCGGTCGGGGCAAAAGCCACCGTCTTTTCCGTGATAGTCATGCCACTTTCCCTCTGGGTCGAAATCCCGGTCACTCCTCTATTTTCGAAAGGGCGACGTCAAGTGTCTGCGCGCAACAGCGTCCAGTCAGCCATAGCGCCGGCGCTCTTCATGGCAAAGCCGCCATGCGCCGAGCTGGTCAAGAACCGGGACAAGCGTGCGTCGCTCGGCGGTACAGTCGCAGTGCACGAAAACGACCCCGCCGCGCCAGTCGAGGAAGCGCCGATGCCCAAATGGGGCTAGGGCGAGGTCGGTGGCCCTTATGTGCCGGACGAGTCCCGATAGCGGTCATCCAGGGCGAACTCATCCAGAACAATGACCCGGCCTTGCGCGATGACCTCTGGTCGACCGTCGCCGATACCTGGTTCGAAAACGGCAAGGATGATCCGGATGTCTGCATCCTCGGACTTGTCCCGAAAGCTGCCGAAGTCTGGATAACGCCGACATCGGGCCTGACCTTTGCCTTCCATATCGCGTGGGCAAAACTGGCCGGCGACCAACCCGAAATGGGCAGTCACGGCATGCTCGACGAAGCCGACCTGTTGCGGCGAGCCGCGTCAACCTGACGACGCGTCCGCACAAGAATGGCTTCAGCGGGTCATGGATGCACAGGGCCCCGGAGCGAGCTTGTGAAAGGACCTGCGGCAACCGCGCCGCAGGTCAACGTTTTGTTGGTAATCTGGCGCTCGCGACCGGAGCAACCAATGCCGTGATGCGACGGATGGCAACGCGGCGGTTCTGCTGTTCTGCGGCCTCGGAGTTCACCTTCAGATACTGTTCGCCTTAGCCTTGAGTGGCCAGATTTTCCGGCGGGATATCAAAGGTCTGGGTCAGCGCTGCCGCGATAGCTTCGGCCCGCCTGTCGGAGAGGACCAGATTGTCGACGTCGGAGCCGACCGCGTCGGTGTGACCTTCGATCAGGAACGTCTCGGCCGGGTTCTCTTCCAGCAGTCGCGCCATGCCTGATGCGAGTGCTTCAAGCTTGGCGATTTCGGCCTGCGGGATCTCGGCCGAGCCGAATGCGAAGGTCAGCGTGTCAAGATCGACGCGACGGGTAAGGCGCGGGCGGTCATTGCTCTCGACGACGATCTGCGCGCCGATCTGGATGATGATCCGGTCATCGACTTCGCCGACGACATCGACACCTTGCGGACGGTCGCGGCGGTGCCGGTCTTCGTCCGTTCGCTCGACCCGCGTACCTTCTTCAACCGTCACGGCCTGGACGTCTGCAGGCTGGGCAGCTTCGGTTGCCGCAGCGTCAGGCGTCGGGGCAGGAGCCTGTCCAGCGGCAGAAGCGCCGGGCTCGGCGGTCTGCCCGTCGGCTGCAGCCGCCGGCGGCGC
>JBGSWL010000174.1:0-5299 GCA_041752455.1 Roseitalea sp. | reverse complement strand
GCCGTCGGCGAAGCGCCGCACCTGCCGCCCGCCACCACCGCGCTCGGCGCGCTGCTGAACCATGTCACCGGCGGGCATTTGGTCTCGCATGACGAACCGGGCAAGCGCTCGTTCCAGCCGATGAACATCAATTTCGGCCTGTTCCCGCCGCTGCCCGATGGCGCGATGAAACGGCCGGACGGCCACGAAGGCCGCTGGCGCGGGCCTGACAAGACGCAGGCGAAAAAGCGGGCGATTTCCGCAAGGGCGATCCGGGATGTGAGGGATTGGCTGGGCATGGACGTTTTACAAGCAGCCGAATGAAGGCTGAGGCATGGGTCCCGGAGCGGCTACCCCCTCCGGGCTGACGAAAAATGGAGAAGGCCTGCGCCCTCAAGGCGGGTCATTGCGGACAACCAACCAGACTTAGTCATCCCGGACGGCTGAAAGCCGATCCGGGACCCATGCCGTGACGTCTTCGCTTGCTCGGCGGTTTCGTTCATGATCGAACTGTCTGCACCATGGCAGGCTATGTCTACATGCTGGCTTCCCAGAAGAACGGCACGATCTATACAGGCGTAACGAACAGCCTCGCTATGCGCATTGCCCAGCACAAGAATGGTGAAGGCTCGAGGTTTACTGCAAAATACAATGTCACCCGGCTGGTCTGGTACGAAGAGCATTTCAATATCCGCGATGCAATCGAGCGTGAAAAAACCATCAAGCGCTGGAGGCGCGACTGGAAAATTGCGCTGATCGAGAAGGACAATCCCGAATGGAATGAACTGTTTCGCGGAATGGGCTGGGATTGAAAGGTTTTGGCATGGGTCCCGGATCGGCTTTCAGCCGTCCGGGATGACTAAAATGGAGAAGGCCTGCCCCATCAAGGCAGATCATTCCAGACAACCAGCCAGACTTAGTCATCCCGGACGGCGCAGCCGATCCGGGATCCATGCCGTGATCTCCTCCCCCCTTGACACCCCCCACCCCCTCTTGCCACCCTTCCCCCATGCGCGCACTTCTCCTCATCCCCGCCCTCCTCCTCGCCACGCCTGCCCTTGCGCAGGATTGTGCGGCCGATGCCCGCGCGGCGATGCTGGCCACGGCCCAAGCCATGCCGGTGCGCTCGGATGTGACCACCGTCATGGCCGGACAAGAGATCAAGAACACCGTCATCTCCCAGCCGGACAAGCGCGGCATGACGATGGACGACAAGGGCAATCCAATCAGCCTCTGGATCGGCGGCAAATTCTACACGTCATCCGATGCGGGCAAGAGCTGGTCGCTGCTCAGCGAGCAGACAGACGAACAAATGGCCGAGCAGGAAGCCACCCGCGCCGCAGAGGCAGCAGCCTCGACCGGCCATGCGTGCGAATACGGGATCGACCTGGACGGCAAGACCGTCAACCGCCTGGCGTTGTCTTATGTGCTGACCAGTTCGGGCACGCCGGTGACCGGCACCTGGTGGGTCGATGCGGAAAACGGCTTTCCCTGGAAGGTCGTTTTTGAGTTTGGCGGCGCTGCGCCGACCACGATCACGCAGGTCAGCGCGCCCGATCCGACGGTCGAGATCCCCGACCCGGCCGGCTGAATTCAGCAGGAAAAATGGTTCAGACGGTCTCGCCGGCGAGGCCGAACGTGCCTTCAGTCACATGCAGCGCGGCAAAGGCGGGAACCCCGGCAAGCGCCGACAAGACTGTCACCGCAACCAGTTCGCCAGTCAGCACGGCGGCAAAGAGGGCAAGGCTGACCAGCACCGCAAGAACGGCATGGCCGGTCGTGGCGGCAATCATGCAGACGGCAAAAAGCATGGCCGCATGGCGCAGCGGCGCGACGAAACGGATGATGCTGCGAACCGGTCCAACACCGGCAGTGCCCGCTTCGATCAGCATCGCCAGTCGCGCTTGCAGGACAATCTGCACGACAAACAAAGCGCCCACAAAGGTAGCAACGAATGCCAGCGACGGTCCGGCGGCGAGCAAGGCCATGAAGCCGCCTGCCAGAACGACAGCGCTGCCGAGCGGCGGCATCGCGCCAAGTTCGGCGCTGTCGGCATGGGAGATGGCGTTGGCACTGGTTCCGGTCGGCATGGTCTGTGGCTCCATCGGGTGCACCGAGCGTGCCACGTCGGCCTTCCTGCAGGGTTAACGGACACGACCGGTTCGCGTCATGGTTGACCGGGTGTAAATGACCCTGCGTCAGCGGATCAGGCGTTTCGCCGCCTTGGCTTCCTGGCTGTCATACTTCAGCAGCGCACGAAACGGCGACAGCGACGGATCCGGGTTCTTTCCGTCGGCCAGCGAATAGATGTGCTCGTAGTACCAGCCGAGCGCGCCCCAGGCGTTCAGATCACGCAGGAACGAGATCGGCGAGCGCGGGCCGATGAGGCCGGTGCCGATCACCAGATCGTCATCGCGGCTTTCCAGCCGGTCGATCCGGCCATCGAGGATGTCGCGTGCCGCATCCGGGTTGAGACAGAACGGCCGGCCGATGCCGATCATGTCGACGCCATCCTTGTCCACTGCATCGACCATGGCATCCACCGTGCGGAAACCGCCGGTCACCATCACCGGAAGGTCCGTCGCCGCTCGCAGCTTCGGCACGAAGTCGAGGAAATAGGCCTCGCGACGCTTCGTGCTCTCGCGCTTGTTGTCGGCCAGCGGGTCCTTGCGATCAAAATCGATCATCCGCGGCTGCTCGTAGTTGCCGCCGGACACTTTGATCAGGTCGCAGCCCGCCTCCTTCAGCCATCCGGCCACGGCCGCGCTGTCTTCCTGGCTGAAACCGCCCTTCTGGAAGTCGGCGGAGTTCAGCTTCACCGAGACGGCAAAATCCCGCCGCGTTGCCGCACGAATGCCCGAGACGATGTCGAGCAGCGCCTTGGCGCGCGCGCGCAGATCGCCGCCATAGGCATCATTGCGCCGGTTGGAGAGCGCCGACAGGAACTGGCTCATCAGATAGCCATGCGCCGCATGCACCTGCACGCCGTCAAAGCCGGTCTGTTCGCAAATCTTTGCCGCTTGAACGAACCCGTCCACCGCCCGCGCCACATCGTCCGCGGTCATCGGCACCGGCTTGCCGAAGCGGCCATTGCCCATTTTCAGGCCGATGTCTGACGGCGCCTTCGGGTGCTTGTTGATCATCTTCTGGGTCTGGCGACCCGCATGGTTGAGCTGCACCCAGATGCGCGAACCATGCGCCTTGGCGGCCTCGGCGATGTCGGCGAGCGCCGCCAGCGCCTCGTTCGATTGCGCGCCATCAATGGCAAGGTTGCCGCCGCGTTCCAGATGCCAGCGATCGACAACGAAATTGCCGGTGATGAGGAGGCCGGCCCCGCCCTCGCCCCAGCGCTTGTAAAGCCGCGTGAAGCGGTCATTGCCGCGATTGGTGCCATCGGCAAGACCTTCGGTCATCGCCGCCTTGGCGATCCGGTTGGTGATCTCCTGCCCGCAGGGAAGGACCAACGGCTGGGCAAGAATGGAGCGGTCGGACATGGACAAAGGACACCTGACTTCTGTTCGGCTTACTTTAATCCCATACCCGCTTTTACCAATTGTTTACCACGACAAATTGTCAAATACGGTTAATGCTGTAGTAGCGCCCCTTTATTCACCGGGTTCGACCATCGGCCGGGCAGGAAGTCCCGGCATTCCCGCCTGGTCCGGATGGCGGGCCACATAGTTGGCCTTGATCCGCGCGGTATCATCGCGCGAGCCGTCGTGGCTCCAGCCCGGCGGCATGAACAGGTAGCCAAGGCGCTGGCGGACGGTCAGTCCCGGCCGGCTGGCATCAGCCAGCATCGCCCACCATTCATGAAAAGCAACCTTGATCGGGTTGAACGTGCCGATGTTCTTGACGAGCCCGTACCGTGGCATGTCTTCTGCCCGCTCCTCGACGAACGAGCCGAACATGCGGTCCCAGACGATCAGCGTCCCGGCATAGTTGGCATCGAGATAGCGCGCGTTGGTCGCATGATGCACCCGGTGGTGCGACGGCGTGTTGAACACCGCCTCGAACCAGCGCGGCATCTTGCCGATCGCTTCGGTATGGATCCAGAACTGGTAGACAAGGTTCAGCCCGCCGACAAAGGCCAGCAGGACGGGATGAAACCCGATCAGCGCCAGCGGCGCGCGCAGCACGAACATGCCGGTGAACGTGCCGGTCCAGCTTTGCCGCAGCGCCGTCGACAGGTTGTAGTGCTGTGACGAGTGATGATTGATGTGCTCGGCCCAGACCCAGCGCGAACGGTGCGCGATCCGGTGATACCAGTAGTAGCGCAGATCATCGAGCACGAAGCACAGCAGCACCGCCCACCAGGAGAACCCGAAGTCATACACCCGGAACTGCCAGACCCACATCAGGAAAGCATAAGCCACGAACCCGGTGAGAAGGCCCGCGACCACATTGCCGGTCCCCATCAGCAGGGAGGTCAGCGTGTCCCGCGTTTCGAAACCCGCCTTGCGCTGGTCATGCGCGCGCTTGAGCACATAGAGTTCGGCAAGGATCGCAATGATGAAAAACGGGATCGCGACCTGCGTCACGTCGGGATAGTTCGGAATCACGGCACCAAGATCCATCAGGCAGCTTCCAGTTCGGTCAAAAGGTCGGGCGCGGCGCCTCCGGAGAGGGCCGCAGCGACACTGTCGCGATCGCGCGCATCGGCAAAGGTCAAGGTGAGGTCGGGCATCGACATATCGTGAAACGCGATGATGACGCTCGGCCCATCGCTGGCGGGTTTTGCTACCGGCCCAGCCCCTGCCTTGAAGCGCAGCGCGACCGCCTTGCTGCCCATCGAATGCACGAACCCGATGCCGCCATCCGCAAGCAGCAGCACGGCCTCCTGGCCGTTGTCCGTCAGCATCACGCGCCGCACCTGCGCATCTTCATGGTCCGCCAGAAACAGCGCTTCGGCTTGCGCACCGTCGGCCATCACCAAACGGGTCGAGCCCCCGGTGACATGGACCAGAAAAACCACCAGCGCGATGCCGAAGGCAACCACGCCGACCAATACAGGAAGTGACATGCCCCCTCCCGAAGGTGCGCCATCTCATGGGAAGACACTGGCAGCAACTGACGTTTACGTCAAAAGCTTTTCACTACCTGCCGGTCATCGCCGCATGCATCATCCGCCACTGCGAACCGAAGGGCGACAATTGCGGCGCTTCGCTTCGGCACCGCCCGCCGAGGCGTTCGGCCTGGCGGAAGACCGGTTCGCAGAGCGCCAGAAGCGAAAACGGTGACCGAAGGGCCGGAGACAAGCCTCGCACGGCAGGCCGCGCCTTGGCGAGATGGTCCCGGCCAAGCGCGACCATCGCTTGCA
>JBGSWL010000173.1:0-4951 GCA_041752455.1 Roseitalea sp. | reverse complement strand
GCGCTGGCGGCAAAGCGGGCAAGCGTTGCCTCGGTCTTCTGGACGGTCAGGAGCGCGCCCTCGGCGGCCGTGCGGGCGGCGTCCAATGTGGTGCTGGTGGCAACGCCGCGCTTGGCAAGGTCTGCCGTGCGGGCAAGCGCTGCCTCGGCCTCGCGAGCGGTGGCACGCGCCTGATCCAGTGTTGCCTGTGCTTCGGCAAGGCTTGCGGCGATTGCGCTTCGGGTCTGACCGAGGGTTGCCTGACGCACTGCCAGATTGGCCTCGGCCATCAACACTGCGCCTTCCAACGCCTGAACATTGTCCAACAGGGCAACAGGTGTGCCGCGCGTGACGCTTTGGCCAACGACGACGAGAATTTCGGCGACACGCGCATCGCCGGCGCCATAGGGCGCTGCAACGATTGCCACATCGCCACGCGGTATCAGGCGGGCAAGGCCGACAACGTCGGTCGGCTGCAAGGTTTCAGCCATTTCCTCCGGCATCCGGATTTCCGGCGGAACGGCGATGGGGATTTCCGCCCCGCCGCCCGGCTGGAGCCCTGTCAGGGCGTAAAACGCCCGCAAGCCGGTCGGCTGGTAGTACATGCCGATCACGGCCCCGGAAAACATGAAGACCGGGAACAACAGCACGAGCAGGTAGGCCGGATGAAACCAGCGACGCCGGTTTTTGTTTTCTGCAGGTGCCACCGATGCCGTATCCCGACCGAGATCGAGTGGCAGGTCATTTTTGTCGGTGGCGGTCATCTGGTCAACCTTCTCTTGCGATGCCCGACCCGGTGATGTCTGAACGCTCGCCCGCTTTGATGGAACAATGACACAGCCCTGTGTCAATCACGCGAGACTTACGCCGTTAGGATTGTGGTTGTCGACAGGTCTTGGTGACTGCTGGCGGCCTACAGGCTGCGTCACATGGACCGGTCATGATGATTGTCGGGCGAAATCCGCTCGTGCCTGGCTTTTATCAAGGCCTGCAAATTGGTCTGCACGGGCGATGGCGGATGTTTGCCAATGCCAATATGGTGGCCTTGCCACATCTGGTTTAGGCATGTGGTGCAGCCCGCAACTTGCACTTTGGGGGAATGAACAGCTGACACGCCTCGACATCTCCCTGATCCGCGATCTGCCTCCCTTTGCGGGCATGAGCGATGCCGACATGCAGGGCTTGCTCAACCAGTCGGCCAGCCAGCATCATGAAAAAGGCACGATGATCTTTCGCGACGGCGAAGACGCCCGGGCGTTTTTCCTGCTTCTCGACGGCCATATCCGGGTGGTGAAGATCAACGCCGACGGCGATCAGATGATCGCCCGGTACATATCGGCAGGAGAGCTGTTCGGGATTGCCCGGGCAATCGGCCGCACGACCTATCCCGCCAACGCGATTGCGGCCGTCGATTGCCTCTGCCTTTGTTGGCCGACGCGGGTATGGGATGAGGTTGTCGCGCACCACCCCGGATTTGCCACCAATTCCTATCAGACCGTGGGCAAACGGCTTGCCGACACCCAGGACCGGATGTTGGAACTGGTGACAGCCAAGGTCGAACAGCGCGTTGCCAATGCGATCGTCAAGCTCGCGAGCCAGACAGGCCGCAAGACGGACGAAGGGATCCTGATCGACATGCCGATTTCCCGCCAGGACATTTCCGACATGACCGGGACGACGCTGCACACGGTCTCCCGCCTGATGAGCCGGTGGGAAGAGATGGGCTGGGTCAAATCAGGCCGCCAACGCATCATTCTCGTCGAAGGCCACAAGCTTGTGCTTGTTGCAACCGGTGCAGGGGAATGAACGGCGCATTCCGATAGCCGGTGATCATGCGCTCAAGGCCCGTCACCCTTCCCATACGTCACGCGATGTGATACTTTCCATCAATAAAAGCAGTTCACCGTTACTGATCTGATGTTCGGTTTCTGCGTCTTTCACTGTGTGAAAAGAAGCAAGCACGCAGCCCACACAATGTATTTTGGCCCGAAGCAGGACAGGGACGACCTGTGGCCATGCAGCCATGACTGCATGCATGGTCATGTCATCTGTCATTGATCGACTTTCGGCGGGCCTGTTGCGCATGTCGCACTCCGATTTCGCCTAGTGGGCATCAATCTGCCAGTCGTGTCTTTGCGCTTGCACAAACCCCGGCATCAAACTTTCGGGGTTCTGTTTGTGCTTCCACAAAGAGCGCGCCAACCGCTTCGCTAGTGTTCACCCATCGACAGAAACACACCGGAAAAAGGAATTGCCCGATGCTTACCCGCAGAAACGCCCTCAAGAGCGCGGTCTTCACCTCGCTGGCCGCAGGCGCCCTCGTTGAAACAGTTGCAGCACAAACCGAGGAAAGCATGACCCCGGTCGGCGAACCCGTCGATCTCTCAACGCTGGAACGGCGCAAGGTCACGCTGGTTGCCCCGCCCTTCGTTCATGAACACGAACAGGCCACGAAGGCCAAGCCTGCGGTGATCGAGTTCGAGATGACAATCGTCGAGAAGGAAATGGAAATCGACGACGAAGGCACGATGCTGCAGGCCATGACATTCGATGGCTCGGTGCCGGGTCCGCTGATGGTCGTTCACGAAGGCGACTATGTCGAACTGACGCTGATCAATCCTGAAACCAACTCGATGCCGCACAATATCGACTTTCACGCCGCGACTGGCGGCCTTGGCGGCGGAGCGCTGACCCTCATCAACCCCGGCGAAATGACGGTTCTGCGCTTCAAGGCATCTCGTCCGGGTACCTTTGTCTACCACTGCGCTCCGGGCGGTCCGATGATCCCGTGGCATGTGGTGTCGGGCATGAGCGGCGCGATCATGATCCTGCCGCGCGACGGTCTGAAAGATCACAACGGCAAGCCGGTCAGCTATGACACGGCTTATTATATCGGCGAGAACGACTTCTATATCCCCAAAGACGCCGACGGGCAGTACATGCGCTTCGAGGATCCCGGCAGTTCCTATTCCGACACCATTGAAGTGATGAACCGCCTGATCCCGACCCATGTGGTCTTCAACGGCAGGGTGGGTGCCCTGACCGGTGACAACGCCCTCAAGTCCAAGGTCGGCGAGACGGTGCTTTTCATCCATTCACAGGCAAACCGTGACTCGCGGCCTCACCTCATTGGCGGCCATGGCGACCTCGTCTGGGAGACCGGCAAGTTCAACAACCCACCGGAGCGCGATCTGGAAACCTGGTTCATCCGTGGCGGATCGGCTGGCGCTGCCTTGTACACCTTCCTGCAGCCCGGCGTTTACGCCTACGTCAACCACAACCTCATCGAGGCGGTCAATCTGGGTGCAACGGCCCATGTCGTGGTCGACGGCGACTGGGACAACGACCTGATGGCGCAGGTCACTGCACCCAAGGCGATCGATGCGGCCCATGTCAGCACCAAGGCGCTGCCATAAGCCCCTTGTCTGACCCACCTGAGAAAAGCGTCCCGGCAAATCTCCTGCCGGGATGCATCCCGACAGGATTTGCAACCATGATTTCCTTGAAAACCAATCGATTTCCAGCGCTCGTCTCCCTGCCGATGCTCGGCACCCTGGCTATTCTTGCAGGGCTTGGTTCCAGTGATGCGCGGGACGTCTCGTTGCCGGAAACGGTGACAATCGAGGCGGGCAGCTTTCAGTACCGCTCTTCGGGCGAGTATCTCGAGGGCGGTCATGCGGTTGATGCGCCGATGGCTGAGGTGACGTTTGATCGCCCGTTTGAAATCATGAAATACCAAGTCACTGTCGGTGACTACGAGCGTTGCGTCGCGCAGGCTGTCTGCGAACCGCGCCTCAATCAGGGTCTTGACGCCGCAAATCTGCCGGTCACGGGCGTAAGCCACGCGGACGCAACTACCTATGCCAAGTGGTTTGAACGGCAGACCGGCCGGTCGTGGCGGCTGCCGACTGACGAGGAATGGGCCTATGCGGCCGGCGGCCGTTTTGTCGACGATGCAGTCAATGCGGATAGGGATCCAGAGAACCCTGCGGCCCGATGGCTCGCAATGTACCAGAAATTTGCTGACCTCGAGACCGGTGCGGACCCGGTGCTCAAACCGGCCGGCGCCTATGGCACCAACGAACGCGGCGTATTCGACATGTCCGGCAATGTCTGGGAGTGGACCGACAGTTGCTATCGCCGGTCGCGGATCGAACCGGATGGTTCGGAAACGCTGATCGCCAACAATTGCGGGGTGCGGATCGCCGCCGGCCAGCATCGGTCTTATGTGACCTTCTTCATCCAGGATGCAAAGGGTGGCGGCTGCATGGTCGGCGCAGCGCCGGATTATCTGGGCTTTCGTCTCGTTGCCGGCACGCCTGTCGGCCCGATCAGGCGGTTGCTGAACAATCTTGGATGGCACCAGCGTTCGTGAGCCGTTTGTAGCCTGAACGATGCTGCCCCTTCTGTGGGTCCTGCCCATCGCTGGTGTGCAATGCAGCGACTTCCCTTTGGGAAAGACACTAGACCCGCGCTTTCTCGAAGGCAGCCCAAGCCTCCTCGAAAGCCGCGTAGTCGAAACCCGGCTCACGCGCCGGGCCAAGGATGACCGCTTCGCTCGCCTGCATGCGGGCGATGGCTGCGCCCAGTTGCGGCAGGACATCCGGCGGTACCACCACCGCGCCGTGCCGGTCGGCATGGACGAAGTCGCCGGGATTGACCGTCAGGCCGAAGACCGTGACCGGCAGGTCGAAATCGACTACATGGACGAACGCATGGCTCGGGCCGACCGACCCGGCCAGCACCTGGTAGCCCGGCGCCATGTCGCCAAGATCGCGCATCACGCCGTTGGTCAGCGTGCCAGCGATGCCGAGCCCTTTGTGGACTGTCGAGTTCACCTCGCCCCAGAAGGCGCCGACGGCATCGGCGCCGTCCATGTCCTCGATCACGCAGATGCGCTGGCGCGGCCCTTCGGCCATGTAGCGATAGTAGGCCATGCGCCGGGCGCGAATGACATCGGGCGCTTCGATGG
>JBGSWL010000172.1:0-60905 GCA_041752455.1 Roseitalea sp. | reverse complement strand
ATGGCGATCATAGCCGAGCGGCGGATAGCCACCCATCCACAGACCCCGCGCCTTGGAAGCGGCGATCTTGTCGCGGATGCGCTCGGCTGTGACCTCGCGTTCGAACTGAGCAAAGGAGAGCAGGACATTGAGCGTCAGGCGGGCACTGTCAGAAGAAACCGGGCTTGAGCGGGCGAGGGCGGTTTCGTAGCGTTCGGGCATGAGCACGATCAGTCCGTTTCGCTATTTTAAGACGTCGCCCGAGATCATCCGCCTGGCGGTGATGATGTATGTCCGGTTCCCGCTCTCGCTTCGGAATGTAGAGGACCTGCTCCACGAGCGGGGCATCGATGTCAGCCATGAAACCATCCGCTACTGGTGGAACCGGTTCGGTCCTATGTTTGCCGGCGAGATCAGAAGACGGCGCATTCAGGCGCTGCGATCCAGCCGCTGGAAATGGCACCTCGACGAGATGTACGTGAAGATCAACGGCAAGATCCACTATCTGTGGCGCGCCGTCGATCACGAGGGAGAGGTTCTGGAATCCGTGGTCACGAAAACGCGGGACCGCAAGGCAGCACTGAAATTGCTGCGAAAATTGCTACGACGATACGGAAGCCCTGAGCAGATCGTGACTGACAAGCTGCGCTCCTATGGCGCCGCAATACGTGACCTTGGGCTGACCGAGGTCTCCCACGAGACCGAGGGTCGCTGGATCAACAACCGGGCGGAGAACAGCCACCTGCCGTTTCGACGACGGGAGAGGGCGATGCTACGGTTCCGGCGCATGCGAAGTCTGCAGAAATTCGCGGCCGTCCACGGCTCGGTCCACAACCACTTCAACCAGGAACGCCACCTCTACAGTCGTCAGAATTTCAAAGAAAATCGCGCCGCCGCTCTTGCCGAGTGGCGTCAGCTTTTTTCGGCCTGAGTAAACGCGTAAGTGGCAATCAGAGACTGGTTCGAGTTAGTCTGACAGCACCCGTGGTTGCGTTGCCTGGGGCGGTGCAGTTCGACTTGCTTGAGGCGCAGACGGCACTCTTGCGCGATATCCTCGACGCAAATCTGCCGGGCGGCCTTGCCGGGCCGCTGCGCTTCGACGCAGCCATTGCCCGCAGTTTTGACGTGCAGATCTGGCCCATCGACGAGGACAATATCGAAATCAGCTTTACCGCCGCTCCCGACACTGGCGTTTCACTGACAGAGCTTCAGTACGCCTTCGAGGCAACGCTGTCTGAGATCGTAACGGGCGGCATCCCCGAGGTCACCTATTCCCGTGTTCTGGACCGCTTTGACGGCTACTGGCCCGACTGGAACGATGAGGATGAGACCGCCCGTTGGATGGCGGACTACGTTCTCGACCGCGTTTCCAACCTGCGAGAGCCCCTGTCGAAACGCGAAGTGAAGCGTCTGCATCGGGGCTTCTCGCTTGAAACCACCAACGCGCTCTTGCGCCAACTTGCCGGGGAGGGCCGCACCGCTATCGCCTTCATCGGCCCTGAGGACATCTTCGAATGACCCGTATCCTGCTCGTGATTGCCACGCTCTTCGCACTCGCCGCCTGTAAAGGGGACGGCCCCACCGCCAGCGTCGAGACCACAGCCGGCGGCGTCGCTTATACGCTTCTGCACATGCCTGAGCATGAAGACGTTACCATCCACATCGCCTGGCCGACCGATTGGGCCTACCGCCCCGAGACGAACAAGGCGGCGCCGGTGGTCGGCACGCAGCTCATCCTTGCCGGAGGCGCGGAGGGTTATCAGGCCGGGGATGTGGGTGAGCGATTTGCCGACATGAACTCCGAGGGGAATATCTACGTCGCGGTCAATGACCATGTGATCGGCGAGCTGACCTTCGAACGCGGCCATATGGACGAGACCATCGCAATTGCAAATGCGCATCTGCGGGCACCGACGCTTGAGCAGGGGTGGTTTGACCGGATCCGCGAGGGAATTGCCGCGAACATGGCTGAGACGCAGGCGCAGCCCGCTCATGCCGGCTTTGATGCTGCCCGTTGGGCGGTCTTCGGCACGCAACCTTTGCGCAATGCGCTGTCTCTGGATGAACCTGGTGTCTTCGCCGATCTGACGCGGGAAGATGTCGTGGCTTGGCAGGCTAAGATTTTCACGCGTACGCCGGAAGCCATCGTGGTTGCGGGCGGGATCAATGCCGCGGATGCGGGTGCCGCAATCGACGCATTGCTGGCCGGATTACCGGAAGCATCCCGAAACGTCACGCAGGAGGCTGTGCCGGATTACACCGCGCGACGGATTCTCCTGCATGCTCCAAAGTCGCAGACGACCACGCTGTCCTTCATCGCATCGTTGCCACCCACGCAGGCGGGCAGTGAGCTGGAAGATTTCATCCTGATCCAAGCGCTCGGTGGCGATGACCAGTCCGTCCTGTTCGAAGCCGTACGAAGCGAACTGCGCGCAAGCTATGGTTTTGGCGCGGCAATAGCCAACTACACGCGGGAGCATCGCGTCCTGTTTCTGACCGGAGAGGTCGAGACCGGAAAGCTCGCCGATGTCGAAAGCGTTGTCCGCGAGGTCTATGCCGCATTCCGGCAGTCGGGACCGTCCGGTGACCTGGACGCGCGCAAGGCGCCGCTGGCGGCAAATTTCACTCGGATGCAGGACTTCGTGGTCGATCAGGCTCGATCCGAGCTGCAAAACGCGCTGGACGGGTTTGATGCGGGAAGATCACTTCGGTTGGCGGATGAGTTGCAGTCCATCACCGAACGCACCTTGATGGATCGGCTCGCAAGCGCTTTTCCGGAAGCTGAAGACTTCATCGTGATAGCTGTATCACCTGATGTAGACGCCCTTCCTGGCGCTTGCGTCTTTCGCGCGCCCGCTGAGGCCGCCAATTGCCCATGACGTACCGGCAAGATGAAAACGCCGGTGAGATTCCCCTTTCCTGGTTCGGCAAGACACTTTGGAAGTTTACACCGCTCTACCTCGAGCTGATCTTCGTCGCGATCTGCCTGCGCCTGATAGGTCTGGTCGAGCCCTTCATTTTTCAAGTTATCATCGACCGTATCCTGCCATTTCAGCGGGAGGCGTCACTTCTTGTGGTCGTAGCGATCTTTATCGCTGTGAGCCTGTTTCAGCTTGGCTTCGAGGTGTTGTCCGATCTGCTCGGCATGCTGACGGCCAATCGTGTCACCCGAGAGTTCGGTGCCCGCATCTTTGATCACCTTTTCAAGCTTCCGTTTAGCCATTTTCGCAAGTGGTCGGTTGGTGAAACCATCGCGCGCATCAGCGAAACGGATACAATCCGCGCGTTCCTGGTTGGCACGACTACGGGTGTGTTTCTCGATCTGATTTTCGTATTCATTTATATTGCCGTTTTATTGACGATTTCTGCCGAATTGACAATGATTATCCTTGCGGCTCTGCCCGTCCAGATCCTGATTTACATTGGCTTTGGACCGTTCTTGCGCCGTCGTCTGCGGGTGCAATTCGATGCCGGGGCGGCGCACCAAACGCAGATGGTCGAAAACATTTCCGGCATTGCAGCGGTGAAAGCACTCAGCGCGGAAGCTAAAATGCTCGATCGCCTGGATCAAACACTTCACGCCAACCTCAATGCCGGTTATCGCGTGGGCCTTCTGAATATCTGGAACGACAAGCTTCTCTTCATTGTCGATAAAGCAATCACGATCAGCGTCATATATTTCGGCGCGCAGTTCGTGTTCGCGGGGCAGATGACCTTGGGCGAGTTGATCGCGTTCCATCTGCTAGCCGAAAAGGTGACGGGTCCGATCGAGAATTTCTCGAGCCTTTGGGAAAGCTGGCAAAGTATTCGTGTCTCGCGTCAGCGACTTGGCGATGTGGTTAATACTCCGATGGAACCTTTCGACGCGCTACCGAAGTTACCGCGCAGAATCGAAGCCAGACTTGAGTTCGTCAACGTGGATTTCGCCTATCTCCCGTCGGCGCCGATCTTGCGTGGTTTCAATTTCCGAGCCGAACCGAATACGTTGACACTAGTCGTGGGGCCGTCCGGCATTGGCAAATCAACCTTTGGCCGACTGGCATCTGGTATAGATATTCCCGATAAGGGCGTGGTTCTCTTGGGCGGAGAGGACATCGCGCATTTCGAGCCGCACGATGTCAGAACCAGGATCACTTATGTGCCGCAAGAACCTTACCTTTTTTCGGGAACACTGCGCGAGAACCTGACTCTTGGTGAAACAGAGGCCAACGAGGAGATAATCGCCCGGGCTCTCAGGATTTCTGCCGCCGATCGTCTGGTTGAGCAACTGCCACAAGGGCTTGAAACGCATGTAGGAGAGCGCGGTTCGGCCCTTTCTGGCGGCCAGCGGCAGCGCATTGCCATTGCGCGGTCTCTGGTTCGCAGCCCGAAGTTGATCATCCTTGATGAGCCGACGAGTGCACTGGATGGCGCATCGCAAAGGCGCATGGCTGCCGAGCTACAAAAGCTCAAGCGGGAGGCAACGCTGATCATCATCACCCATAACCCTGACATTTTCGAGAACCCCGATCTGGTCGTGGATTTCGAGGCGCTGCAATGACCGCCTTCTCGGAACCGATGAAAATTACGTCTCCGACCTTGCACGCGACGATTCTGTTTACGATCTCGGCTTTTGTCGCAATTCTGGCAATGTCTTTCCTGTTCAAGGTCGAGGTTGTGGCCCGGGGTGAAGGGCGCGTCGTCCCAATTGGTCGGGTTCAGGTCGTACAACCTGAATTCGCTGGCAGGATCGTCGCCATTCATGTGCGTAACGGCGTCTCGGTTGCCGATGGTGATATTCTGGTCGAGTTGGATCCGACCGAAGCGACGTCAGAACTCGGATCGATCAGGGCCGAGCAGGACAGGCTGCTGATCGAACAGGCCCGGCTTGAAGCAAAGGTGCAAACCTTGGCACTTGATCCAGGAAAAGATGACCTTCAAGCGCAGGCCCAGGTTCTTTTCGATGTGCCCGGAGCATTGAGCGAGCATCCTTTCACTGTTGAACAACGCGATCTGCTGCTTGCCGAAATTGCGGATCAACTCGCGTCCGTCGCGCAGATCTCGGCGCGCGAAGAGACAAATCGGCGGTCTGAAGCCGTGACGAACGCCAATATCGCCCGCATTAATGCCGCCTTGGATATCCAGTCAGAGCGATTGCACACCTCCAAGCAGCTTTTGCAACAGGGCATAAACAGCCGTTCGGCGTTTCTGGATGTGCAACAGGCGTTCTTAGAGTTTGAGCGCGAACGGGACATATACTTGCGAGAACTTGAGCAGAAAGTGGCTGAACGTGCTGCCCTTGATACCGAGCGGCGGCGAATGACGGTAGACCTGCGCCGCTCTGCCCTTGATCGCAGAGCGCAGATCGACGGACGTCTGGCAACGCTTGCCGAAGAGCAGCGCGCTTCAGAACTTAGGGTGGCAGCAGCCCGATTGGTTGCTCCTGCCTCGGGCGTGGTCGACAAACTCACCGTGTTCACTGTCGGTGGCATTGCCGAGGCCGGAGCGGAATTACTTCGGATCGTCCCTAAAGAGGACGAAATTGAGATCGAAGGGATATTCTCGAACCAGAACATCGGGTTCATGCAGATCGGCCAACCAGCGAATATCCGCCTCGACGCCTATCCTTCGGAACGGTTTGGTTTTGTGCGCGGGGCCGTGTCAGATATCGCAGCCGACTCCACAGAGGTGAGCGAAGGCCAGTGGGGCTATGTTGTCCGCATCGAGCCAGACGAAGCCTTGCTCCGCGCTGGTTCCCAAACGTTTTTGCTGCGCCCGGGCATGACCGCGACCATCGACGTGACCACCGACACCCGGCGCATCATCAGTTACTTCTTTGCACCGATTGTCAGAACGCTTCAGGATGCCATGGGCGAACGTTGAGTGCACCTGCGAGGGCATAGTCAGAGGAACCCGTGCTTGCGCAGGCGAGGGCGGTCTCGAAGCGTTCGGGCGTGAGCCCGATCGGCCCGTTCGGTACTTTCAAGACCGGCATTGTCAGACGAAAATGCTGTGATAGCCTGCCTCTTGCCCGGTTTTGAGGTTTGGCGGTGGTGCAGAGAGGATTTCTCTTTGGCGACAGGTAAATCTGGCCAAGAACGAAGGGGCAAGGCGGAAGCTGGCAGTTCTGTGGTTATCCTCTGACAGCGCCCCCTCGCGAGACCGGACGTGGAGGAATGAATGCGTGTGACGCGCCGCAGTGCTGCGACATTGATAAGTGCGTCGGTTTTTGGGTGGCCCGCCATTGCGCAAACATCGGGTGAAGCTGCTTCTGCAGACGCCGATGCACGCGCCCGTGCTGCCATCGACGGCTGGTACCGCATCATTCTCAAACTCGTCCGCCACACGCCGACATATTCGCCACCGGTGGCAGCCCGCGCCTTTGGCTATCTTGGTGTCACGGTCTGGGAGGCGACCGCGGCAGCGCACCCTGAACTTCGGACACTGGCAGGCCAGTTGAACGGTCTGACACCGGTGCCGGACCCGGCGGGAACACGGCTCGACCACGGCGTCATCGTGAACGCTGCGTTGGCGGTGGCGGTGCCCGTGCTGTTCGCCAATACGGGCCCGGCCGGCCAGCGGGCGATGGCTGCGATGGCTGACCGCCTTTCTGCCCGCGTGGTCGAGGGTGTTGACCCCGGGATCGCCACGGCGTCGCGCAGCCAAGGGCAGGAGATTGCAAACCATATCCTCGAATGGGCGGCCAGTGATGGCGGGGCAGAGGTCACGAACATGGGGTTTCCGGCCACATGGCCCGCCCCGGATTCCCCTGCCGACTGGGTGCCCACCTCGCTCGTCCGGCTGCAACAGACGCCACTCTTGCCGAACTGGGGCGAGAACCGCCCCTTGGCGATGCCGACCGGCCTTTCCTGCCCGTTGCCGCCTCCACCGACTTATGCGGCAGAGCCCGACAGCGCCTTTTTCGCCGAGGCCATGGCCGTCTTGACGGCAACGTCCAACCTGACGCCCGACCAGGTGGCCATTGCCCGGTTCTGGTCCGACGACCCAATGCTCTCGCCAACCCCGCCCGGTCACTGGATCTCCATCGCGCTGATCGTGCTGGACGATCAGGATGCCGACGCCATCACGCGGGCGGACACGCTGGCGCGGGTTGGAATAGGTCTGGCTGACGCCCTGATCGCCTGCTGGCAGGCCAAATTCACCTTCGATCTGCTGCGTCCGATCACCTACATCCGGGCCCACATTGACCCTACCTTCACACCGATCCTGATTACGCCGCCGTTTCCGGAGTACCCGTCAGGACATTCCACCCTCTCGGGTGCTTCGGCCGAAGTGCTGACCGCGCTCTTTGGAGCGGACCGCGCCTTCATCGACACCACGCATGAAAACGAGGGCCTGCCCGCCCGCTCCTATGCCAATTTCAGGCAAGCTGCCGAGGAGGCAGGCATCTCGCGGCTTTACGGCGGGATCCATTTTCCGGCGGCCATCGACCGGGGCCTCGAGCAGGGGCGCTGCGTGGCAAGCTGGACCAATGCGCTGGTGACGCGGCCATGAAGCGGTTTCTGGTCATCCTCGCACTGATCGCGCCACCTGCCGCGGCAAAGGAGCCCGCCATTCCGATCTATGTCGACGAGACTGGCAGTGCGGGAATTGGCGGTACCTATGCGGGTGATTGGGAATACATGGTCGGTGGCGGCGCCGCGGCCTTTGATTGCAACACTGACGGCTATCCCGATTTGCTGCTGTCCGGTGGAACAGGCCCCGCGCGCTTCTACCGCAACACGGCTACGCAAGGCAGCCCGCTGGCCTTCGCGGAGACGGTGTCCGGCCTCGAACTGACCAACGTGACCCAGACCTATCCACTGGATGTGGATGCGGACGGAAAGACCGACCTCGCCTTGTTGCGGATCGGAGAAACCGTGCTGATGCGCGGTCTCGGCAACTGCCAATTCGCCCGCGCAAACGAGGAATGGTCGTTTGACGGGGGAGACGCCTGGTGGTCGGCCTTTGCAGCGACCTGGGAAGACGGGCAGGATTGGCCCACTCTGGCGCTGGGTGCCTACATCGATCGCGCAGAGGAAGCACTTCCTTGGGGGTCGTGCACCGAAAATCGCCTCTATCGTCCGGGCACGACCGGCTTTGCCGCCCCCATTCCACTGACCACGTCGCACTGCGCGCTGGCGATGCTGTTCACCGACTGGGCGCGCACCGGCACGCCAGACCTTCGCGTGTCCAACGATCGCGAATACTACGAAGGCGGCGAGGAACAGCTTTGGCACATCCCTGCCGGGCAACCGCCCCGCCTGTGGACGGACGAGGAAGGATGGCAGCGCCTGAGGATCTGGGGCATGGGCATTGCCAGTCGCGATTTCGACGCAGACGGCTTTCCCGAATATGTCCTGACGTCGATGGCGGACAACAAGTTGCAGACGCTGACCGACCCGTCGCCCGGTACGTTGCCGCAATACCGCGACGACGCCTTTGCGCGCGGCGTGACGGCACATCGCCCGCATGTCGGTGGTGACATACGCCCATCGACGGCTTGGCACACCCAGATCGAGGATGTGAACAACGATGGTCTGCCCGACATCTGGATCGTGAAGGGCAATGTTGACCGGATGCCCGACTTCGCGCTCGAGGACCCCAACAACCTGTTGCTGCAGCGCCCGGACGGCACCTTCATGGAGGCGGGTAGCGAAGCGGGTGTGGCCAGCACAGGTCTCGGTCGCGGCGGCTTGCTGGTTGATTTCAACCTCGACGGACTGCTGGACATGGTGGTCGTCAACCGCCGCACCCCGGTCGAGTTGTGGCGCAACACGGGCACCGGCACCACCGCCGGCTTTGCCGCGTTCCGCCTGCTCGGGGACGGTGCGAACCGCGACGGCATCAACGCCTGGATCGAACTGCGCACTGAAGCCGGCCTTCAACGCCGGGAGGTTACACTGGGAGGCGGCCACGCCAGTGGACTACTGGGCTGGTGGCACTTCGGGCTGGGACGGCAAGCAACAGCCGAGGTGCGCGTGCTTTGGCCCGACGGAACGGAAGGGCCATGGGAACCGGTTGCATCCGGCAGTTTCCATACGATCAGTCCCGGAATCGCCCCTGTTCCTTGGGTCCCTGACCGTTGATCCGGCAGGAATGATATCGCAGCACTGACCTCAAACCGGCACCTGCCACTGCCTCACTGTGCCGTCTTGGCCCAGCCCGGGATGTGCCATGAGAAGGTGATGCTGCGGGGGCAGGCATCTGACAGCTTGCGCTGGGGATTGTTGATGAAGGCGACACCCATGTCCGAAACGCAGGGCTGATAAAGGATAGAGCCGTGCCCGGCCTCCGGTATCATGAAGACCTGGGCATTGGACAGTTTCTCGACCGCCCTCTGCGACCAACTGGCCGGTGTCTGGGTGTCGAAGAGCCCCCCGATGGACAGGGTCGGAATATCGCTTTCGACGGGGACCTGCCAGTTGTCACGCGGCTGCGGCGTGAAGGCCGTGCAGGCGCCGAACACCATCTCGGCCAGCGGATCAAGGACGTCGCCGATATGCGGGTACTTCTGGCTTGCGGTGAAGGCCCGGTAACCTTCGAGCGTGTTGAAGGGCACGTCTTCCTGGCAGGCGTAGTTGAAGAGGTAGAGGTTGTCGAACAACCCGGTCTCCGAGCGTTCCGCGTCGCGCCGGATGATGGCGAAGGAGCCCGCCAGTTCCGCCTCCGACATGCTGTCGATCAGGTCGGCAAGACGCGTGCTGGCCTCGCCGGTCGTGTGCGCGGTGACGAATGCCCTGAGGCTGTCCTTGGATGGCCGTGTGTTCTGCAGAGCCACATAGTCGGAAACGGCGCTCTCGGCCTTGGCGGCATCGCCTGCCGCGGCGGCGATCAGCGCCTGCTGCAATTCGGCATCAAACAGGATGGCGACAGGCCCGTAGTTTCTGGTCGCGTCGATTTCATCGCGCAGGCCTTCCACCACGGTTCCATTCGAACGGTCGACCCGTTGCGCAATGGCGGCATTGTCGGCCAGCGCTGCAATGAGGTCGCGCTGCCGTTTGGGCAGACCGGCTGCGGCTGCAACGACATCCTCGTCAGCGATCATGGGCATCACGAAGTTCCGCCCGGCGAGCCGATCCACCGTGGGCATCTCCCCGCCGCGGTTCAGTTCGTAGATGAACGCGGGAATGAAGGGCGTCATGGACTGGTTCCCATACTTGCCGTTGCGCTCGTCGATCATCGTATAGACAAGCTCGACCGTGACCGGCTGGCCCCGCCACAGGATCGCACCGTCCTTTGCCTTGTTCAGCGTGTCGATGAAGACCTCGTCCAGCCGCGGGAAGGTCGTGTTGCAGACCGGGTCGGCCCGGCACTGCTCGACCACATGATCGATCGGCTCGCTGAACTTGAGGGCAAGGCTCTCGTAGAGCGGCAACCAGGACGGTGCTACGCCGTCGATGACGACCGAGCGGATCCCCTCGGGCACAACGCGCATGGCCTCCAGCGCCAGCTTGGTGCCATAGGAAATGCCGTAGATGTTGTATGCCTCGTAGCCCAGCGCACGGGTGAGGGTGCGCAGGTCCCTGGCGTTCTGGGTGGTGTTGTACTTGGCAATATCGATGCCCGCCGCTTCGATTTCCGTCAGGCATTCGGCGACGATGCTGGTCGTGCTGCCGGGATCGAGAGCAGCCCCGGGCTTTGTTGCGATGAGTGCGGCGTTCTCGGCCAGCGCACCGAAGCACTTCACCGAACTGCCGGACAGCCCGGCTGAGCGCTGGTCCCACAACACCACGTCCCGCGTCTTGCGGAAGTCGTCAAATGAACCCGCATAGAGCGGGATCTGGCTGATGGCACTGCCGCCCGGCCCGCCCTGCAGGAAGACGACCGGATCGGGCTCGGGATATTGCGACCACGACTTGAGGATCGAAAAATCCAGGGAGATTTTCTTGCCGTCGGGGTCTGCATGGTCTTCCGGCACTTGCACGGTGCCGCAGAACACGGTTCGACCTTCGATCTCGTTCGCAGGCATGGGGCGCGGGCACACGATCTGCGCGATGGGTGCTTTGGGGTCTGCACCGCCCGCTTTTAGTGTCGCGAATTCTTCGCCCGGGTTCCCCGTGAGGATCGCAATCAAGGTGAGGATGTGTTCAAAGTCCACGAAATTGCCCTCTCGCCCGAGACAAACCCGACATATCCACATTAGCCAGTATTGCGACAGTCGCAACAAGAGTTCGCGACAAGAGGGTGTGTCTTCAAGCCCTTTTTCCTTGAGCGTTCATTGTGCGGCCTTGGGTCGGGTGTCACGGCCCGCCACCACGCCGGGGGCATTCGCACAGAGCACCGGGCCGTAACCGGGTGAGGACGGTTCCGGCGCGTTCCGTGAAGTTTCCTTTGCTGTCAGCACTGTTTGCACGGTATGATTACCTCGACCAAGTGTGCGTAAGCAGTTGTCGTAGGGATATGGCGGGATTGCCGAAGAGGATATGTGTCGCAATCTGCACCCGGCAGCGCCCGAAAATGCTGCTGACCGCGACGCAGTCGGTGATCGACACGACCAGATTTTCTGGAAGCGAGGTCTGCATCCTGATCGTTGAAAATGAAGCTGCCCCACAATTCAGTGCGCAGTCGCTGAAGTCGGCTCTCAAAGGCAATGACGAGTGTGGGTCTGTCATACCTGTTGCTCATAGGCATTGCCCGAAGATCGGAATCGCCAGCGCACGCAATGTTGCCCTCGATTTTGCGAGGGGCGATAGCTTTGACTATCTCGCCTTCATCGATGACGACGAGGTGGTCGCGCAAGATTGGCTTGCCCAGCTGGTCAGTGCCGCCGATGACCAGGGATTGGTTCTTACCGGCGGACCCGTCACGCCGGTCCTTGAAAGCAACCCGGAAACCTATCTGCAGCAGGCGGTATGGGCCGGATATTGGCGCCAGCGAAAACGGCGACGCGACTATGCGCAGCGATCGGTCCGCGCCGGCAAGGCCGGCAGGGCCGTCGTGATCACGAGCAATTGGCTGCTCGATCTGCGCAGCGCGACAGCCTCGGACCTGCGCTTTGACGAGCAGTTCGACCAGATGGGTGGAGAAGACACCGACTTCTTCCGAAGGCTCAAGGCGCGTAACGGGCCGACCGGCTGGGCTCCCAAGGCGCATGTTTTCGAGACCATCCCGGTTTCCCGCCTCTCGGTTCGCTATCAACTGGCACGGCACTATCGCCAGTCCTGCGTCAAGATGCGGGCAAAGACGGCCGGCCGGGCGTTGCCCTTCAAGCTGCTGACGGCTGCCCCGGAAGCCGGGCTGCATCTTGGTCTCGGAATTGCGTTCTTGATTGCTGCGCTGCCAAGCTTCGGCTGGACGCTGTTCGATGCGGTCCGCCATATCGGCAGCGGCGTCGGCGTCATGGCGGCGTTCGGGCAACGGCCATTGCGTGGCTATCAGACCGTGACTGGACATTGAGCCGTGATCTTGTCGAGACGAAACCGCTTCGTCTTTGTCAAGACGATCAAGACCGCCAGCACCAGCATCGAGTTGTTTCTGTCACGCTTTGCCGGACCCGATGATGTGATCACTTATCTTCCGCCACCTGACGAAGCCATCAGGCGCGAAACCGGCGGGCGCGGCCCGCAGAATTGCTACAATCCGTCCTGGAAGCGCAACCTGCTGCGGCTGTCCGGCAAGAGCCGGCATGATGCCGCCCATTCAATCCATCACAACATTTCCGCTGCCGAACTGAGATCGAGGTTTCCGAATGAATGGGAAACCTTCCTGACATTCACGATCGTCCGCAATCCGTTCGATCGCGCCATCAGCAAATTCTTCAATGATCACAAAGGCGAAGCGATCGTCCGCCGTCAACAGTCGCGGCACCACACCGATGCGCAGATCAATGCCTACATCTGCGCTTTGCCTGACACGGACCTGACCAACTGGCATCTTTACGCAGACGGCGACGGGATCCTCGTCAAGGATGTCATCCGGTATGAGAGCCTTGCGGACGACCTCGGCAAGGTTCTGCACAAGATGGGCCTTGAGGCTGCGATTGAATTGCCGCGGGCGAAGGGCTCATGGCGTCTCGACCATCGTCACTACAGCGAAATTCTCGACAGCAGAACGCGGGCGCGGATCGAAACGGCAGCATCACGAGAGCTTCAGGCCTTCGGCTACCAGTGGAAGTCGGTCGGATCCTGATGGTGATGGTGCGGGGGTCGCGATGGCAGGATTGAAAGTCCTTGTGATCAGCCTGCAAAGGCTGCCGGATAGGGGTGCCATGGTCAGCGCACGCCTGACGGCGCTTGGCATGGACCATGAACTTTTCCCTGCGGTGGATGGCACGCTCGGAGAGCACAAGGCCTTTCACCAATATGATGACGCTGCCTGCCTGCGCCAGTTCGGGAAAAGCCTTTCGCCACAGGAAATCGGCTGCTTTGCCAGCCATTACCAGCTTTGGCGCCAGTGCGCCAAGGAACGTGTCCCGGTCCTGATACTCGAGGATGACGTGACCATTCTCGATGGTTTTCCGCACGTTCTCGAACTCGCAAAAGCTCATCTGCAGGAGTTTGCGATGATCCGCCTGTTTGCAATTTTGGAGCGATCTTTCCGCGGCATCAGGCATTTGGGCGCCTACCAGGTCGTGCGGTATCTGCGCGGACCGCAGGGGACGCAGGCCTATGTGTTGTCCCCCGAAGGAGCCGAAGCACTCTTGCGCGTTGCAGATCGCTGGGTGGAACCGGTCGATCACTTCCTCGACCGGTTTTGGGCGCACGGGCTTCCGCCCCATGCCATCCTCCCCTTCGAGATCGTCCATGATGAGGCCGCCGAGCGATCATCCACCATCGGGAACCGCCGCACGAAGCGGCGTCCATGGCGCAAGGCCCAGCGCGAATTCAACAGCTTCCGGGACCGCGTGTCCCGTTGGATTTTCAATGCGAGGAATTGAACGCGGACAGGGCCCCGTTTTTTGCCGAGCCGGACAGGACGACGAGTATCGATGCGCGAATTTGGCATAACACGCCGGGAGCAAATCCCTGGGAACCTCTCGGTCACGATGGAGAAGCCTCCGCATATTGCGATCTCGATGCTTGGCGAACTTGTCGCGCCGCTTCGCGATCGGGACGAGGTGGCGATCGAGTTGATCTGCGACGCGATGGCCACGGGTGACGGCCAGATCCATCGCCGCCGCACGTTTCCGCGTCGCTACGATGTGGTCAACCAGGCGATCATCGACCTTGCAAAAACCGAACTCGCCGACGCCAACCCGCTTCGGGTCTACGATGTTGCTGTCTCCAACGGCATTTCGTCTGTCGAGTTCTTTGAAGCGCTCGCGAAGGATTTCAATCCCGAGATGCACGCGATGGACTATCTGGACGCCATTCAGGTGGTCGGGCCGTTCGGTCAGTGGAGCGTGGTCTTCGACAATATCGGCCGCCCCTTGCAATTCGTCGGTCGCAACTTCGTCATCCCGGTCAACGGCAAGGGTTCATGGCGCCACCCGGTCAACCAGTTGCTGAAAAACTGGCTGAAGCGATCGCTCCTGCCGCGGGCGCTCCGTGAACTCGGCAAGACTGACGCCTCCAATTGCCGGGTGCAACGATGCGATGCATTTCATCCGCACGCCAAGACGTTGGCGCAGAGAGACCCAAGGTTCCGGATCGACCATGGCAACATGTATGTGCCGGTCGATGCACATTTTGACCTCATCAGGGTCATGAGCGTGTTCAGCAATGTCAGCGACGAGCAGGTCACACGCGCCGTGCAGGCGCTGTGCGCATCGCTCGATGATGGAGGCCTGCTGGTTGTCGGCCGCAATCCCGGTCGTCACAGCAAGGAAATCCCGACAACGATCTTTCGCAGACAAGGCGCAGAACTCCTCCCCGTCCTGGACCTCATGGGTGGCGCGGAACAAAAAACGACGATCCTGTCGGTTGACCTTCAGGACACGAAACAGAGGCTTGAGCCAAGTGAGCACGGCAATGCAGATTGAACGCAGTATCAATTATCTCCGCATGAAGTTTCTGGAGATGCAGGCCCAGCGAAAGGCCGCAGCAGCGGGCGCTCGGCTTGCACCCGGCTCCCTGCGGGTCCCGAAGGCGCGGGTCAACCACAACCAGACATTCCTGTTGGAGCGGGCCGAAGAGTTGGGACCGATCTTCAAGGTATGGTTGCCGCACAAGATGACGACATGCATCGTCGGCCACGATCTGTCCCGGCGGTTTCTTTCGGACAACGAGGGCAAGCTGCGCGCCGGCACACCGGATCTGTCGCCGCTGTTTCCCCATGGCTTCCTGCGCGCGCTCGAGGGTGAGGTGCATCGAACCTATCGTCGGCAAATTCTTGATGCCTTCAACAACACGCCGGTGGAAGACCACGAGACGGCCGTTCGGGCGATCATTCGCGATGGCCTCGCCAAACTTGCTGCGTTTCAGCAACCGGTCACCAATGCGGTCATCCGGCAAACGATGAAGGCCATGTCCACGGCGATCTTCCTGCGCCTGATCCTCGGCGTTGACCGCAACACCGAACGGTTTGAAGCCTTCGTTTCGGCTTACGACATCTATGCACCCGACGGGCCGTTCATCACGGTCGAGGACCGGCACAAGACTGCCTACCGAACGATCCGGCTGATGGTTGACAGGTTGATCGAGGACATCAGGCGCGATCCGGACGCCCCGCCAAGTTTGCTTCGGCATCTGATCCGGTCGGACACGGTCAACGACACCACCCTTGGCAATCTCATCCAGATGGTTGAAGCCACGCGGTATGATGTGCACGGCCTTTGGACATGGATCCTGAAGCATCTGGGCGACAATCCCGAGGCTGTCCACCTGGCGCGCGGCGACCACGTTGGCGAAAACGGAGGGTGCCCTGCGCTGCAGGCGATTCCGAGGGAATCGCTGCGCATGGAACAAAGCGAAATGCTGCGACGCGTCGCAACCGAGGACATCGTGTTTGATGGCTTCTTCATTCCCAAGCGCAGCCACATCAGGATCTGTGTGTGGGAAGCCCATCATGATCCGATGAAATTTGCCGATCCGTTCGTCTACAAGTGCGAGCGGTTCATGACCGCCAAGGTCCCGGCCAGTCTCTATTCGCCGTTCGGCCTCGACAAGCATCGTTGTCTCGGCGCCGACTGGACCTACAGCCTGAGTGCATTGATGGTGGAAGAACTCACGTCACAATATACGTGGACCATAACGGACGACGGAATACCCGAGATGGGGAAATTCCATTTCGAGCCGAACAGGACTTTTTCGGTCAAGATCGGTGCGCGTGCGGGCAGCGCCAATTGAGTCTTCAAAATCAACGGGACGAGCGGAGAGACAAACAACTCATCCACCGGGCAAGCGTTGACCCGCGATAAGGCGCTTCGGCCAGATGTGCTTCCTGTAAAAGGCGACGTCCTTCAAGCCGATCGTGTCAAACGGATCACGGGAGAGATCAAGAGAGCACAAGCCTTGCGCAATATCGGCGTATTCGCCGCGTTCCATTCTCCCTGAAATCGCTCGGCGATAGGCCTCCCTGGTGCCATGCCAGATCTCGAAGGCCCTGCGCTTGGCCGAGATGTTGACCTGGTTGAACCAAAAACCCCTCAAAGCGTTCACCGCCACGCGCCGGCTGTAGTCATCGGGCAGCAGCCTTGCCGCGTCATCGAAGCCCATCTTACGAAAATGGCCGTCGTAATACTCGATGTGGTGGGATCCGAACGGATAGGTTTCCCCGAACCAGGGTCGCGAGACGCCGGTGTAGTGGACGAGCACCGGATCAACAGCCTTTTCGAGAGCCAGTCTCAAAAGTATGGATTGAAAATTCCAACGGGGTGACAACAGCGACCATTGACCTTCAAGCAGAAGATTGAGGTATTCCTGATCGCCGGAAAGGCCTGACCGGATCTTCAAGCGGGGCTGGATGTCCTGAACATAGTCGTGAAGGCTCTTTTCATGATCGATGCTGCACCAAGCTTCAACATCGATGAGCAGCATACCTGAGTTGAACATCCTCTGGTCACCGATCCCGAGCCCCTGCTTGTAGGACCGCATGTCGAAACCGGTCAGGTTCGTGGCTTCGTCCATCATGCCCTCGGAAGCGGCGAGGGGATATCCGCCCATGTCGAGCCTGAAAAGCGGTGCAATGGTCCCGAGTGCTGCAATGTCGCTGTCGAGATACAACAGCCGTCGGTAAGTTCCTTTGAACTCAAGCGGCGCAAGGATCCGGGTATAGGCGATGGCGCCCCATGGCCGCTTGTAGCCGGTTGCCGCCGGAATTCTATCAACAAGCGTGTTCGGACGGATCTGAACGCCGTCCGGTACGGCGAGATCATGATCATCATCGCCATGCAGCAGGATTATCACATCGTACTCGCGGGCCTTTTCGGCGGCGAGAACGGAAGCGGTTGCCAGCGCAAGCGGCAAAAAGGTGCGATCGACGGTGAAAAAAACCGCGTCCTTCATTGCCTCATCCCCCGACAGCAGCCCGTATGCGAGCAATCCCGCAGCCCGGATCCAGCAACACCTGTCGACCGCAGTTGTTTCTGCCGCCTCTAGCCTTGGACACAGGTGAGATTTTCAGAACTGGCGCATCTTTGTTTGATCACGGAAGACATGCCGGAAGAATGCCGAAAGGGCAACCCGACGAGAGGCGTGGAAATTCGTCTTGTTTTCCAAGGCAAACTTGCCAAGTCTTGCAAGGGTTGGACATGCGTCATAGCGTGATGGCGTGATGTGGCAGAGACAAGACACGCATGCGCGCCAATTCGATCGAGATGCAGGAATACTCGGTACTGCAAAAAGCAAACCGGTCGGATGTCCAGCGTGATCCATTCCCGCACATTGTCATCCACGATGCCCTGCCTGCGGGCTTGTATGACAAGCTTGCCTCTACATTCCCGTCTGCAAAGCAACTCGGAGTCGAAGCGTCCGGCAGCAATGTGCGGTGGGACTATTCAGCTCACCAAGTCATCTCGAATGAATCCATTCCGGCTGTTTGGAAAAAATTCATCCAATATCACGCGTCACAAGCTTTTTTGGAAGACGTTCTGAACATATTTGAAGACGACATATTGCGAATATATCATCGCCATTACCCTTCGCGTGAGCGGCTGAGATCGCTTCGTGCAGGTGTCCGGAACCTGTCGAAATCCCGCGTCACGGATGTGCACTTGGATGCCCAGATTTCCGGCAACACTGCGGTGGCCAGCGCAAGTTCAGTCAGGACCACCCACCTTGATCAGGGCAACAAGCTCTTCTCCGGCTTGTTCTACATGAAGCCCGATGACTACCATGTCACGGGTGGCGATCTGACGATAAGTCGATTTGCCAAGGACCTGGCAGGCAGTCCTGACCGTTACACCCGTATTCGCAACGCCTATGTCGACGAAACGGATGTGGAGCATTTGAAGGTGGTTGCCTACGAGCGAAACACGTTGGTTCTTTTCCTCAACACCCTGGACTCTCTTCACGGCGTCACGGTCCGGCAACCGACGGACAAGACGCGGTTGTTTGTCAATCTGGTCGGTGTGGTCAGGAGCCCGCTGTATCACACCGGCAGCGATGGCGCCCACTACGCCGGTGCAGACGACAGGCGCAGCGGAGGCAATTTTCTCGGAAAGTTCCTGCGCAACCTGGTCCGAAACTGACGCTGCAACTATAGGTCGGAGGTCGTCGCTTCCTTGAGGACGGCATCGCGTTCCGCGATCCAGAGATCGCCATAGTCGACGTCCTGCTTGTTGGCGAACCAAGGGCCTCCCAACGTGTAGTGAACGGCCTTTGGCGTTCCGCTGCCGGGCTTCTCGTTCCACCCTTCAAGCCAGTTCCACATCTCAGGCAACGAACCGATGTCGTCGTCGTTCGCCCATTGAAAGCGATGCAAATAAGCTCCGCTCTCCGTGTTCACGGCCTCGGGCGTCAGCAAACGTGTGGAGGGATGGTCGCAATTGAAGAGCATGAAGGATGACCAGTTCTTGCGCGGATAGACAGTCTGGATCTGTCCGTCCATTTTTGTGGTCTCTTTCGGTTGATAGTCGTGTTTGACGCACGCAACCGCCTTGGTCTGGTCGCAGTGCGAGATGAGCTCGGCAATGTCGGCCAGGAACAGGAAGTCGCAATCGCAAAACAAGCTCCAACCGCGGTAGTCCGAAAGGTGAGGCGTGAGGAACCGCGAATAGGTGAATTCCGTTGAGGCAAGCGGATCCTGATCTCTCCAGAACAGGCCGCGGGCTCTCAATTCGTCGATCTTTATCGGTGTGATCGAGAGCGGGATCGAGGCATGACGCAGCAGCGAATGCCGGGCGACCTGATAGGCGACATCCTCTCTGCTGTCCCAGCCGATGAAAACCCGAAGCTCTGTCATGGGTGGCTCCAACATCCCGGTTGATGGACCGGCGGCTGCATGCTTGTTAGTGATCACGTAATGAAGTCTTCCTCGCCTGTCGACAGAGACCAGCACAAGCCGGAAACTGAAGCAGTTAGCGGATTTGGGACGTGATCCGATATTGGCATGAAGTTCTTGGTGCATACGCCCAAGCGTTTGTTCGCTGGCAGTCCGGCATCAAAATGGTTCGCCGGTTGCTGCGGACAGCGCGGTCGCGAACGAAAGCCGGATTTGCCAGCAGTGACGCCGACAGCCTGTCCCGCGAGGTAACGCCTCTGGCCGAAGCCGGAGAATGGGAAACGGCATTGTCAACGACATTGCGTTGGGCAGACAAAGCCGAGCGCTCGCGTGATCGGGCGTTGCTGGAGCGGGCAGGCAACGATTTGCGCAGGCTTCGGCAGTTCGAGCAAAGCTTCGTGCTCCTCTCACAGAGCAAGCATCGCGACAGTCCCAAAGAGTGGGACGGCACTGATCCGAATGGCAAGTGCCTGGTGATCGAACGCCGGGACGGCGATCTTGCGAGCTTTTTCATATTCCTGTCGACAATCGAACTCGGTTTAGCCTGCGGCGCCCGATGCATCGTGCTGGTCGAAGATCGCCTGATCCCCACCTTCAGGCGAACCTTTCCGCAAGCGGACATCCGTTCGGAGACCTCGGAGCGTGATCTCGCGCTGCACGAAGCGGACTTGGTGACATCGTTCGAAGCCATCGCACGGTTTTTGCGATGGGACGGGACCCAGCGCCGGACACTGGTTCCCGATGCCGAAGAAACCTCGGCGTTACGCCAGACCTACGCGACCGGTCCGAGCCCATTGATCGGGATCGCCTGGGGAAGTTTGAACATCTACAAGGATACGCCGGGAATTGACGACTGGCGGCAATTCTTCGCTCGAACATCCGCGGGCTTTGTCAGTCTCCAATATGGCGATGTCGACACCACGCTTCTGGGATTTCGCCGGGGGTCTTCCGTGAGCATTGTTCACGATCGGTCCGTCGATCAATTGATCGACATGGATCGGTTTGCATCCCAGGTCGCCAGCCTTGACGGCGTTGTGACCGTCAGCAACACGGTGGCGCATGTTGCCGGCGCGTTGGGTGTGCCGACGTTCGTTCTTCTGGATGGCCAGTTCAAGCGCAGTTGGCCGGGTTTCGGGCCGGATGCTCCCTGGTACAAGAAGACCCGGCTTTCGCGGAGAAATCATTCGGGCTGGAACGACGCTTTAGGCGATGCCGAAAAATGGCTGGCGACGCTGACAAAAGAAACCGGGCATTGGCGGACCGGTTCGGGCTCATAGCGTTCGGGCACGTGCACGATTGGTCCGTTTTGCTGTTTCACGACGTCGCCCGAGCTCATCCGCCTTTCGGTAATGAGGTATGTCCGGTCTCCGCAGTCGCTTTTGGAGCCGAACCGGCGCTCTTGCCAGTTGGCATCAGATGTTACCGTCCGGAACCGCCCTGCATCCGGCAACAAGAGACCGGTTCGCAGTCGCCCGACGGCGCCACTTGCACTACTTCAGCACCCTTGGAAACCATCGCGCAAGCAGCGATGCGGCCGCGATGATCATCACGATCCGCGCGACGTGATGCAGCGCCACAAAGGCGACTTCCGCCTCGATGGCGAGCGCCACCAGCGACATTTCGGTCAGCCCTCCCGGCGCATAGGCCAGAACCAGCTGATCGACGGGCAGGCCGGCAAACCGCGCCAGAATGACGGCAAAACCGACCGCAAGGGCAAAGGTGATCAGCGTCGCGCCTCCGGCAATCACCAGCGCCGAACCGACCTCCTTTGCCGGCGTTCCGAGAAACCGGCAGCCAAGGATGGTGCCGAGCATCACCTGGGCCGCCATCACAAGTCCGGCAGGCGGAGCGCTCGCCGTCAGTCCGGCGAGATGCGCTGCCCCCGAGACAAGCATCGGCCCCAGCAACATGGGCGCTGGCAGGCGCAAGAGACGACCGAGCAAGGCGCCAGCCAATCCGCTTGCCAGAAGGATCAGCATGTCGGCACGTTCCAGATCGACCAGCATCGGGTTGCTCGTGCTGGAGCCAACCGCATGACCTTCGATCACCCGGAACCAGAAGGCGATCAAGGCCACGACGACGACGATGCGGGAAGCATGGGCCAGCACGATCTTCCGCTCATCGCCGCCGGCTGCCCGGCCGAGCGTCACCATTTCGGCGAGCCCGCCGGGCATCCCGGCAAAATAGGCGGTGACTGGATCAAATCCGCCGAGACGCCGGTAGTACGGCACCACCAAAGCCGCCGCCAACACCAGATAGGCCGCCATTGCGGCCAGGGACCAACCCCACGCCGCAAGCTTTCCCAGGATATCCGGACTGAAGCCCGAACCCAGCAACACCCCGATGATCACGACCACCGGGTTTCGAAGCCGCTCCGGCGCAAGGATCGGGGCCTTGGCGACGGCGGCAATCAGGGTCGCCGTCAGCGCGCCGAGCATCCATGGCAAAGGCAATGTCAACCAGAAGGCGAGGGCGCCTCCCGCAAGGCCGATCAGCAAGGCAAGCGCGATGCGCGACAGCAAGACAAGATCGGGCATGCAGAACAGGCTCCCCAACGCGGGTTTCAGGCAGGATGACGCAAACGCAGTCTCATCCTCACATCAGCCGCCCTTGCAACCCCGATTGCGCGGGCCGGCATGGTCATGTCAGTCCTGCTGCTTCATCACGGACACCCGTGCGACTTCTGCAACATCGGCAAGGCCGGGTGTCGCCCATGCCATCTTCAACAGCGCCTCGGTGGCCGCATCGCCGATCACCAGCCCGGATTGCACTCGAAACTTGGCATCGACCTGTGCGTCGCTGAGCGGCACGTCATGGCTGCCGATGGTGCGATGAACATGCTTTTGCAGCGTCGAACCGTCGTTGAAGGTCACGTCGATCGTCACCGACGCCTCATGGCAGTCCGGGTCGACTGTCGCATCGATCCGGTCGCGCAGGGCGATGATCTCGGGAAGATTGACCACTTCATCGGTGAATGCGGTCGGCGCACCGTCGCCCCGAAGAAGGGCGGTCGCAGCCGCGTGAAACACGCTGAACTTGCCTTCGAGACCGGTTTTCGGCGTCCGCTTGCCGGTCAATTCCAGCACGAGCGGATGCGTGCGCAGATGCACGCTCGCGATGTCGTTCACACGGTCGCCGATTTCGGCCTTGATCTGCTGGCATCCGTCGATGGACGGATGGATGACGATGCCGCAGGCAAACGGCTTGTAGCTGTTCAGCGCCGCTTCCCAGCGCACGCCGAGGTCACCAAGGATCTCGTTCCAGTCCTGCTTGTCCGACATCACGCAGGCAAATCCGCGCGGCGCCTCCAGAGCGCGTTCGGAACTGTCGAAACCGGCCTCGGCCAGCAAGGCGGCAAGCAGGCCGTTTTCCGCCGACTTGCCCGGGTGAAAGCTCTTGGTCATCGTGCCGAACATTTCGCGCAAACCGGCAGATTGCGTGGCGGCAAGGCCGAACGCCCACTGCATTTGCTGGCGGTTCAATCCGATGGCCTTGCCCGCGGCGGCGGCCGCTCCGAACACGCCTGCAGTACCGGTGATATGCCATCCCCGGTCATAGTGGTGCGGATAGACGGCGTTGCCGATCCGGCATTCGACTTCCACCCCGACGATCAGCGCGGTCAGAAAATCCTCGCCGCTCATCGGTCGCGTTTCAGCCAGCGCGAGCAGGGCCGAGGCGACGGGACCGGCCGGATGGATGATGGTCTTGAGATGGGTATCGTCATAGTCGAGTACATGCGACGTGATGCCGTTCACCAGCGCTGCCTTCAACGCATCCAGCCGCTCCGGCCGGCCCAGAACTGTCGAGGTCCGTGGTCCGGAAAAAGGTGAAACGGCCCGCAATGCGGCATCCACCGTTTCGTGGCGGGCGCCACCGACGGCACAGCCGACCCAGTTGACGAAGGTGCGCAATCCTTCGCCCCGCACATCCGCCGGAATGTCCGACCCTTGCAGGGCAACGACCCATTCGGCCAGTTGGCGGGTAACGTCCGGGGTTCCTGGGGCTGTGGCGTGATGTACGCTCATGGTTTTCTCCTTTTGGGTGCGCTGCCGCTTCGGCCTGCGCTGGTGTGTTGGTGATGGGGTGAGACCGTTGTCAGCGGCCGGAACATGTGGTTGCCTGTTGCAAGGAAATTGCAGTCCATGGTCATCGCCATGCGTCGATCAGCATGAGGGCGCCACCAAAAACCAGAAGCGCCTCGACCAGAGCCGTGTGAATTCGCAAGGAGGTGCGGTTGACGATCAGCGCGGCGATCCATGTGCCCGGGATCGTGCAAAGCCCCATCAGGACGGAGAGCACGAACAACTCCGTATTCAGGACATCCAACTGCCCGAACATCACGATCTTCACGACGTTGACGGCGACCGCGATGGCGGCATCGGTTGCAAGCAGGGCGGATCCGGCAAGTCCGGCGCCCAAGAGCAGGGGTACGATCAAGACACCGGCCCCGACCATCAGGCTGCCGAGAAAGCCGAAGGCGCCACCGGTCGCAACCAGTGTCAGGTCGTTGGGCCTCCACTGGCGCGCATTGAGCCAACGGCGCAGCGGAATGGAGGCGATCAGGAACGAGCCGAGGATGGTCTGGATGAGGTCGGACTCCATCCGCACATAGAGCATCGACCCGAACACCGAGGTGATGACGCCCGGAATGGCGACCAGCCGCACGATGCGCCAGTTCAGGCCCGACCGGAAAAACCACACACGGCTGAGGTTGTTGATCAGCATCACGACCGACATGGCCGGCACCACCGCCCGAACCCCGATGATCGGGGTAATGAACAGGGTGATGATCAGCCCCGCACCAAATCCGCTCATGCCGCTGACGGCAGCCGCACCGATGCAGATGGCGACCACCGTCAGGACGGTCACAATGTCGAGCGAACCGAGGAGGGGCGACACCTGCGCAAGCATTGGATGCTGCCTAGTGCCGACGCGCGCCGAAGGCAGCGGCCGAAAACGGCTCGCGGCTGTCGATCATGTCATCGGCAAAACGCGCCAAAGGTTCGGCTGCCGCCGCAGACCAGCCGCCAAACACCAGATTGGCCGCGCATTTGCGCATCAGGTCGTCACGGGTCAGCGGTTGGCGCGCCCCGCCGCGCATCTGCAACTGGTTTTCTTCGATCACCTGCCCGCTCTTCAGCCGAACAGCGACATGGCCCGTATAGTTCGCCGGATATTCGTTGGCCGGGTCGACAACGAAACCGACTTTCGCGGCCAGCGCCAGAAGCGCCGGATCGCGGACGGTTGCTTCGGTAAACTGCGCAAGGCCTGCATCGCGATAAAGGAAGCCCGCAGCGACACAGTAAGGCCCGCTGAACTTTGCGGCGTAAGCCGTCGGTGGCGACTGTTTCAGCGCGAGCGGCTCCCACAGACGGTGGACGGTACCTTCGCCGACGCGGCAGGTGATCTCCTCGATATCGTCGGCCTGAATGCCCTGTTCGGCGAGGCGCACGGCGCAATCGATGTAGGGCTGGGTCATCGTTCCGCAGGCATAGGGCTTGAACGCAAGGCGTGCGGCCTCCCAGCGGTCCCCGAGATCGGACAGGAATTCTTCGAAGTCGGGCTCGATACTGGGCGCAAACGCCTTGAACAGGCCGTGCGTGCCTTCGAACATCGTGACCGGTCCGCGAAACCCGGCGCCACCCATGGCCGCCGCCCGCAAACCCGATTGTGCCGCCCAGCCGGGATGCATCCGCTTGGTCCAGGATCCATCGGCAAGATATTCGATGATGCCCGACGACATGCTGGC
The DNA here is from genome assembly GCA_041752455.1 of Roseitalea sp. Lineage (GTDB taxonomy): Bacteria > Pseudomonadota > Alphaproteobacteria > Rhizobiales > Rhizobiaceae > JBGSWL01. Next base: position 35,875 of record JBGSWL010000172.1, on the reverse strand, counting down.
CGCAACGCCCATAGCATCGCGTGTCTGGCGGGCAGAGTGCCCGAGCGCTGCCGATACGCCGGCCGCTGCGGAAACCGCACCGAGCACCGAGGTTGGATGGAACCCGGCCTTGTGGACTGCCTTGTCGGCAATCGCGCCGAGGCGGCACATCACTTCGATCCCGACAGCCATGCCGAGCGCCACACGGTCGGAAGAAAGCCCCCATGCTTCGCCTGCTGCCGTGAGGGCAGGGACCATGACCACACCGCTGTGGACGGGGCAGCCTTCATAGGTGTTGTCATAATCCTCGCCATGTCCCGTGGTGCCGTTGACCAGCGCTGCGGAAAACGAATCCTGCGGCGTTTCCGACCCGAAGACAGTACAGACGCCGGGGCCGAGGGCCGCCTTGCGCACGGCGATCCCGTAATCGGTGCCGACCGCGGCAATCGACAGGCCGACCGTGTCGAGGACGGTATCGGCCACCGCACGGCGCACGGACTGGGGAATGTCGCCTGGGGCCAATCCGGCAATCCAGGTGGACAAGCGGTCCGACACGGAATGGGTGCTGGCGATCGGGTGTTCGGTGGTCGTCATGGTCGCGCCCTCTCTCAGGCAGGTAGGTAGGTATCGGGCAATACAGACATGTTCGGCGCCGGACCGGGCGCCGGGGGAAAGGGTCGTGCAGGCAGGGATCAGCCGGTGGTTCTGTTCCAGTAGTGGATCTGGCCCGTCTCGCAGGTGGAGATCCGCCATTCGACCGGCTCGTCACCCAGACTGTAGGCAACACGCTCCACTTCCAGGATCGGCGCGCCAAGCTGGATGTTCAGATACCGCTGCTCGTCCGCGCCTGCCGGACGGGCCCTGACCCGTTCATCGACACGCACGATCAGCAGGTTGTAGTGTTGCTCGAGCGCCAGATAGATGGAGTTCGGCTTCTCCGCGATCGCAATGCTTTCAAAGCCGGGGCAAAGCTCCGTGCCAATCACGATGCGCTCAAGCAGGGCCGGCTGGCCATCGAGGTTTCGCAGGCGCACCAGTTCTGTGACTTCTGCATTGACCGAAATCTGCAGGGCCTTGGACGCCCGGGTCGAGGCTCGTCCGGCGGAAACACTGATGTAGTCCAGCCGGTTTTCGGTCAGTTGCTTGCCCATTTCCGACTGGAAGCGGTGAAAGCGGAACGGCCGGTAGTCGCCCTTGTGCGAGGTGACAAAGGTGCCGCGTCCCGCATGACGACTGACCAACCCGTCCTGCGCGAGTTCTTCGATCGCCTTTCGCACCGTTCCCTGGCTCAGCCCGTAGGCTTCGGCCAGCTTCATCTCGCTCGGCAGGCATTCGCCGGGCTTCCATTCGCCCTGCAGCACCCGGCGGATCAGATGCTCTTTAACCTGCTGGTAGAGCGGCTTGGAGATCGGCCCCCGGAATTCGGCATCGACATCGGTCCTCGGCGACGGTTGTGCCGACGGGTCCAGCGGGTCGTCGTGCCCGTGGGGCTTCGGATTGCCTGTCATTGTGCGCTCCTCTTTGTCTTCGGTCGTCTGGATCAGGGTCAGCACAGGCGGAATGCGCGGTGTGGTCATTGCCGGAACTCCGCCAGTCCCTTCAGATCGCGGTGATCGGCAATGTTTTCACAAAACGCCAGCAGCCGCTCGCCGAGGTCCGCATCCCAGCCGCCATAAAGCACGTTCGCGCGGAACTTTGCCTTTATCTCGTCGAGGGACAGCGGCTCGTGGACCCCGCCGCGCATGTGCGGCTGATCCAGCGAATGTGTGCTGCCGTCTTTCATCGTCACCCGGATATGGCCGCTGTAGTTGCGCGGGTATTCGTTTTCAGGATCAATGACATAGGAAATCTTCTCGGCCAGCGTGAGCACGCGCGGATCACGGGCGCGCTCATCGGTGAACTGGCGAAGACCGGCATCGCCGTCAAAGAACCCGACCGCCATGCAGAACGGCATGCTGAATTTTGCCGCATATCCCGAAGGCGGGCGGTGCTTGCCGGCGAGCGGCTCCCAAAGGCGATGCACCAGACCTTCGCCGGTCGGGCAGACGATGGTGTCGATCGCATCCGGATCGACGCCGAGACGCGCCAGACGGATCATGCAGTCGATATAGGGATGGATCATCGTGCCACAGGCATAGGGCTTGAAGACAATGCGCTCCATGTAGAATTCGCTGCCCAAGCCACGGGTGACGTGGCTGTAGTCGGGCTTGGCGGTGGGTGCAAAAGCGCGAAAGAAGTTGTGCTCGCCTTCCAGGATCGTCGCGGGTGCAAAGAACCCCTGCCGCGCGATCAGAGCCGCGCGAAGACCCGACTGCGCCGACCATCCCGGATGCAAACGTTTGGTCCAGGCGCCGTCTGTCAGGAACTCGATGATGCCCGAGGCAAAGCTGCCGGCAACACCCATCGCCATGGCAAGGCGTTCCCGGTCGAGCCCGAGCGCAGTGCCGGCGCCCATGGCGGCACCCAGTGCACCGATCACGCCGACCGGATGAAAGCAGGCGCGATGCATGTGCCCGGCAGCCACGTGATTGAGGCGGCACACGGCCTCCATGCCCGCGACCATGCCGACCAGCGTGCGCTCGCCTGAAAGGTTGAAACGTTCAGCAGCGGCCAGCACGGCGGGAATGACCATCGCACCGACCCGGATCGGCGCGCCTTCCAGCGTGTCATCGAAATCCTCGCCGTGGGTGGCGACGCCGTTCATGACCGCAGCACCGGCGGCATCGAAAGTCTGCGCCTGGCCGATGGCGGTGCAGTTGCCTTCGCTGTCCCAGCCTGCAGCGATCTGTTGCATGTAGGGTTCACGCCGCGCAGCTAGACAAAGCCCTGCCATGTCGATCAGGTCCATCACGGCCACATCGCGCGCCTGGGGGCTGAGGGCGTCAAGCGTCCATGCGCTGAACGCGTCGGCCATCTGCTGCGAGAGTGTGGGGCCATCCATTTTGGCAACATGGGCCATGATCGGTATTCCTTGGTAGCTTCCGAAAGACTTGGGCGGGCTAGATCATCAGCCCGAAGACACCACGCTTGCGCAGACCGCGGCGCTGGCTCTCGAGGTCGAGTACCTGATCGCTGTCCACATCCAGATTGACCCGCGCCCCGAAGCTTTTCAGGAACCACGGGATCAGCCCGTCCTCCTTGGCCTGGAAAATCAGCCGGTCCAGCCCGAACTCGCCGACGAGGTCCTGAATGAGCCGGTCGTTGGCTTTCTCGACACCTTCGTTGACGCCTTCGGCCTGCACCAGGACACGCCATGCGCCGGCCTCGAGACAGGCGCGGACTTCAGCTGCCACCAGCTTGGTGCTGCCCGCCCAGTCGACCCCGCCCTTGCGCCCGCACTCGGCCACCACCTCCAGCCCGCATTCGCGTGCCATGGCGATGAGCGCGGCCTTTTCCGGGATGCCCATCGCGACCTGCGCGTTTGAAACCTCCACACCCCAGCCGCCAAGTGCCTTGATCTGGCGGAAGTAGTCGGTCGCGACCCCTTGCATGATGGCCAGTTCGGAGATCTCGCCCGCAAAGAACACCGGTATGTCGTTTTCCGCGTAAGCCGCGATCTTGGCCTCGATAACGCCACGGTCCATCAGCCGGGCAACACCCATCGCGAACTTGGCGATGTCGATGTAGTCCGCTGCCGTCGCCATCAGGTCGGCATGGGCATGGGGACCAAGCCCCCGGTCTGCCACGATGGTCAGCCCGGTAGTGCGGGGCTTTGCCTGCCGCCGCGGCAGGCGCACGACCGACAGGCACTTGTCTTCAAGCCCGCTCAACGTCTGTTCCGGCATGATGCCACGTCCTTTCGATCCCGCCGGTCAGGGCAGGAAAGTTCCACCATTGATGTGCAGGGTTTGGCCGGTCACGAACCGCGCGTCGGGACCGCAAAGCCACTGCACCATTCCTGCGATTTCTTCCGGCGTTCCCCGCCGCCCCATCAGGGGGGTGTGAACCGCATGATGTTTCGGTTTTGCGGGCGCCGATGACAGGTCGCGTTCCGTCTCGATCATGCCCGGTGACACGAGATTGACGGTGATGTTGTCGCCGGCAAGGTCCCAGGCCAGTGCCTTGGTCATGCCGATCAGGCCTGCCTTGGCGGTCGCCACATGAACCCGCGACTTTGCCCCGGTGCTGCCGGTCATGCCGCCGATGGCGACGATTGCACCGGCCTTGCTGGCGGCCAGATGCGGCTGGGCCGCTTTCGCACAGAGAAAGGCCCCATCGAGGATGATGCCGAGAATGCGATGCCAGTCTGCAAGGGTCGTGGTGGCGAGGTCAGCCTCCTGCCGGACGGCGGCGTTGTTCACGAGGATGTCGAGACGCCCGAACGCCGCCACGCCGGTGTCGATCAGCCGCTGCGCGCCCTCTTCGGTCGAAATGTCGGCGATACAGCCGACCGCCTTTCCACCCATCGCAGCAATTTCCGCGACCACGGCATCGACCTGCTCCGGCTTGCTGTTGCCGTTGATCACGACGGCGGCACCCTCTTGCGCAAGGCGCAGGGCGATCGCACGCCCGATGTTGCGCGAACTGCCCGTGACGATGGCGACCTTGCCGGACAGGGGCGGGATGTAGGCGGTTTGCATGGTGAAACTCTTCTTCTCGATGTCAGGAAGGGCTGTCAGTTGCAGGCTTTGCCATGAAGCGGCGCCACAAAGGCATGCCCAGGGAGCCGATCACGAAGATCGTCGCGACAGCCAGGAAGCCTGCCGAGATCGCGTTTTCGAGGAAGACCATGTGGTCGCCGCCCGACAGCACAAGCGACCTGCGGTAGTTCGATTCGACCATGTACCCGAGCACCAGACCCAGAACCATCGGCAGGAACGGCATCCCGAACAGCCGCATGGCGTATCCGGCAACACCGGCGACCAGCACGATGGAAAGGTCGAAAAGGCTCTGGTTCAGAGAATAGATGCCCGAGAAGATCAGCGCATAGATGAACGCCATAAGATAGGCCTTCGGGCGGTTCACCATCCAGATGCAGATCGGCAGCATGACGATGCCGAGCAGCAGCATCGCGAACTGCGCAAAGGCAAGGCCGGTATACAGCCCGACGATCACCTCTTCGGATTTCTGGAACAGGGTCGGTCCGGGGATCAGGCCGTGGATCAGGAAGCCGCCCATCAAGACCGCAGTCGCGTTCGACCCGGGAATGCCGAAACTCAGCATCGGCACCAGCGCCGTGCAAGCCACCGTATTGTTGGCCGCCTCCGGCGCGGCGACGCCTTCCGGCGAACCGTGTCCGTATTCCTCGGGATTCTTGGACCAGCGGCGCGCTTCGTTATAGGCCATGAAGGAGGCGATCGTGCCGCCGGCACCGGGCATGACACCTTCGAAAGTTCCGATGCCCGAACCGATCAACTGTGGCCTGACCAGCCTGCGGCGCATCGCACGGTCCGGCAGGCGCACGCGGATGTCCTTGACTATCCCTGTGACCCAGGCGCCGAGACCGGCCTGCATGAACAGTTCGCTGACCGCAAACAGCCCGACCATGATCAGGATGGGTTTGATGCCCGAAAGCAGGTCAGAACTGCCGAAGGTGAACCGTGTGACGCCCGATACCGGATCGGTGCCCACGGTCGCGATCATCATGCCGATGATGCCGGCCATCAGGGCCTTGATCAGCGATCCGCCCGACAGGGAGGCAATCACGCTCAAGCCCAGAATGCCCAGCGCGAAATAAGCCGGCGGCGTGAACAGCAGCGCCACCCGCGCCAGCGGCTCGGTCAGCGCGATCAGCATGACGAGGCCGATGACCCCGCCGACGACGCCCGCATAAAGAGAGATGCCCAAAGCCTCGGGGCCGCGCCCCTGCAGCTTCATCTGATAGCCGTCGAGCGTTGTCGCGGCAGCGGCATTGGTGCCGGGCGTGTTGATCAGGATCGCGGGGATCGACCCGCCATATTCTGCGCCGACATAGGTGGATGCCAGCATCACGATCGCCATGGTCGGGTCCATCGTGTAGGTAAACGGCAGCAACAGCGCCATTGTGATCGACGGCGAAATCCCCGGCAGGGCACCGCCGATGATCCCCCAGGCGACGCCGCCAAACACCACCGCAATGAGCGGCGTGCCGGTTACGAGACCAAAGATCTGTGTCAGCATGTCCATCACATCACATCCAATCTGCCCAAATGCCCGCAGGCATGGAAATGCCGAGAAGCAGGTCAAAGACGGCCCAGAGTACGAGGGTTCCGCCCACGGCAACCGCTGCCATCTGCAAGCCGGGCGAGGCGCCCAGATAGTAGGCAACAATCGCCACCAGCAGCACCATCGACACGATGTAGCCGAGCGTCGAAACCACCAGCAGGTAACCGACGCCGATCCCCAGCATGGTCGCCATTCCGAGCAGCGACCGCTTCAGCGCGTCCCGCTCTTCTTGCGTGGCCGCCACTTGTGCGGGACTGGTCAGCCGCTCGATGACGCCCTTGGCCACCAGCGCAACCGCAAGCAGTCCCAGCATCACCGCATAGGCCTGCGGCACACCATGCGCGCCGACGTCATCGGCCATGGAACTCTTGCGAATGTTCATCGACTGCAGAAAATACAGGATGGAAACGGCCAGCATGAGCAGGCCACCGACGATATCCTTGGTCACGCCTTGTCCTTCCGGAAAGGGGTCGCGCCGGTGGTGACCGGCGCGACGCGCTTCACTCGATCACGCCGGTTGCACGGAAGAACTCTTCCGTATCGGCTGCGAACTTTTGCGTGAACGCCACTGTGTCGGCATTGTTGCGATAGGCGGCCGAAAGCATTTCTGCCTCATACACCGCCTTGTAGGCCGGGTCGGCAAGCACCTTCTGGATGCCTTCTTCCCACGCCGCGATCACCTCGGCCGGCTGGCCCTTCGGCCCTGCAAGGCCGCGGAACTTCTGCACCACGACGTCGTAGCCCAGTTCCTTGACGGTCGGAATGTCCGGCGCACCGGCAAGACGCGTCTCGCTGAAGACCGCCAGAACGCGCACGGTGCCGCCATCGATCTGCGGGCGCAGTTCGGCAAATTCGCCGACGCCCATGTCGAGCGTGCCGTTCAGGACGTTGATCGTCATTTCGCCGCCGCCGTCATGCGTCACGATCGCAGGCGAGACGCCAGCGGCCGTCTTCAACCGCTCCATGGCCTGGCGTTCCAGCGAACCGGGGGTTGAAGCGCCCCACTTGCCTTCGCCATTTCGCGCAACAGCCATGACGTCTTCCAGCGTCTGGTATGGGCTTTCAGAGCGGGTGAACAGGATCTCTTCGTCGATGAACACGTTCACCAGCGGATCAAGATCCTTGTAGGTGAACTCGGGTGCGCTCAGCAGGGACGTGAAGATGTAGGTCGGCGTGGTGGCATAGAAAATGCTGCCGTCCGCCGGTGCCTTGGCGAGCGCCGCCATGGCTTTCGCCCCGCCGCCGCCAGTGATGTTTTCGACCACGAAATCGACGCCCATGATCGGGGCAAGATACTTGGTGATCGAGCGCAGGAAGACATCGCTGCCGCTGCCCGGGCTTGAGTGGGTCACGAGCGTGACGACTTTTTGCGGATAGGCGGTCTGCGCGAGTGCTGCGGTACTGCCGAGCGCGAACGCAACTGCGGTAGCCACAAGCGACTTGTGAACGTTTGAAAACATGGTCTCCTCCGTGGATTCATATGAGCCGTTATAAGACCTCTCCAAATCCCAGATCTTACATCTTATATTTTATAGAAGATTGGAATTTCGAGTCAACTAGGTTTCCGCAGGGAACCTTCCGGCCGCTGCCAGCGTCATGCCTTGAATGGTCAAGTGCATGAAATGACGAATGAAATTAGTTGTGTGCACCGGATGGTCCGGCAGCCGATCGCACGTGAAGGGCCGCCCAGCCCACTCCGATCGAAGGCGCAGCAGACCTGCCACGCAGCCTCATGCAGCGCTTTCGCTCTCGGTCATCTGGGCGATGAACGCCAAGGCTGCGCGGCTCTGATGCCTGTTGCGGGGTGTCAGGACCGAGAAGGTCCGCACCGGCAGATCAAAGTTGGCTTCGACGACAAGGCCCTGCGCGATGTGCGGAGCGGCGGCAAGCCGTGACAGGACAGTGGCACCGGTTCCGGTCTCGATCGCAGCAATGCAGGCTTCATTGGATGGAAGCTGCAACAGCACCGAAAGGCTTTCCGGCTTGATGCCGCACTCGGACAGCGCTGTATCGAACGCTGCGCGCGTACCGGAACCGGCTTCGCGCATCACCCAGTCGGCTTGCGCCAGATCTTCGACCGACAGGGGGGACTTGTCAGCCCAAGGGTGCCCGTTGCCGACGACAACACGCAGCCAGTCCCTGGCGACCGGCTGCACACTGAGTCCCGGCGCATCGACAACGCCTTCGACAACGCCGAGATCAGCTTCGCCAGCCAGCAATGACCGGACGACCGTTGCCGTGTTCCCCTGCTCGAACTGCAGCATGACCTGGGGATGGCGGGCCCGAAAACGCATCAGGTATGCGGGCAGGAAATAGCTGGCGACAGTCTGGCTGGCCCGAATGCGCAAACGTCCGGTCACCCCGTCTTCGAGGTCGGTCAGAAAGGCCTCGGCCTCGCTTGCGCGAAGCAGAACCGCCTGCGCATGGGCCATGAACAGACGTCCCGCCTCCGTCAGCGCAATGCCCCGTCCCACCCGATCGAAAAGCACGACGCCGTGCCGGTTCTCCAGCGAGGAAATGGCAGCGCTGACGGCCGACTGCGTCATGTTCATGGCCTCGGCCGCACGCGTCACATGCTGCTGTGCCGCGACTTCCATGAAAATCCGCAATTGTTCCAGCGTCATTCAATCAATCACTTTTCCCGATTGTTTCGATAAGAACTATGCGTTGGACGGATCGTTTGTCCAGATGTGACATGGCGGACTTGTCGGGAGGAACCGTCATGACCGCCGTGTCATCCCATGATGATCAAACGCCGCTGGACAGCGCCACCATCTGGCCAGGCCTTTTGACAGCGCTTGCAATTGCCGCGGCGGCTGTGGTTGTGCGGCAGGTTTCAGGGCAGGCCATGCTCAGCCCGATGCTGGTGTCGGTGTTGGCAGGTGCCGCGCTGCGCGTGATGCTCGGGCCGAACACCCTCCCGCGCGCCGGGCTCGCTTTTGCCAGCCGGCCGGTCCTGCGTTTCGGGATCGTCTTGCTCGGTCTGCAGGTCACGCTGGCCGAGATCGCCGACCTTGGCGTCGCTGCCTTTGCCGTGGCGGCTTTGACCGTTTTGGCAACCTATCTGGTAGTGGTGCTGGCCGGGCGTCTGCTCGGGGTCCCGCTACCCTTGACGCAACTTGTTGCAGCCGGAACGGCGGTCTGCGGCGCTTCAGCCATCGTTGCCGCCAATTCGGTCGCGCGCGGCAGCGATGCCGACGTCGGCTATGCGGTCGCCAGCGTCACGCTTTTCGGAACCGTGGCGATGCTGGCGCTACCGCTTTTTGCCGGGCCCCTTGGCCTTGACCCGATAGCCTATGGCATCTGGAGCGGTGCCAGCATCCATGAGGTGGCGCAGGTAACCGCAGCCGCTTTTCAGTTTGGCCCCGAGGCGGGGCAGACCGGCACCATCACCAAACTGATCCGCGTGATGTTGCTTGCGCCACTCGTTCTGGCGATGGCATTGGCCTTGCGCGGAAGAGGGCAGGCCGGCGCGGTAACCGGCGGTCTTCAATTTCCCTGGTTCGTGCTCGGGTTCGTGGCCTTGGCCGCCGTCAACGGCATGATCGACCTTGGCGACCAGGCGCAGACCGTGGCAGGCCTTTCCGCGACGTTTCTGATGTCGACCGGGCTTGCCGCGATGGGCCTGTCGCTGAACCTTCGCGAGTTGCAAAGCCAAGGTCTGGCACCCCTTGGCCTCAGCGCCTTCGGTTGCGTTTTCGTGGTGGTTTTTGCTTTGTCAGCGACGCTTTTGTTCGTTCACTAGCTTGGATACGGTGCCGCCGGTCAAACGCCCAAGCGGTCGCGCAACCGGTAGACAGCAACGGAGGGGGCGAGGAACCACGGATTTCCGGAATAGAGCGGCCGGGTCGGGAACGGGATTTCGCTGAATGGCCCAAGCTTGTCTTCGAGCCCGGCAGCAACCTTGCCGACCTTCGAGCCCAGATACCCGGCCATGCCGACGCCGGACCCACAATAGCCCATGGCATGAAACAGGCCCTTGTCCTCGCCGCAGTGCGCGAGCGTGTCGAACGTATAGGCGACCAGCCCGGCCCATGAATGGCTGATGCGGGTCCCGGCCAACTCCGGAAACAGCCGGACAAGTTCCGCATGCAGTTTTGGGCCGCTCTTGCGCGGGTCGGTTTCCTGCAAGGACACCCGTCCGCCGAACAGGACGCGTTTGCGATCGGGCGAGGGGCGGTAATAATAGACGAGCTTTCTGGTGTCGGAGAGGATGCGGTTTGTCGGGAACAGCCGATCCATCGTTTCCGCCGGTATTTCCTCGGTGGCGATGACATAGGAGCCGATCGGAATGACCCGGCGCTGCTGAAAGGGCGTCAGCGGACCTGTATAGCCGTTCGTCGCGACGATCACCTTGGCGGCTCGGATCCGGCCCGACGTGGTGGACACGTCGAAACCCTGCGCAACGCGCACCATATCAGTCACGCGGCAATGGCTGATGATCTCTGCCCCGGCGATGCGGGCGACGCGCAAAAGCCCCGCATGGTATTTTCCCGGATCAATGCTGGCATGGCGCGGAAAGACAATGCCGCCCCAATAGGCATCGGTTCCGAGTTCGCCATGTTGCCGGTCGCGCGGCACCATGAAGGCACCGGTTTCAAAGCCCGGATGGGAGGTCTGGCTGTCGCGCTCCAGCTTGTCATACAGCGCCCGTGTGTGGGCGCCATGAAAACGGCCGACCACGCCGAAATCGCAATCGATCGCTTCGGCGCGGACAAACGCTGCCACATGATCGAGCGAGGCCTGCCCTTCCTTCAGGATCGCGATTGCCGTCGCTTCGCCATAGCGCTTGGTGAGGGTATCGAAGGAGGGTTTGACGCTGGTGGAAATCTGTCCGCCATTGCGTGTGCTGCATCCGAAACCCGCAGCTTCCGCATCGATCACGACGGTTGAAAGCCCGGCGCGCGCGGTTTGCAAGGCGGCATGAAGGCCTGTGTACCCGGCGCCGATGACAAGCACGTCTGCGGAGGCAGGCAGCGCGGCAGCGGTGTCACTCGGGCGAGGGGATGCATCCCACCAATAGGGCGCTGGCTTGAAGTCGGGAGAAAAGCAGCTGTCGTGCTGTGCCATGTCAGGTGCCCGCATGGTCGGCAAGGATCATGTCGGCCCCTTTTTCCGCCACCATGATGGTCGGCGCATTGGTGTTTCCGGAGGTGACCGCCGGGAACACCGAGGCGTCGATCACCCGCAGATTGGCCAGCCCGTGAACCTTCAGCCGCGCATTGACGACACTGTCCCGGTCGCTTTCGCCCATGCGGCAGGTGCTGACGGGATGAAACACGGTTCCGGCCCGTGCGCGGATGTCGGCGACCATCTCGTCATCGCTTTCCACCTGCGGCCCGGGACGGATCTCTTCCGCCAGGATTTCGGCAAACGCCGGTGCTGCGGCCAGCTTGCGCAGAAAGCGCGCGCCTTCGAGTTGTTCGGCGATGTCATGGTTGGTGGACAGATAGTTCGGATGGATCGCCGGCGCATCAAACGGATTGGCTGAGCGCAATTCCAGATGCCCCCGGCTGGTCGGACGGGTCGGCTGTGTTCCCATGATCAATCCCGAGAACGGATCCGGGCTCATCAGCGGGCGCTTGCCGGGTGGTGCCTTGGTGTAGCTGACCGGCGAGAAATAAAGCTGCATGTTGGGGCGTGGCAGATCGGGCCGCGTCTTCATGAAGCCGCCGGCCTGATTGACGCCCAGCGACAGCGGGCCCCGGCGCCGCAGCACATAGTCAAGGCCGTGCCGCAGCTTGCCATGCATCGGGCGAAGCTGGTCGTTGAGCGTCGGCACTCGGGTCTTGTAGGTGTGGTCGATGCACAGATGGTCCTGCAGGTGGCGGCCGACATTCTCGTGCGGGTGCAGCACGTCTATGCCGTGTTGTTTCAAGGCGTCCGCCGGACCGACGCCGGACAACATCAGCAGCTGCGGCGAGTTCACCGCCCCGGCCGACATGATCACCTCGCGCCCGGCAAAAGCCCTTTCGGTTCTGCCGTTTCGCAGGAATTCGACGCCGGTTGCGCGCTGCCCGTCAAACAGGATCCGGGTGGCGTGCGCGTTGGAGATCACGGTGAGGTTGGAGCGTTTGCGCGCCGGATGCAGATACGCCCGCGCCGCCGACATGCGAAGGCCACCCTTGGCCGTGTTCTGATAGAAGCCGACACCTTCATTCGAGGCGGCGTTGAAGTCCGCAGTATAGGGCAAGCCGCACTCCTGCGCTGCGCGCAGGAAGTTCTGGCATGTCGGGTGCAAATCCCGCGCCATGGTTGACACATGCAACGGACCGTCGCCACCGCGCCATTCCGTGCCGCCCTGATCGCTTGTCTCGCTCTTTCGGAAATAGGGCAGCACATCGCGCCAGCCCCAGCCCGGATTGCCCATGGACTCCCAGTCGTCGAAATCGCCCGGATGGCCGCGGATATAGACCATCGCATTGATCGAGGATGATCCGCCGATCACCTTGCCGCGCGGCCAGTAGCTGACGCGGTTCATGGTCCCGGGGTCGGGTTCGGAGTGATACATCCAGTTGATGCGCTTGTCGTAGAAGGCCATGCCATAGCCGATCGGCATCCAGATCCTGAGGTGCCGGTCATGGCCGCCCGCCTCCAGCAGCAGGACCGAATAGCGGCCGTTCTGCGTCAGCCGGTTTGCCAGCACGCATCCGGCCGACCCGGCCCCGACGATCACGAAGTCATAGGTTTGCAAGAGGGTTCACCCGTTTCAGGTTGGGGGTTTGTCGCGTTGCACCAGAACCGACACGAGGGCGAGGAGGGCTGACCCGACCATTAGGAAGAATGAAACCGCGTTGAGGACGGGCGTCGAGCCGACTTTGACCATGCGGTCATACATCGTGATGGTGAGAGGCGCCTCCGAGCCGACGAGGAACAGGGTGGTGTTGAAGTTCTCGAACGAGACCAGAAACGCCACGATGCCTGCCGCCGCCATGGCTGGAAACAGGAACGGCAGGGTGATCGTCCGCAAGACCCGCATCCTGCTGGCGCCAAGGTTGTAGGCGGCCTCTTCCAGCGTTTCGTCGAACTTCTTCAGCCGGGCGATGATGACGAGCGATGTGATCGTGGTGATGAAGGAAAACTGGCCAAGCACCACCAGAACAATTCCCGGACGCAGGAAATCGAGATCCAGCGACAGGCTCTCCTCGGCCCCGTTGGCGATGGAACTGGCGACAAGCAGGATCGAGATGCCGAGGATGACGCCGGGGATGACCAGCGGCACCACCATCATGATGTAGAGAAAGTCCTTGGCGGGAAACCGGTAGCGAACAAACAGGAACGCGTTGCAGGTGCCGACAAACACCGACAGCAGCGACACGCAGCTGGCGATGACGAAGGAATAGTACAGCCCGCGCATCAGCCTGCGGTCGTGGAACATGCCAAGCTTCGGTTCGGTGTCGTTGAAGAACCAATCGAGCGTGAAGCCCCGCCATGGCAGCGAAGGGAACGTCGAGTCGTTGAACGCGAACATCCCGGCACCCACCAGCGGCGCCGCCAGGAATACAAAGAACGCCGCGACATAGATGCGGTAGCCGGTCAGAAAGACGATGTTGGGTTTGATCGCCATCAGCTTCGCGCCACCGTGGTGTTCAGCGTCTGTCCCGTCAGCTTCAGGCCCGCCCAGACCACCAGCGACGTGAAGGCCAGCAGCACGAAGCCGAACGCGGCACCGGCCTCCCAGTTGTAGCGGGTGATGAACTGGTCATAGATCTGTTCGGTGAACCAGCTGGAATTCTTGCCGCCCAAAAGGATCGGCGTCAGGTAGCTGCCCGCTGTCAGCATGAACACGACGATGCAGCCCGAGACGATGCCGGGCATCGCATAGGGAATGATGATCCGGCGCAGCACGGTGGGTCCGTTGCCACCAAGGTTGTAACCCGCTTCGATCATGGCATCGTCCATGCCGTCGAGCGTGGAGACAAGCGGCACGATCATGAACAGGATCACGGTATAGACCAGCCCCATGATCACCGTGGCATCATTGTAGAGAAACTCGATGGGTGCGTTGATCAGGCCCGCCCATTGCAGGGTGCTGGAAACGACCCCGGTTTCGCGCAGCAACAATATCCAGCCGAACGCGCGTATCAGGTCGCTGACCCAGAGCGGGATCAGGCACATCAGGAACAGCGCGCCGCGCGAACGCCGGCCGGCGATCTTGGCGATGTAGTAGGCGATGGGAAACCCCAGCAACAACGCCAGAAACGTCACCACGAGCGACATCGACCCGGTGCGCAAAAGAGTGTTCCAGTAGATCGGTTCGTTGAAGAAATTCAGATAGTTCGCGAAGCCGAACTCGTAGACCCGTGGCGCGACCTTCTCGCGCAGCGAAATGTGCAGCATTCCAAGATGCGGCAGGATGATGAGCAGCGTGATCCATAGCGCAAAGGGTGCAAAAAGCAGCAAAAGCGAAAGGCGCCGGATGTCCTTTTGCATCGTCAGTCCGCCCTCAATCCCGGAAGCTCATGGTTTGCGCGACGGGCCATGACAAAAGGACCTCGTCCTTCGGCTTCGGGTCGTTTGCGCCCCCGGTCAGAACGACATCGGCCTCGATGAGTTCGCCCGCCCGATCACGGACAAGGACGCGGCTGTTGGCGCCATTGAACAGGATGCTGTCCACCTTGCCGGCAATCACGTTGTGGGCGGCGTCAGCCTGCAGGGTTTCGCCGCCGGACCGCTCCGCCGTGATGAATTCGGGCCGCACGAATGCGCTCACGGCATCGCCGACCTGCGGCATGCCCGTGCCGCAAACAGTGCCGCGCACATTCAGGCCGCCCTCGGTTGCAACCTCCACCTCATTGCCCTCGATGCGCGTGACGCGCCCCGCCCAGCGGTTCGTCTGCCCGACAAAGCCCGCGACAAAGGCGGCGGCCGGCTTGTGATAGAGTTCTTGCGGGGTCCCGACCTGGACGAACTTGCCACCATTCATGACGGCCACATTGTCGGACATCACGAGGGCTTCGGACTGGTCATGGGTGATGTAAACGAACGTTGTGTCGAACTGGTGCTGCAGCAACTTCAGTTCGATCTTCATCGCTTCGCGCAGTTTCAGGTCCAGCGCGCCGAGCGGTTCGTCCAGCAGCAGGACATCGGGATCAAGCACCATGCAGCGCGCAATCGCGATGCGCTGTTTCTGGCCACCCGACAATTGGGTGATTTCCCGGTTGGCGACATCCGGCAGGGAAATGCGTTCGAGAACATCATGCACCTTGGTGCGGATCACATCCTTCGACGCTCCGGCACAACGCAGGCCATAGGCGATGTTTTCATAGACATTCATCATCGGGAACAGCGCCAGATGCTGGAACACCATCTTGACGTTGCGGCGATTGGGCGGCGTGCCGATGACGGACTTGCCCTTGATCCGGATATCGCCCGCGCTCGGCTGTTCGAACCCGGCGATCATGCGCATCAGGGTTGTCTTGCCGCAGCCTGACGGCCCGAGAATGGAAAAGAACGAACCTTTGGGAATGACAAACGAGACGTCATCCACGGCGCGAACGGAACCGAAGCGCTTGGAAACCTGCACGCATTCCAGATCATGCTCGGCGGTCGATTGCATCGAATGTCCTGCGAAGGGTTTGGAAAGTTGCAAAAGCTGCTGCGCAAGGTTGCGATGCGCAGCAGCTTCGGTCAGATCGCGCGAAGGCAGGGCCGGGGCTTATTCAGCGCCGGTGGCAGCCTTGATCTTTTCAAGCGTCTTGCCTTCCATGTCTTCGACGCCCGGAGGGATGTTGGCGAAGAACTTCAGGTTGTTGATGTCCTCGTCGCTGAAGGCTGCCTTGACGGCGGCCTTGCTTGCGTCCGGTAACAGGTCGAGGCCTCCTTCGACAGCCGCGATCGCGCCGGTGCTGGCCGACATGATCGGGACGTTCTCGGGATCGAGCACGAAGTTGATCCACTTGTAGGCAGCATCGTCAGCTTCGCCTTTGCGCGGCAGGGCGAAGGTGTCGATCCAGGCGAGCGCGCCGGTCTTCGGCGGCACGAACACGATCTTCTGGTTTTCGCCATAGAGCTTGTAGGCCGTCGAGTCCCAGGTTTCCGAGGCAACGATTTCGCCCGAAAGCATCATGGCCGAAAGGTCGTCGCCGCCCTTCCAGTAGGCCTTGAGGTTGTCCTTGCAAGCGATCAGCTTGTCGGAGACCTTGTCGAGAATGGTCTGGTACTTCGCAAGGTCGGCATAGGCCGCAAACGGATCTTCGCCCATGTCGAAGGCCATGCCGAGCAGGATCGTCCGCCGCAGGCGCATCGATGTCTTGCCCTTGTACTTCGGATCGCAGAGGTCACCCCATGCGGCGACGTCCGGTGCCATGTCCATGTTGGCCATCAGGCCCGACGTGCCCCACTGGTGCGGAACGGCATAGACTTCGCCGTCGATGGTCGTGTTCGCCTTCACGCCTTCGAGCAGTTTTGCCTGCATGCCGGCCGTGTTGATCTTGGACAGGTCCATCGGCTTGTAGATGTTGTACTCCTGCTGCGCCGCAAAGATGCGGTCATGGCTTGGCTGGGCCAGATCGAAGCCCGCGCCGCCGGTCGCGCGCAGTTTGGCGACCATTTCCTCGTTGTTGGAGAAGGTCACCTCGACGGTGATGTCGGGATACTTTTCTTCGAACTTTTTGACGAGTTCTTCAGGGGCATAGGAGCCCCAGGTCAAAAGGCGCAGTGTTTCCGCCTGCGCAGGCGCCGCCGTCATGACCGAGGTGGCCAGAAGCCCTGCAATTGCAAGTCGATATATCATGTCGCGCTCCCCGTTAAGTGGTTGGATTTCAGTGCACTTTTTCTCATTCGTCCTTCTTGGGAGGGAAAGGATAACGTCACATTGGACTGCAACGCATATCCATTATGGAAATTGTTCCATACCAATTTTGGGCGATCGGACGTTGCGTCAGGATCAGGCGAGAAGCTTCGCCATGATCTCGATGCCCTGCTTGATTTCACTGGCGCTGGCCGTGCCGTAGCCGATCACGACGCCCCTGTGCCGGACCGGCGTCAGACAATACCGGCCGATGCCCGACAGGGTCAGGCCGGCCTCGTTCGCCGCCTTGACGAAGCTCGTTTCGTCCCGTGCCCTGTCCGTGAAGAACCCGACCGTCTGGAACCCGGCCGATCCCCGCTCCACCTGCATGTGCGGCGCGAGCAGACCGGCGTGCTCGTGGATGATGTCGTGCTGCCGCTTGTAGTGCTGGCGCATGGTCCTGACATGCGTCGCAAAATGTCCTTCGTCGATGAAATCGGCCACGACGGCCTGCGGCCAGGTCGGCACTCCACTCAGCGCCGACGAAAAGATCGCCGACATGGCATCGACCATGCTGGCCGGTGCCACAACAAAGCCGAGGCGAAGCGACGGGAACAGCGTCTTGGAAAAGGTGCCGACATAAATCACCCGGCCCTTGGTATCGATGCTTTTCAAGGTGGGCAGCGGCTGATGTCCGAAATAGAAGTCACCGTCATAGTCATCCTCGATGACGAAGGCATCGGCCCGGTCCGCAGCGTCCAGAAGCGCGAGGCGACGTGACAGGCTGAGGACCTTGCCCAAGGGCTGCTGATGCGACGGCGTGACAAACGCCAGACGGAAATCGGGAGCCTGGGCCAGACCGTCCTCGACGACGATGCCTTCGTCATCAACGGCCACAGGCACAAGGTCGGCACCTTGCGAAATGAACGCATTGCGCGCGCCGATGGCGCCGGGGTTCTCGAACCAGACCTTGTCGCCGTGATCGAGCAGCATGGCACCGATCAGCGAGAACGCATGCTGTGCGCCGCCGACGATGAAAATCAGGTCCGGGTCCACCTGAATGCCGCGACTGGCATTGATATGGGCCGCGATCGCCACCCTGAGCCGTGGCAACCCGAAGGGATCGCCATAGCCCATGATGGTATCGCGATCCGATCGGAGATGCCGCGCCGAAAGCCGCGCCCATTGCGCCATCGGAAAATTGCCCAAGGCGGGCAGGGCGGTGACAAAGGCTTGCGACTTGTGCGGCAGGCGCCGGCGCTCGGCAAACAGTTCGCGCGCCCGCATCGTGGATGACGAAAGGCGCGGCGCCCTTGCTTCGTCACGGGTGGCAGGTTCGGTCTCTATCCGGGCACGGCCGGTCATCTTGTGGCTGACAAAGGTGCCGGCACCGATCCGCGTCTCCAGCAGTCCCTCGGCAATCAGCCGGCTGACCGCATCGAGTGCTGTCGTGCGCGACACACCCAGTTCGTTGGACAAGGTGCGGGTCGCAGGCAATCGCTCGCCGCCGGTCAGGCCACCCGACAGGATGAGGTCGCGAAGCCCCATGTACAGCTGGACGCTGATCTTGTGATCCTGCGACCTGTCGATACGGATGGAAGACAGGATCGCGCCGGCCTTGGTCTTCATGCGTGATCCTGCCCGGTTGGCGTAAAGTGGTCTGGATATTTTGCCAGATTGGACCTTACCGCAAGTCCAATCGACCCGCTAGGAAATCCACAACCCGACCATGGATTCGACCATCATGAAAATCGCCCACATCGAGACCTTCGCCACCGAATTCGTCTGCTTCGTCAAGGTGACGACCGACACCGGCGACATCGGATGGGGGCAGGTCGCGCCCTATTGCGCTGACATCACCGCGCAGGTCGTCCATCGGCAGGTCGCCCCGCATGCGCTGGGCCAGTCGGCCCTTGATATCGACCATCTTGTCGATCTGATCCCGGAGCGGGAACACAAGTTCCCCGGCTCCTACCTCCAGCGCGCGATTGGCGGGCTCGATACCGCGCTGTGGGATTTGCGGGGGCGGATCGAGGGCAAGCCGGTCTGCGAACTGATCGGCGGCACACCGGGTCCGCTGCGGACCTATGCCTCCTCGATGAAACGCGACATCACCCCGCGCGACGAGGCTGATCGCCTGAGCCGCCTGCGTGACGAATTCGGGTTCGACGCCTTCAAGTTCCGCATCGGCGCTGAAGTTGGCCGGGGCAAGGATGAATGGCCTGGCCGGACGGAAGAGATCGTGCCGACGATGCGCAAGGCCATGGCCGATGACATCGCGCTCCTGGTGGATGCCAACTCCTGCTATGGCCCGGAGCAGGCCATCGAGGTCGGCAAGATGTTGCAGGACCACGGCATCAGCCATTTCGAGGAACCGTGCCCCTATTGGGAATACGAGCAGACCAAGCGCGTGACGGATGCGCTGTCGATCGACGTTACCGGCGGCGAGCAGGATTGTGAACTGCCGAACTGGCGGTGGATGATCGACATGAAGGCTGTCGATGTGGTGCAGCCGGACATTTGTTATCTCGGCGGGCTGACCCGCACCTTGCGGGTTGCGGAGATGGCGCACAAGGCAGGTTTGCCCTGCACGCCGCATTGCGCCAACTGGTCGATGGTGACGCTGTTCACGATGCACCTGCTGCGCGCAATTCCGAACGCGGGGAAGTACCTGGAATTTTCCATCGAGCGCGAGGATTACTATCCCTGGCAGTACGGCCTGTTCGTCTCCTCGCCCTACGATATCGTCGATGGCAAGGCGACAGTGACGGATGCTCCGGGCTGGGGCGTCGAGATCAATCCCGCGTGGCTGGCCCGCTCCGCCCATAAGATCAGTTCGGTCGGTTCCTGATCCGTCACTACGGCGACGATCCTGAAGGCGTAGGTTCTGGGGTGGCATCAAACCCCTGAACCTATGAGCGCGGCGCGGACCGCGATGGCGCGGCGATCCCGCACCGCATCCTCCGCCTGCAAATGCCTCCCCGAATTCCTTTGCCGCCACGGCCGCGCGACGGGCGCCCGGCCTTTTGGAAACCCAAGCCATTTGGAACCAAAGCCATGGCAACGCCGTTAGTCCGGGTGAGGTGCTTCGGAAGGGCATGCCGCCACTGCCGGAGACATCGGAATGAATGCAAAGGAGTGACCGCATGACCAGCATCACAGACGCAAAGATCGCGATCCTGTCAACGAACGGCTTTGAGCAGTCCGAACTGATGGAGCCCATGCGCCAGCTGCGTGCCGCAGGTGCGACCGTTACCGTCATCGCGCCGCAAGGCGGCAGCATCAAGGGATGGGACGAAAAGGACTGGGGCCAGTCGGTCGATGTGGATCTGCTTCTTTCAGAGGCGCGTGTCGAGGATTTCGATGCGCTCGTACTGCCCGGTGGGCAGATGAACCCGGACATCCTGCGCGCCGACGCGACGGCGGTCAGCTTTGTGCGCAATTTCTTCCACACCGGAAACGTCGTTGCTGCAATCTGCCACGCACCATGGCTGCTGATCGAGGCGGGCGTGATCCAGGGACGCCGGGTGACCTCGTACGGATCGATAAGGACCGATGTCGAGAACGCCGGGGGATTGTGGGAAGACAGCGCGGTCGTGACCGACCAGGGATTGATCACTTCGCGCAAACCTGACGATCTGGATGCCTTCTGCGCCAAGATCATCGAGGAAATCGGCGAAGGACGCCACGACCGCAGCCTGCGCGAACCGCGCCTCCATCACCAGGCGCAAGTCTGACAGCACAGTTCGACCCTGAAATGGTCGCTACCATCGGCTTTTCGCCCCTGTTATGATCAACGGATGGCCGTGATCTGCGCAGTTCCAGTCGAGTGATGTTTTTGGTGAGTTTTCGCGGCATTCTGCTGCCACTGGCATTGACCGGCGTTGTGTCTGCAACGCCGGTATCGGCTGTGGAGCTGTTCGGCCGCTGCATCATCGGCCCGTGCGAGAGCGCTGCCGGCAAGGACGCGATCAACTTCATCGATCCCAAGCGGTATGCTGTCACTTTCGTTGCCGAGGGGACGGATGCCGGTGTCGAGGACGCGCTCAAGGCCGCTTCCGCGCTCTGGCAGGGCCGAAACGAGGCTGTCGGCGGAAGCGCCGGACTGCTTGCGCGCGCGCAAGGCGACTACCGCCGCCTGCTGGCCGCACTCTACAACGAGGGGCGGTATGGCGGATCGATTTCCATAGAAATCAACGGGATGGAAGCTGCGGACGTTGCCATCGGAACAGAACTGGGTGCCACGTCGGAGATCGCGATCCGCATCGATCCGGGCCCGGCCTATGTTTTCGGACGCGCCGATGTTGAGGGCGCCGCGCCGCCAACCCTTGATGACCGCGACAAGGTCGAGGCTTTTGAAGACGCCGGTTTTGCGCCAGGCGCCCCGGCGAGGGCCGACACGGTCCGCGTGACGTCGCAACTGGCCCGCGAGGGATGGCGCCAGCAGGGCCATCCCACGGCAAAAGTGACGAGCCGGACCGCAACAGCCAACCACCCGGACAGGCAACTGGACGTCGTCCTCTCGGTCGAAGCCGGGCCGCAGGCAACCTACGGACCGGTCACGGTCGAGGGCACCGAGCGCATGGATGCCGCGTTCGTCGCCCGCCATACCGGCTTGGTGCCGGGCGAGACGTTCGACCCAGACGACATCGAGCGCGCGAAAAAGCGACTGGAGCGCCTCGGCGTCTTCGGATCGCAGTCCATCACGGAAGCCGAGACGGTCGAAGCCGACGGAACGTTGCCGCTGAAGATTGTCGTCGACGAGCGAAAACTGCGGCGCCTCGGCCTTGGCGGAACCGTCTCCAGCAGCGAAGGTGTCGGCATCGAGACCTTCTGGCTGCACCGCAATCTTGCCGGAAAAGCCGAGCAACTGCGCCTCGATGCCTCCGTCTCGGGGCTCGGCGCCACCGTAGACTACCGGCAATTCAACTATCAGTTGGGCGCAGCCTTTACCCGTCCGGGCGTGTTCACCCCCGATACCGACTTCCGCGCAAACCTGCTTGCCAAGCGCGAGGTCAACGAGTCCTTCACTGAGACATCGGGCGGTGGAACTGTTTCACTCTCGCATCTTTACTCCGACGAATTGTCGGTTTCTGCCGGGGTGTTTGCCCAGTATGGCCGGTTCGAGGATGATCGCGGCACGCGTGATTTCGTCACCGCAGGGCTGGATTTCTCCACCATTTACGACACGCGCGAAGACAAGCTGGATGCAACGCGCGGCTTTTATGCCAGCGCAAATCTCAAGCCGTTCTACGAGTTCAATTTCGCCAACCCGGCCATGCAGGGAGAACTTGAGGGACGCGCCTACCTGCCGCTCGATGATGAGGAACGGATTGTCCTTGCCGGCCGGGTCCGCCTCGGTTCCATCATCGGTCCGGACGTGTCGGAGATACCAGACAACCTCCTGTTCTTTTCCGGCGGCGGCGGGTCGGTGCGTGGCTATGGCTTCAAGGGCATCGGCGTAGTCGCCGATGACGGATCTGTCTCCGGCGGCAAGTCGCGGATCGAGGCTTCGGCGGAAGTGCGGTTGCGGGCAACCGAACGCTTTGGCGGTGTCCTGTTTGTCGATACCGCCATGGTCTCGGCAAATACCGTTCCCGATTTCGATCAGGACCTTCGCGTCGGTGTTGGCGCCGGCGTCCGGTACTACACGGGCCTTGGCCCGATCCGCCTTGATGTGGCCGTGCCGCTCAACCGGGGCGAGGGCGATCCGTCCTTCTCGTTTTATGCCGGAATAGGACAAGCGTTTTGATGCGGTCGCTCGCTGCCATCGTCGTCCTCAGCCTTGCCGTTGTGTTGTTCGGCAACGCAGCCGCACGTGCGCAGGAAGCCGAAGAAAGATCGCGCTTTATCCGGCTGGTCGAAGACACCATCTCCACGCCGAACATGCAGATCCGCCTCAATGGCATCGAAGGCACCTTGTCGTCCGATGTCTCGTTGGCGAGCATCACCATTGCCGACGCTGAAGGCGTATGGCTGACCATCACCGAACCCCGGCTGGTCTGGAACCGGTCGGCGCTTTTGCGTGGCCGGCTCGACATCGAAAGCCTCACCGCGCAGCGGATCGACATCGTGCGTGGACCTCTGCCGGAGGAGGGAGCGCCGGCTCCGGAAAGCCGGTCGTTTGCGATACCGCAATTGCCGGTGACGCTCGGCCTTCGCGAGCTTGACGCGCCGCTTATCGTCTTCGGGGAAGCGCTTTTCGGTCTTGCCGCCGAGGTCTCTGTGACTGGAGCCATCGACCTCAGCGGCGGTTCGCTCGACACCAATCTTGCGATCACCCGGCTTGACGGACCCGGCGGCACCCTTGCGGCCGATATCACCTACGCAGCCGACACGGAGCAGCTGGCGCTCGACGTCGCCCTGGCCGAACCGGAAAACGGGCTGGTTGCCAACCTTTTGAACCTTGAGGGCAGGCCGCCTGTCGCCCTGAACATCGAGGGCGATGCGCCTCTCGATGATCTTCGCGTGCAACTGGCGCTCGATGTCGCTCAAAAGCGCATCCTGAACGGCAATCTCCAGCTTGATGGGGTTGAAGGCGGCCTGCGCGCGCGCGCCGATCTGGGCGGTCCGTTGGCGACAATCGTGCGCGCGCCCTGGCGCGACCTGATGGGCGAGGCGAGCCGGCTTGATGCCGAGGCGCTTTTTGCCGACGACGGGCGCATCCGGATCGACCGGTTTTCCCTGACGAGCGGCGTTCTCGACCTGACGGCCAATGCCCGACTGCTCGCCGACGGGTTTCTCGAGGCGATAAGCCTTGACGCCAGCATCGCAGACGAAAGCGCCGAAGAGATACGTTTTGCAGAAGGCGCCGCCCTCACATCGGCGCAACTGCGTCTTTCCTATGATGCGCCGGCTGGCGACGCCTTTGATGCCGAACTCACCATCGCGGATCTGGTGACGGGCGATGTCGGTGCCGCGTCAGTGCAGATTGCCGTTGAGGGTTCCGTCGCCAATTTCGATCAAGCGGCCAATCGTTCGGTGACGTTCACGACCACGGGCGCCATGACCGGAATAACGGCGCGCGATGCGGCAACCCGCGAGGCATTGGGCACTGCCGTGACGCTCAGCGGCGCCGGTTCATGGGCCGCTGGCGGGCCCGTGCAGGTATCGGCCTTCGATGTCGAAGGCGCAAACCTTGCGCTGAAAACCAGCGGCCGCTTTGCCGACTTGGCCTTCGACGGACAGATCGGGCTCGAAACATCAAGCCTTGCGCCGTTTTCGCAACTTGCCGGACGGGCCTTGGACGGAAGCCTCGGCCTGCTCGCGACCGGAACAATCGAGCCGGTCAGCGGCGCATTCGATCTCGTCGTCAACGGCGTTGCCAGCCAGGTCTCGCTCGATGACCCGACCCTGGACGCGCTGCTGGAGGGATCAACAACGCTTTCCGGCGGTGTTGCGCGCGGCATCGACGGGCTTGCCTTTGACCGCTTGCGGGTCACCAACAACCAGGCCGACATCCTGGTCGACGGACGCCACGCGACTGCCGGCACGGCACTCAAAGCGCGGGCCGATCTGCGCGATCTGGCCAATGTGTCACCGGACGCAAGCGGCGCGGCGAACCTGACACTCGCGCTGGCGCGGAGTGACGGGCCCTTGTCGATTGATCTGACGGCCCTCATGCAGCGCGGAACCCTCGCCGGCAAACCGGTCGAGGCTCTGACAGCGTCGTTTTCGGGTACCGCGGAAGACGGCGTGACGACCGGTGCCTTGTCGGGAAGCGGCAGCCTCGACGGCCAACCCGTCACCCTTCAAGGCGACATCCGGCAGGATCAGGCCATGCTATCGCTTCAGGGTGTACAGGCTGTCGTCGGCGCCAGCCGGATCAATGCCGATCTGACCCGGGACGCGTCCGGTGGATTGCTGCGCGGCACCGCCGCGATCGTTTCGTCGGACATTTCCGCCCTCGCAGCGCTGGCGCTGGTGGAGGCCGGTGGCGCGCTGAACGCCGATGTGAAACTGACCGCGCGGGACGCGGTTCAGGTTGCTTCTGTGCAGGCGCAGGCGGAGAACCTGGTCGTCGCCGGCAACCGTATCGGTGGTGCCGATATCACGGCAGAACTCACCGACCTTTTCGGCGCCTTGAGAATCGAAGCCGAGATCGCTGGCCGTGACATCGCTGCCGGCGGCGTTGATATTCGCACCGTCGACGGCACCGTCACCAACGCGGGGAGCACCAGCGGTTTCGACCTGACGGCGCGCCTTGCGCAGAACGATGCCCGATTGACCGCAAGCGGGACGGCCATTGCGCAGGACGGCGGCCAGCGCATTGTCCTCGATGCTCTGGCGTTGACCTCGACGATCGCCAACGCCCGCTTGGCCGGGCCGACGACGCTGCTGCTGCGCGAGGGAACCGTCGGGCTTTCGGATGCCCGTGTCACGATCGGCGACGGTTCGCTCGTGATCAACGGAAGTGCGGGCCGGACCCTCGATCTGCGTGTGGCCCTTACCGCCATTCCTTTGGCCATTGCCAATGCGGTGCGGCCTGACCTCCAGCTTGCCGGAACGTTGAGCGGCACGGTTCAGGCCAGCGGCACCGCCAGTGCACCAACGGCCGCTTTCACCATTTCGGCATCCAGCTTGTCCACCGCGCAGACCGCATCCTTCGACGTGGCGCCGCTGTCGGTGGAGACAAGCGGACGTTTCGATGCCGCATCCTCCAATCTGCTCATCGAAGCGCTGACGGCAACCAACGCGCAAGATATCTCCGTGAGCGGCAGGGGCAGGGTTCCCCTTTCAGGCGGCAGTCTGGACATGTCAGCGCAGGGCACCGTACCGCTCGCCATTGCCCAGCGCTTTGTCGCCGGGCGAGGCGCAACGCTGTCGGGTCTGGCACGCTTTGATGTGACGGCGACGGGTCCGCTTGCCAGTCCCTCGGTGTCCGGGTTGCTTTCCGTTGCCGGCGGCACGCTCAACGATCCGTTGTCGAACCTGCGGCTCGAAAATATCGGCGTGCTGGCGGGCCTGAACGGCGACGTGGTCAACATCCGCCAGTTCACCGCGAGCCTTGCCAGTGGCGGTACCGTCAACGGCGCGGGAACGATCGGCCTTAATGCCGGCCTGCCTGCCGATCTGCAGATCAATCTTGAGAGGGCAAGATACACCGACGGGCAGACATTTGCGACAACCGTCGACGGACCCATGTCCCTTTCCGGTTCGCTTGCCCGCGATCCGCTTCTGGCCGGAGAACTCACGCTCGGGGCGACGGAGATCGTGGTTCCGGAGACCTTCGGCGGCAATTCGGAGCTTCTCGACGTGGTGCATGTGGCCCCCGATCAGGCAACCAGCAGAACTTTGCAGCGGATCGAGCGTGTCTCGCCGCTGCCGACGCCCGGTGCCCGGCCAAGCATCCTGCAACTGGAGATCTCTGTCAGCGCACCCAACCAGATCTTCGTGCGTGGGCGGGGGCTTGATGCGGAACTCGGCGGCCGCATTGTGGTGCGCGGGCCGATAACCAATGTCCAACCGCAAGGCGCATTCCAATTGCGGCGTGGCCGGCTGAACATTCTGGGGCAACGCTTTGACATCAGCGAAGGCACGATCACCATTCTCGGCGATCTTGATCCGGTGCTGGATTTCACCGTCACCACGCAATCGGGTGACGTGACCGCGTTCATCAACCTGTCGGGCCGCGCCTCCGATCTGCAGGTGACGTTCTCATCGTCTCCGGAATTGCCGCAGGACGAGGTCCTGGCGCGGATCATCTTCGGCAGAGGGCTCAGCCAACTGTCGCCGACCCAGATCGCGCGCCTTGCCTCGGTCGCCTTCGAACTGACCGGCGGCCAGAGCCCCGGCCTCGTCGACGGCCTCAGGGAGGGGCTCGGACTGGATGATCTGGACATCGTCGAGGACAGCGACGGCAATGCAGCGGTGCGCGCGGGCAAATATGTGTCCGACAATGTCTATCTCGGTATCGAGACGGGCCAGGATACCGAGGCAACGATCAACCTCGACATCACCGACAGCCTGACGGCGCGCGGCGCGCTGAAATCGGACGGCGATACCAGCCTCGGCATCTTCTTCGAACGCGATTATTGAGACCGTCGGGGTAGCCTTGCAACAATTCCGCCACGGCCGGAGGGGATCGCCGCTCACTCTCTATGGTGGTTGAAGGCCGGTAGTTGATCGGGCATCAGCGCAAAGCGCCCTGAACCGGCGACAGCCAGAGCAAGGCAGCCACCTGCGATGGCCCAGTTTTTCACGAAGATCGACATCTGCCACGGATCGTCAGGGATCAGGTGGAAAATGCTGGTGGCACCGCAGTAGACTGCCAACACCAGCGCGACGTCCCGAACCCGCAGCCCCGCGATCAGCATCACTCCGGCCATGCCGTTGAAGACAAGGGCCGGCCAGACCAAGGCTCCGGGAAGCCCCTGAGCCTCCAGCAGAGCCACTGCGTCGGCGGGCGACCACAATTTCTGGATCGCGCCTGCCATGAACAGGATTGCAATCAGCAGTCGGGCCGAAAGCAGGGCGATATCCGGAAGATGATTTCTGCGCATGCGGGACTACCGGCCTCCGTTCCAGCCTCACCATGCATCCGCATTTTGGGCGGTTTGTCGATCATGCCTTGCCGCAGCCGTCGTATCCCGGCTGCCGGTTCAGTCGAGCAGGCGGTAGTGGACTTCCGTTGGCGTACAGGCTGCACCGTTGATCGGGATCATGTCTTGCGGGCATGTCGACATGACCACGATGCAATCGAGTTCAGCCCGCAAGGTAACGTGATCGCCGGGCTTGCTAAGCGGCTCTGACCACGTGATCTTGCCATCCGGGCCGACGGGAATGTTCATCCAGAGGTTCAAGGGAGCCGGGCAATCGGGTACGCGCAGACCGATTTGGCCAAGCGCGGCATGCAGGTTGTCGGTACAATTCTCGTGGTATTCCGTGCACCCAAGACCCGCATAGCGATGCACGTCGCAGGCCGCGATGACAGTGTCGTGTCGGCCCGGAGACGTGTCGTCTTCCATGATCAGGATGGGCCGTCGACGGTTCGTCGTCAGGGCATCGCCCTTGGCCGGAAAAATCCCGCCGAGCGTTGCATGCAGGTGCTCCATCGACATGAATTCCGACAGATCATTGGCATTGAAACACCAGGTATCGACAACCTGTTGTCCATGGGTGTTGATGATCTGAATCGCTTGCCCCTTGGCAAGGTTCACGGCCCGGCCCTGGCGCGCGGGGACAACGTGACGGTCTGTGGTCATGGTCCGGTTCCTTTGTCGCTTGCAGCAGGGGATCAGTGGTATCTTTCAGCATTCTTCAAGGATCACCAGGCATGGGTCAAGGACGCAAAACCCGCATGGGAGGCTGATATGGATCTGCTCACAGCACTCATGGCGTTGATCGCGGGCGGTATAGCCACGTCGGTCCTGACACTTGTGGTGGCAAGCGCAAAGGCGCCCCCGGATGTGCGGGGCTGGCGTCACCTCAAGCCCGGCGCGATGCACTGGACCGGCATCGGGCTTGGTGCCGGGCTGTGCCTCATGATGGTCTATGTCCGGCTGTTTGTCGGATCGTCTCGTGCTGACGCAGAGGCACAGATGACGATCTTGACCTGGCTCATCGTCGTGTTCGGATTGCTGACAATTGCGACCGCCATCGCCGCGCAGGCCATTCAGCGGAGCGCAGTGCGCTGGCGCGGAACAAAACTCGCTTTCACTGGGAGGTCGGGGACCGAACAACGCAGTTTTGGTGAGGTCGATCAGGTTCGTGACAACATTCTCGGGCAGGCGGTTCTGACCTTTGCTGACGGATCGATCCTGCGGATTGACCCCTATGCTACAGGCGCCGGCGAACTCCTGGACTTGCTGGCGAAACGCCGTGATGCGCCTGTTGCCAGCGATGAATAAATGTCCAAGGCGCGCGCTCAGACCGGGGGAACGCTCGCGCGGACAGCAAGGTCATCAACCACACCCTTGACGGCCCGGCGCCGTACGAAATTGGGTTTGACCCACTCCATGATGACCGGTCGCTTCAGCGGCCAGAACCCTTCGAACGGTTCGTCGATGCCGAGTTCGGCATGGATTGCATTGACAAGATCGATGAAGCGCGCGCGCTCGGCCGTAATCCTCGCGAGGGCCTGCTCCCGCACGTAATCGCGCGGCAGTGCCTTGGCCTTGAGAAAAGCCACGGCCTTTGCAATCGCATGCGGATCGGCTTCGACCGTGATGCAGGTCTCGTCGTCGAGAAAGAAGTTGCGCCCGCCTTGGTTCGGGGTCGTGACCACCGGCAGGCCGGCCAGAAGATATTCGGCGCAGGCAAACATCGCCCCTTCCGTTTCCGACAGGCACAGGCCGACGGAGGCGCGGTTGAGGTGCCAGTTGACCTCTTCGGGGGGCAGCCGCATCGGTGTGCCGGTGCTGTCGATCTCGTTGATAAAGACATGCGAAGGCGTTTCGGCAAGGTGCCGGGCAATAAGTTCCGCTTCGCTTTCGGCGGTGGAACTGATCCCGCGATAGAAAAGGAAGGCGCAGGTTGGAACCGCCAGTGCGAGTTCGTGGCGTTTCCATGGGGCCAGTTGGGCATTGTAGATCGCGTCGAACTCCACCCGCACATCCTCCAGCGGCCGGAAGAGGTGCTCGCTGATGTTGGTGGTCTTGTTGTGGGTGAAGGCCGCTTCACCGAGCGAGCGCATCTGTGCGGTCTCAGCCTCGCTGTTGCAGAGAAATACGAAACGGTGCAGCGGATTGACGACCCGGTGCTCCACTGCCGCTTTCCGCAGGGAAAAGGCGACATCGCGCTCTTCGATCGACCAGGTTGGTGAAAGGAGAAAGAAGGCGGGTCTCAATGCCAGTCGGGGGCCGAGTGTGCTGGCAACACCCAGTGGTGCGTGTGGCGTGATGCCACTGTAGGAAACCAGCGGGCGCCCGTGCAGGACCGCAGCGGGCAGATAGAACCGCTTTGCTTCGCCGCCAAGAACCCAACGGCCTTTTCGCAACTGGCGAACAGCCGAAGCCGCCCATTCCTTTCCTGTTGGCGGTCGATAGCCGAGATCTCTCGTCAGCATTTCTTCACCTGTCATCCTGATCTTGCTTTTGCAGGCATTGAAGCTGCAGATGCGAATGGGGAACACGCCATGTTTCGGGAACACCTTGAAACCGGGGCATGCCGAATGCTGCTATGGACGGTCGGGAGCCGCCAGCCCGATCCTTTGGTCCACGGACAGTGACGTCAAGATGAAATCCATGACCGCAAACCCTTTCCGCAGATGGCAGGAAGCCTTTCAACAGGCAAAATCAATCCGGCGTTTGCGCCGCGTGATCGCCCGGCGTCCACACAAGGACGGCTTTGTTCAGTCAGTCGATGGTCCGTTCCTGCGCGATACGCCGGGGGACCGTACCTTTCAATTCTGCGTCACCGGGTACGGGCGCTTCATTCCGGATGTCATCAAAAGCCAGGTTGCGCCGTTCGTGTTTGTCGATATCGGCGCCAACTGCGGGATGTTCAGCCTTTTGGCGGCCTGTCATGCTGCATGCCTTGCCGTGACCGCGATCGAACCGGTCCCGGATACGTTCGAAGCGCTTGAGGCCAATGTGGCGTTCAATTGCGCCGCAAACATTCGCACGGTTCGGGCGGTGGTCAGCGCACGGCCGGGCAAGACTTTGGCCTTGTCCTTCAATCCGCACCACTCCGGGCTCTCTGCCATCGCGCCGGAAGGCGGGGCCGGAACCGTGATGGCACCGGTGCTTGATGCAGCAGCGCTGTCCCTTATGGTCGGGCGCCCGGGTTGCGCGGCGGTGGTGAAGATCGATGTCGAAGGCTCGGAGGCCGATGTCATTGGCGTTTTGCGCGCCAGTTCGTTTTTTCCCGATGTCACGGCCATCGTGATCGAGATGTCGGCGCGAAATGGCGGGGTGGACCATGTTCGCCAAACGCACCAACTGCTTGAGGCGGAGGGTTTCAAGGAAGCCGCTCGGGACGGCCCGGACAACCACTATGACGCGTTGTATGTGCGATCATGAAATCTGCACGTGCAGCGCGCCGCCCATTCCCGGTGGATGGATCAAGTTTCCTCACGTCACGTGTTGATTGACGCTACACAAGCCTTGTCACAATCCCCTAAAGCTCATGGCCGGAGCATGGAATTGTGACTGGCATGAACACGACGCATTTTGAGCACCCGCATCGGATCAACGCGCCCGACGTGGTAGCCGAAGACTTCGACGGTCAGGTGGTGATCCTGAATCTGGCCAACGGCCACTACTTCAGCCTCGAAGGATGCGCCGGCGCGATCTGGGCATCGATAACAGCGGGGCATGCGCCGCAAGCGGTGCTCGCGAGCATTCGCGCCGACCGGCCCGAAATGGAGGGTGCCAGTCTGGCTTTCCTTGCTGAACTCGTGAAGCTGGAACTGATCTTCCCCGAGGAGACAGTGGCCGCCCCTGCCGATCCGGTCCCGGCCACCTGGCTTGGCGAGCCGCCCCGGCTTGAGGTCTACAAGGACCTTGCCGATCTCATCTACGCCGATCCGATCCATGACGTCGACGAACAGGCAGGCTGGCCGAAACCGCGCGAGGAACAATGACGGCGCCCCAGCGGCTGGTTTCGCTCGAAGACCTGCCAGCCTACGCCCGTGAATGCCTTTCGGCGTCACAACGCTTCCCGCAGGACCGGCTGCACAAGACCCGTCTTGCCTTGCCGGGTCTGGACGTCGACATCCTGACCGCCGACCCCGAGTTTTCCCGGCTGTGCGAAAACAGTCTCGCCATGCGCCACGACAAGGCGCCGGCGGCGACTGCTGCTACCGTTTGCATGCTGGACCCGACGTGCGGGGATTGGCCGGCGCCCGCTTCCTGGGATGTCGGAACCGGGTTCACGTCGCGGACATTTGAGACGGCACTGGCACGCGAAGGACTTCGCGGGTTCTATTACCACGACGCCCCGTCGTGGCAGTTTTTTGATCCGGCGGGTCGCATCGGCGTGCACACCATGCCGCGGCCGATGGCGATTCCGCCTTGGGAAACCGGTTCGCCGCTGCGCCTGTTCCTGCATTGGGCGACTGCCGGCACGGCCATGCGCCTGACCCACGCTGCAACCCTCGGCATTGGCGGCCATGGCGCACTGATTGCCGGTGCAAGCGGCTCCGGCAAGTCCGGCACGACACTAGCCGGCTACTTGCATGGATTGACAACCGCGGGTGATGATTACGTCCTTGTCGAGCAGGGCAAATCCGTCATGGCGCATGCGGTCTATCGTGGTTTCAAGCAGGATGAGAATGGTCTGGCGCGCGCCGGTCTACCCCTTGGCGACATCGACGATGCCACCCTCAATTGGCGCGGCAAGTTCGAGTTCGACGCCATGAGCCTAAGACCCGATGCCTTTGTCAGGACGATGCCGATCAGCGCCATTCTCCTGCCGGAAATCGCAAGGCTGCCGCGCACGCGCATTGAGCCGGTTCCGGCAAAGGAGGCTGCGCTGGCGCTCGCGCCGTCTGCCGTGTTCCAGTTGCCCGGCGATAGCGACGGCGCGTTCATGTTCTTTGCACGGCTGACCCGGCAATTGCCCGCATACCGCGTCCGGCTTTCGGAAGATCCGGTCGAAATTGCTGAAGCCATCGGAATGCATCTGGTCAGGGGAGCGGCGCATGACGGTTAGCGTGATCATGCCGGCATTCAACGCGGCGCGCTTCATCAACGCGGCCATCGCCTCGCTGCTGGCCGAGCGTGAGAGCGTCCGGACGGATATCATCGTGATCGATGATGGCTCGACCGATGACACCCGCGCCATTGTCGCGGGCATGGCCGCGCAATATCGCGAAATCCGGCTGCTGCAAAATCCGCGCAAGGGGATTGCTGCCGCCCGCAACACCGGTCTCGACAATCTTGCCGGGGATTGCCGCCTCGTCGCCTTCATGGATTCCGACGACATGTCCTATCCCGGCCGGCTCGCGCGCCAGCGCGCCATTCTGGATGGCGATCAGGACATCGACGTCCTCTATGGCCGCGTCCAGATGTTTGCCGAGTTCGATGACGAAACCCTGGCACCACGCAAAGGCAGCCGGACCAAGATCATCCGCGGTCCTTATCTGCAGTCGTCGATGTACCGGCCGGAGGTCTTCGAAAAGGTCGGCCGCTTCGACGAGACCTTCCGGCAGGGCTGCGATACGGACTATGTGCTGCGTGTCGTCGAAAAGGGCATCCGTGTCGTGCTCGAAGACGAAATCGCCGCCTATTATCGCCGCCATGATGCCAATGTGACGCTCGACACAGCGCAAATGCAGCGTGAGTTCATGCTGGCCAGCATGAAATGGGCGGCACGCAACCGGTTGAGCAAACGCGGCGACTTGCCTGAGGTCTTCGCCGAAATGTTCATGCGCCGCGACGAAATCGAAAAGGACTTCTGACCATGGCGGCGTCCTATGCGGTGGTCATCCCCGCCTTCAATGCCGAAGCGACGATCACCGAGGCGTTGGCGTCGGTGCTCGCCCAGACCGTGCAGCCGGCCGAAATCCTTGTCGTTGACGACGGATCGACGGACCGGACCGCCGAGCGGGCCGCAGGGGTGAGCAGCCTCGTAACCGTCATCGTCAAGCCGAACGGCGGTCCCGGATCGGCAACGACCGCCGGGCTGAATGCCGTCACGGCTGATCTTTTTGCGACGCTCGATGCCGACGACATCTGGTTGCCGCACAAGATGGAGCGCCAGATCGGCGCGCTGGAGGCCGATCCCGGGCTCGCCGCGGTCTTCTCGCTGGCCAAGGTTTTTCCCGATGGCACCGCCCCGGACCCGGCCATTCATGACCAGCTTGTCCGGCTGTGGACGCGCACCACGATGGTCTGTCGCACCTCTGCCGCCCGGGAGATCGGTGCCATGCATGACTTTCCCGGCTATATCGGCGAATTCATCGATTGGGTCGGTCGGGGCCGCGATCTTGGCCACCGTCACCACATGCTGGAGGAGGTGCTGGCGATGCGCCGGCGCCGGGCTGGCAGTCTTTCGGATGTCCACGCCGGAAAAAGCCTGAAGGGGTATCTGCACGTGGCGCGCGAAGCGATCGCGCGGCGCAAGCTGATGGAACGGGACGGCTGATGGCTGGAGGCATGACAAAGGCGATCCTCAAGAGCGCCTGGCCCGGTCCGTCGGTCAACAACCTCTTGCGCGCCATCGTCCTGAAGGATCCGGCACAGGCGGCTGCGTCCTGGCAGGCGTTCGAAGCGGCGGCAGATTTCGACAATCTGACCTGGGGCGAATTCCGGCTGATCAGCCTGGCAGCCAAGAAGATTGCTCATCTTGCGCCCGACAGCCCGATGCGCCCGCGTATTGCCGGCATCGAACGGTCGATCTGGTCGCGCAGCCAGTTGGTCATCGGCGAAGCAGGCACTGGCCTGCGAAAGCTGGCCGCCCAAGGGGTCGCACTGCTGGTCATCAAGGGCGCGGGTCGTGCCGCGAGCCGCGACCCGGTGGCGCGGGGCCGGATCGTCAACGACATCGACATTGTGGTGCATCCGGGCGATTTCGAACGCGCGTTCGACATTCTTGTTGAAGACGGATGGACGCCGACCGGGTCAGGGTCGGTGCTGTATCACCGCTCGCGCCTGCGCGATCTGACCGGGCTCAACCTTGTGCGCGGCGAATTCGGCAATCTCGACATTCACGCAACGCCCTTCCACCGGCCCCATGTCCACGCCGGGGACGACGAGGGCATCTGGCAGAGATCGCGCCCGGCAAAGCTCGGCCATGCCGATGTCCGGGTGCCATCGCCGGTCGACACGATGCTGATCGCCATCGCCCACGGATCGCTTGATGCGCACAAGAGCAGCGACTGGATCGCCGATCTCGTCGCCTCGATCGACGCCGGGGTGGACTGGGACCTTCTTGTCGCCCTGGCCGAGCGCCGGGGTTTGAGCGCCGCAGCCGCAATTGCCCTCGGCTATGTGCACGAGAAACTGGAGTGTCCGGTCCCCGCTGAGGTTCGTGGCAAGCTCGAGGCGGCGGCCCTCGCCAATCCGGCAAACCTTCTTGGCGTTGTCGCCGAAGCAAGGCCGAAGTCAGACAGGCTTGGTCTTTTCTGGATGGCGCGCGCCGTGGCCAAGCAAAGCCGACTGATCCGCTCGCGGCGCCATTCCGCGAGAACGAGCAGAGTGAGCCTTGCATCCTTGCTGAACCGGCCACCGAAAGTGCAGCACCCAGGCGACTGCGCGCTGCAGCAGGATCTGTTGCTGCCGGACCATGACGGACACGGTGGTTGGTCGGGCACCATCGAGATCGACCTCGAAATCGAGTTGCCGCCGGCAACCCGCCGCATCGAGTTCGAGATCAACTCCGCAACGCACCATTTCGTACGGCTGAGGGGTCTTGCCCTGAACCGGGGCCGCCGGCGTTTGCCATTGCGCTTTCGCACCCGGATCGACATTCCGGAAGGTCATTCCGGCCTGCAGATCGTGGCTGTTCCCGCCCGCAGCTTCAACGAAAACGTCACCGAAACCGACCTTGCCAAATATGGTGCGACGCCGTTCCGGGTGTTGCGGCTTTCCGTCAAGCGGTCCGCGTAGGCACATTGGCGCCAACGCCGCGTCAGAACGCGAACTGTACCTTGACTGAGCGGGACCGGTCACCGGCGGCATCGAATGCGGCGAGCGCCTCGTCCAGCGGGTAGGTTCCGGTGATGATCGGCCGGACGTCAATGGCCCCGGTGTTGAGCAGGCTGACCGCATCGACAAACTCTGCGTGGAACCGGTGCGAACCGACCAGTTCGATTTCCTTGCCGACAATCATGTTCAGCGGCATCGGAATGTCTCCGGTCACGCCGACCTGGACGATGCGCCCGAGCGGCCGCACGCTGGCAATCGCCATGCGCAAGGCGGGTGCTGCCGCAGAGCACTCGAACACCACATCAAAATGGCCTTTGTCGGCGCTGTAGATGTCCATGGCTCCGGCATTCGTGCTGACATTGACCGTGCTGGTGGCGCCCATGCGGGAGGCAACCGCCAGCGTCGCATCCTGCAAGTCGGTGACCACAACCTGCGCCGCGCCGCGATGGCGCGCGACGGCGGCACACAGAGCGCCGATCGGGCCGGCGCC
>JBGSWL010000171.1:0-4489 GCA_041752455.1 Roseitalea sp. | reverse complement strand
CGGAGCCGCCGCCGGCCACCGGCGGGGCAGGGGGCATGCGCTGCGGCTCATCGCCGAACGGAATGTCGTCAAAGGGGTCGCTCATACCTTGGACAAATAGTGATTCGCGCGCGAAAGACCATTGCCTGACGCAAATGAGCGGCGGAAAGGCTGGCTCAAGCGTCGGCTTTGACCTCGGTGCGGGTCAGGCGCCGGTCGGTCAGGTTCTTCCGGCCGGCGATCAGCGGCGCGATGGAAGACCGAAGGTCCGGCTCTGCCGTGAGCAGCGCCTCCAGTTCGGATATCTGGTTGAGCGCCACAAAATGCAGGATGTCGCGGCGGACAGTGCCGGTGCCATCGCGCGGCAGTGTCGCAACGGTCTGGACATGTTCGATGCGGTGGGCGGCAAGCGCCTTTCGCA
The DNA here is from genome assembly GCA_041752455.1 of Roseitalea sp. Lineage (GTDB taxonomy): Bacteria > Pseudomonadota > Alphaproteobacteria > Rhizobiales > Rhizobiaceae > JBGSWL01. The sequence continues at coordinate 4,089 of JBGSWL010000171.1, read as the reverse complement.
AATCCGGCTCGGCCATCTCCGTCTCGGCAAAGAGATACAACCCCACGCCCTTGGACGGCAGCGACCACGGCAGAAGAGCATGGGCGGTGACATTGGGCAGGCCGTTCATGGTGGCAAGGATTGCCGGGCCTTCACGATCGATGCGGTCGCCGGTGCCTTCACCATCGGACCAGTTGAACAGGCGCCGCGTGACGAAATTGTAGACCTTCTTGCCGCTGGCCATCCAGGCGCGGCCGATCAGGCTTTTCCGGGCAAGGATGCGCCGTTCGACCGGCGTCAGGAGATGCGGCGCAAAGCTCTTCTTCTGCTTGAGCAGGTGGCGCAGATCCTCCCAGGCGAGCGTGCGGGCGAGCGCACCCTGGCGGTCGTGGACCGAAGCCAGCTGGAAATCGATCACGGCGGCGCGGCCGTCGGGCGTCATCAGCCAGTTCTGCGGCTTGGCAAGATCGTTGTGGGTGAGGCCACGCGCGCGCATCTGGCGCAGGATCCGGTGCGCATCACGGTACCAGCCGATATGGTCGGGGCGCGCCAGATGCAGCGGTGTGCCGTCGGTCCAGGTGCGATACAGGCCGTCCTTGTCGGTGGCGATCAGCGTCGGCGTTCCTTCGATGCCGCGCACTGCTTTGAGAGCTCGGATTTCGCGTGATGCCAAAAGCCAGGCAAGCGGGCGCGACCAAAGCGGCGAAGCGCTGACCACACGGCGGATGACGCGCGTTGTCTCGTCATCGGCCATATGCCCGGAATGGGTCTGGCTGAAGACATCGCTCTTGAGCACGGTTGTTGAAACGAAACGGGTCATGGCAGGCGCTTAGCGCGTAACCGGCGCCAAACGCAATCTCATGCCCCGCCATCCCGGCGTTTGAGCGCGATGGCACGGCCTGCGCCCTCCGGCACGGGCAGAGCGCCGTGCGCCAGAGCCATCTGCGCCAGCGCCGCTTGAATCGTTGCGGGAAACGGCGCCGCCTTCGGCCCGCGCGGGTCGACGTGCAGCGTCATGGTTTCGCAAGTCGCGGCGGCCCAGCCCTCGGTTGCATGGCGCAGGGTCTGGAAGGAATGGATACGCTTCTCGTCATAGCCGAGAAGCTGGAAATCGCAGATCAGCGGCGTGCCGGCCTTGACCTCGCGCAGGTAGCGCAAATGCGCCTCGACCGAAAAGGTCGTGCCGCTGCCACCCGCCGCATAGGCCGGCCCCAGTCCGACGGTGGCAAAAGCGATGTCGGCATCCCGGTCAAAGATGACGAGGTAATAGGCCATGTTGAGATGGCCGTTATAGTCGATCCAGTGCGGCTCCAGCGGCGCGACCGGCGTCGCCAATGGCGCATCGGATGCCGGATTGGCGGACATTTCTGTTCCCTTGCTCGCTTCACACATGCACTTTACGAAAGCGGAACGCAGCGACAAGGGCGAATGCTCGCGGGAGGCTGGCGACAACCGGGAGAATGGCATGGCCTTGGGCAATTTGGCGGTGGTGGAACGCAACGGTGACGCGATTGATACGGTCGTCGGCATTCTGAAGCAGAGGTTTGGTGAGGCGTTCCAGACCGGCGAGGCGCTGCGCGGCCAGCACGCCCACACCACTACCTACATTCCATCGCAATTGCCCGATGGTGTGCTCTTTGCCAGATCGGCGGGCGATGTGCAGGCAGCGGTCGAGGTCTGCGCGGCGCACCGCGTTCCAGTGATCCCGTTCGGCACCGGCACCTCGCTGGAAGGCGGCGTCAACGCGCCGGGCGGTGGCATCTCGATTGACGTGTCGCAGATGAACCGCATCCTTGCGGTACATGCGGAGGATCTGGACTGCGTGATCGAACCGGGCGTGACGCGCAAGCAACTGAACACACATCTGCGCGATACCGGCCTGTTCTTTCCGATCGATCCAGGCGCCGACGCAAGCCTTGGCGGCATGGCGGCCACCCGCGCCTCGGGCACCAATGCGGTGCGCTACGGCACGATGAAGGACAATGTGCTGGCGCTCGACGTGGTGATGGCGGACGGACGGCTGATCACCACGGCGCAGCGGGCGCGCAAGTCGTCGGCGGGGTATGACCTGACGCGGCTGATGGTCGGCTCCGAGGGCACGCTCGGCATCATCACCAAGCTGACGCTCAAGCTGGCGGGCATTCCGCAGGCGGTCTCGTCGGGCGTCTGCCCATTTCCGACGCTGGGTGCTGCGGTCGAGGCGGTGATCGCGACGATCCAGTACGGGATACCGGTGGCGCGGATCGAACTGGTCAATGCGCTGCAAATGCGGGCGATGATCGGCTATTCCAAGCTCGACATGGCCGAAACGCCATGCCTGTTCGTCGAGTTTCACGGTTCGCCCGCCAGCGTTGCCGAACAGGCGGAGACGTTCGGCGAGATCGCTGCCGAGTTTGGCGGCGGTCCCTTTGCCTGGTCGGATCGCGAGGAAGAGCGCAACCGGCTCTGGGCCGCGCGGCATGACGCCTATTGGGCGGCATTGTCGCTGCGCCCTGGCGCCAAGGGCATCTCGACCGATGTGTGCGTGCCGATTTCGGCGCTGGCGGCCTCAATTTCCGACACCGAAGCCGACATTGCCGAAACCGGCCTTGTGGCAACCATCGTCGGCCATGCGGGCGACGGCAATTTTCATGTGCTGCTGCTGCTCGACACTGACAACCCGGCAGAAATTGCGGTCGGCGAAGCGTTCGTCGAGCGGCTGAACCGGCGGGCGCTCGCGATGGGCGGAACCTGCACCGGCGAGCATGGCATCGGCCAGGGCAAGATGGCGTTTCTGGAAATGGAGCTTGGCGGTGCGGTAGATGTGATGCGCGCGATCAAGCGGGCGCTAGACCCGCTCGGCATCATGAACCCCGGAAAGGTGATACGGCTTTGACGGCGCAGCGGTCGTTTGCGTCTTGATGTTGTCGTTTTGGCCGTGAACAGTTGCGCCATGCATAGTGCCAACAGGAAAGACCGCTTGTGCGCCTGTTCGTGATCTTTGGCGGCCTTCTGGTTGCGGCGCTTTTTGCCGCATTGCTGGCGCCGCTGTTCATCGACTGGACCGACTATCGCGGGCGTTTTGAAGCGGAGGCCTCGCGCCTGCTCGGTCAACCAGTGCGGGTTGCCGGGGATGCGTCTGCCCGGCTTTTGCCGTTTCCGTCGGTGACATTCAGCGCGGTGGAAGTCGGGCCGCCGGAGGCGCCGGTGATACGCGCGAGGCGCTTTTCAATGGATGCCGAACTTGCGCCGTTCCTGCAGGGGCAGGTGCTGATCTTCGACATGCGGATCGAAGAGCCGGAGATCACCGTCACGCTGGATGATGCCGGACTGCCGGTCTGGCCGGTGCGCCGCAGCGACGGGCCGGTCGATCCGGCGCGGGTGACGCTGGAGCGCGCCAGCATCACCGATGCTTCCGTCACGGTCATCGATCCGCGCGAGGACCGCGTCGTGACCGTCACGGATCTCGATGCGACGCTGGATGCGGGCAGTCTCTACGGGCCGTGGCACGCGGACGGCACGGCGCGCGCCGGCAACCAGACCATCGCCTTTACGGCTTCGTCCGGCACGTTTGCGCCCGAAGGGTTTTCGCTTTCGCTCGATGTGACGCTGCCGGCCTTGTTGATGCGGGTGACGGCGGACGGGCGGATCGGCGTTGCGGACGGCGCGACCGAGCCAAGCTGGACCGGGCGCTTTGGTGTCCGGCCGGAGGGCGAGACTGCGCTTTGGCGCGTCGAAGGCGAGTTTTCCGCTGACGCGCGGCGCCTGGAAGCGACCGAATTCCGTGCCGATTTCGGCGATGCCGCGGACCCCTACCAGGTAACCGGGTCCGCCGAAATCAGCGGCGGTGCGGTGCCGACCTATGCCATCACTGCCAAGGGCAACCAGATCGCGATGTCCGGAGGCGATGACGCCGCAGCGGGGCAGGCGGTACTGGCGCGGCTTGCCGCGATCAACACCGGCTTTGCCGACCTGCCGTTTCCGACCATCGCCGGCACGATCGATCTTGATCTGCCGGCGGTGGTGATCGACGGCGCGGCGATCCGCAACCTGAAGATTTCGGCGCGCCCGGCGCTCGATGGCACGACGCGGCGGCTGGAGATCGGTCAGGCGTCGGCAGAACTGCCGGGG
>JBGSWL010000170.1:0-4282 GCA_041752455.1 Roseitalea sp. | reverse complement strand
CCCGCCGGAGGCGGCGGGCGAACTGGCGCAACTTGTGGCAACGTCGTGCACGCCGGGAATGCCGATGGTGGCAGCGCTCGCCACCGAGCGACTTGGCATTGCCTGCGAGTTTTCGCTGCTTGGCGCCGCTCTCGCCCTTCGCCCGCCGCTCGTGCAGGTTCTGCTGCTGGTTGCCAATGACCCGCCCCGCCCGTTGCTTGAGCCGGCCGATGGCTGGCTGTGATGTCCGTGTTCGGTCCGAAAGTTCACCGGCTTTTGAACTTTCAAGCCTTGGCCCCTGCGTCACCGTCACCTATAGTCAGTCAAGGGAAATCGCGGGGGCGCACATGTACGTGGTTTCGGGGCTCGAGCTCGCGCTTGAGGATTTCGGCGACATATTCGCCAGTCCGGTCAGGCCGTTGGAAGACATTGTCGTGCAGCTGCGCGACCGGCTTGGCGTCAAGCATGTCATCTACCATGCCGCGCGGCTGGGCGCCGGGCCGGTCGATGATCCGTGGATCCGGCTGACCTATCCGCCCGAATGGGTGCACCGCTACCTGACCCACAACTACATGCGGGTCGATCCGGTGATCCGCGAAGGTTTCCAGCGCGTCATGCCGTTTTTCTGGTGGGATGTGCGCACCGCCTCGCCGCAGGAAGAAGCGTTCTTCATCGACGCGATGGCGCACCGTGTCGGGCTCAACGGCTTTTCCGTTCCGGTGCGCGACAAGAATGGCAGGCGCGCGCTGTTCACGGTGTCGTCCGACGCCGAGGCCGGCGACTTCGCCGCCTGGGTCGCCGGCCACCGCACGCTGCTGGTCGATCTGGCCTTCCTGATCCATTCCATGGCCGTGATCGAGCAGGAGGGCATCGGCATCGACAACCCGCCGCTGACGCGGCGCGAGCAGCAGGTCCTCTACTGGTCAGGTCAGGGCAAGACCGCCGCCGACATCGGCCTCATCCTTGGCCTCGCGACGCATACGGTCGCGACCTATTTGCGCTCGGCACGGTTCAAGCTGAACGCGATCTCGATCGCCCACGCGGTCTACAAGGCGATGCAGGCCGGGCTGATCGACAGCGTGGTTGACGATCAGACGGAAGAGCGCAAGGCAATATCCTAGATCAGGGGAATTGCCGCGTCTGGCAGGGTGGCGACAATGGCGGTGATCAACATGGAGGTCCGCCATGATCATCGCCCTGCAGAGTCACCAGTTCGCCAACCATCCCGATCTTCTCGCCCAGATGCACCGCACCCGCAAGAAAGTCTTCCACGACACGCTTGGCTGGGATGTCCCGGTCATCGGCGACATGGAAGCCGATGCCTACGATACGCTTGATCCGGTCTATGTGATCCTCACCGACCGGCAGATGTCGACCGCCTACGCCTCGCTCCGGCTTCTGCCGACGACAGGCCCGACATTGCTGCACGACGTGTTTGCCGAAACGATCCCCGAAACCGCCAATCTCAGCGCGCCGGGCATCGTCGAGTGCACCCGCTTTTGTGTCGATGAATACTTCGACCGCAAGCGCACCTGGCGTCCCGACATTCCCGCCTCCAGCCTGCTGCTGCTGGGTCTTTGCGAATTCGGCATCGCCAACGGCATCGACATGGTCGCCGCCAATTTCGATCCGGTCATGCAACGCATCTATCGCCGCTCCGGTTGCGAAGTGCATGTGCACGGGCGGTCCGACGCGTTCGGCAAACGGCCGGTCTGCTGCGGCACGTTTGAAGTCTCGCGCCGCATCCTCTTGCAGATGCGCGCGCATCTGGGGATTTCCGAACCGATCTGGAAGCCGTTCGATGCACGCGTTCCGGTGCGCCGTCCGGGCTTTGCCGAACGTCCCGGCCGTCCGGTCACGCAGATGGCGCACATGCCGCTGACAGCGCTGCGCTGAACGCCCCGTTCAGGCCGCATTCAGGTGAAATGCTTCATTTTCAGGAAAAGGGGTGCCATCCCCGGTTCTCGAAGGAGCCTCCACCATGAACACTGCAGCAAATTCAGCCACCCCCCGTTCCACCTTCAAGCAAGGCGCCGTTGTCGCGACCCTCGCGGCAACCCTGATGGCCGCCATGCCAGCCGGCGTGACGACCGCCAGCGCAGGCGACCGCAATTGGCAGTCGGGCGGCTACGGCCATGTCGAGCGCTGCGGGCCTTACGGTCGGCCATGCCGTGGCCCGGGTCGCCCGCAAGTGCGCTACGAAAGCAACAACAACGGCGATGTCCTTGGCGCCGCCGTCCTCGGCATCATCGGTGGTGCAATCATCGCCGGCGCGCTGTCGAACGCTTCGCGCAATCAGCCGATCTACGATGCGCCGACCTATGCGCAGCCAACCTACCGGCAACCGACCTACATCGAGCCGGTCCATCCGCGCTACCGCGCGCCGGAGCCGGTCTATGTGGCGCCGCATGCCTATCCGCCTGCACCGTCCCGTCCGCAAGTGATCACTTACGGTGGCGCGATCGAGCCGTTGAGCCAGGAATGGTACGATTGGTGCGACAGCCGCTACCGGTCCTTCAATCCGCAGCGCGGTACCTATCGCGGCTATGATGGTCAGGATCACTTCTGCGTTCCGAAGTAGGTTTCACCGGCCTCTTCAAACGAAACGAGGGGCCGTGCTTGCGCGGCCCTTCCTGCTATGTTGTCACGACCAACCGGTAACCGGCATCGTAAGTCTCAAGCGTCAGCAGATCGGCGTGCTTCCGCTGCCAGTCGCCGGTTTCCAGGTCGCGCGCCAGGCGGTCTAGCCCTGCCTGTGTGTCTCCGATTGTCCAGAACGAGGAACTGCCACTTCGGATACGCGGGTCAAGGTAGGCGTTTGGTCGCCGCCAATAGGCGTAGAGAAAGCCGTCCTGGCAATCGTGCGGCACCGGTACCGGCCTCACATCCACCGGCCCGAGCCACCGCTCATAGTCACCGATTGACGGCATCTGGGCATCGTCCAATGTCACCAACTCCGGGAAATACTCCGTCAGCCACGGACGGGCGGCCGGATCGAATGTCAGGAGGACGATGCGCCCTCGCGTGACGCGACGCATTTCGTGCAAGCCGGCCTGCTTGTCGGGCCAATGGTGGACGGTCAAGATTGCCATCGCGGCATCAAAGCTGTTGTCATCGAACGGCATATGGTCCGCCGTAGCCCGTACAGCCTTGGCAGCGCCCGGCCCGCGTTTTGCAATCATGGTCGACGACGGTTCGACAGCAGTCACCCGTATGTCATCCGGCTCGTAGGAGCCTGTGCCTGCTCCGACATTCACGACGGTTTCGGCATCGCCGAGCGCGGCACGGATCAAGGCCGCAATCCGAGGATCGGGTTTGCGAAGTTCCGCATAGTTGATGCCGATCGTATCGTAGATCGCTGGCATGATGTTGCCCTTTCACGAACCGGTCAGGAACGGATTGGTCCGCCGTTCCTCGCCGATCCGCCCGCCGGGGCCATGACCGCAGATGAATCCATAGTCGTCGCCAAGCGCAAACAGCTTGTTGCGGATCGAGGCGATGAGCGTTGCATGGTTGCCGCCCGGCAGATCGGTGCGGCCGATCGATCCGGAAAACAACACGTCGCCCACATGGGCAAACCGTGCCGCATGATTGACAAAGACCACATGGCCCGGGGCGTGGCCGGGGCAGTGCAAGACGTCGAAGTCATGCCCGGCAAATGAAAGCGTCTCGCCTTCCTCCAGCCAACGGTCCGGCACCGCATTGCGCACCGCGCCGCCAAGCCCGAACATCACCGCCTGCTGTTCCAGTGCCGACAGCAGCGGCAGGTCATCCTTGTGCGGTCCGATCAGCGAAACCCCGAGATGCTCCTTCAGATCCATCGCGCCGCCGGCATGATCGATATGGCCATGCGTCAGCCAGATGGCTTCGACCGCGATCCCGCGCTCGGACAGCGCCGCTTCGATGCGTTCGACGTCACCGCCGGGATCGACGACGACACCGACACGGGTCTCAGCGTCAAACATGATCGTGCAATTCTGCTGAAACGGCGTCACCGGAACGATCAGGGCCTGCAGCGAACCGGTCATGACATCTTCCCTTCATACGTTTGGTGGCCGTAAAAATGTGTCGTCTTGTCATCCGGCATAGCGGCGACTGGCGGGTATTCAAAGACTGCAAACGTGAAAAGGCCGCAGACGATGCTGCGGCCTTCTACCACGACCGTGATGCGGGTCGATTACTTGCGGCCGCCGAGCACTGCGCTCGCAAGACCGGTCAGCACGCCGCCGCCAGCAGCGCCGCCAAGGACGTTGCCGAGGATTGCGCCCATGTCCATGCCGCCAGCTGCGTCACCGGTGGCTGC
>JBGSWL010000169.1:0-66869 GCA_041752455.1 Roseitalea sp. | reverse complement strand
CGCCAGCGCGGCGCGGTGGCCTGGGCGTGATCGGTGCCGGTGTGATCGGTGGCCTTGTTACGCTCGCCGGTGCCGGCGGCCTGCAATGGGCGGGCGTCTTGCCGTCGCCCGGAAATGGCTCCTCTTCCAGTCTGCCGGCCGAGATATCCGCGCTGCGCGAACAGCTTGCACTGCTGGAAGAAAAGACCCAGCCGGCGCCGACAACTGTGGAGTTTTCAGAGCGGATGGGTGAAGCCGAGGCTGCGCTGATCAACCAGGTCGAATCACTGGGCGCAATCACCGAGACCCTCACCTCGGTCCAGACCGAACTTGCGGCCCTGCAGCAGGCGGTCGCCAATGGCGGGGCGGGCGAAGGCGCCGGGCTCGATGTCATCAACGGCGATCTGGCGCGCCTGCGGGCCGAGGTTGAAGCGCTTGCTGCTGCGCCGTCATCGTCCACAGGTGCGGACCCTGCAATTGCCGAGCAGCTTTCGTCTCTGGAATCCAGCGTCGCCGACCTTGCCGGACAGATGACCACGCTTTCGGAAAAAGTCGCCAGCGACATGGCGGCGATGACCGGCCGTCTCGATGCAGTTGAATCAGGACTTTCGGACGCATCGGCGACGTTGCGCGAAGGCAGCGCCGACGCTTCGGTCGTGGCGCGGGCGCTGGCCGCTGCCGGCCTCAAGTCGGCGATCGATCGGGGCACTCCGTTCATGGCCGAACTTGAAGCCTATGCTTCCGTCGCTGGTGAAGACGAAACCGTGGTTGCCTTGCGCAACTATGCGGCTGCCGGTGTTCCGACGGTCACGGCGCTGGCGGATGATTTTGCGCCGGTGGCCAACAGCATTGTCGCAGCCGGCCAAGGCGTTCCGGAAAATGCCGGGATCGTCGAACGCCTGATGGCCAGTGCCCGATCCTTGGTGCAGGTGCGCCCGGTCGGCGAGGTTCCCGGCGATACCCCCGGCGCCATCGCGGCACGGATCGAGGCACGGTTGAAGGCAGGCGATCTGCCCGGCGCGCAAGCGGAGTGGGAAAAACTGCCGGAAGCGGCCAAGGCCGCGTCCGCTCCGTTCATGGAAGGCCTTGGCGCCCGCCAAAGCGTCGACAGTCTCGTATCCGGCGCACTCACGGCGGCCATGCAAGCTGCGCAACCGGCTCGCTGAGGACAACTGCCATGATCCGTATCCTGTTCTTCATCCTCCTTGTCGCCCTGATCGGGTTCGGCCTTGCGGCCGTCGCCGACATGCCGGGTCTGGTCGAGATCACCGTCGGCGACCAGTTGATCTCCATTCCGCTGCTTGTGGCGGCGGTCGCCGTGGTTGCCGTGGTTGCCACAGTGATGCTCGGCTGGTGGCTGGTCCGCGTCCTTCTGACATCGCCGCAGCGCATGCAGCGGTTTTTCCGCGCCCGTCGGCGTGATCGGGGTTACCAGTCGCTGTCGACCGGTATCATCGCCGCGGGTGCTGGCGATGCGGCGATCTCGCGCAAGATGCTGAAGCAGGCCGGGGGCCTGCTCAACGCCTCGTCGGAACCGTTGATCCAGTTGCTTGATGCGCAGACTTTCCTGCTGGAAGGCAAGCACGACGAGGCGCGCAGCAAGTTCGAGGGCATGCTTGGCGATCCCGAACTGCGCCTTCTCGCAATGCGCGGACTGTACATGGAAGCCCAGCGCCTCGGCGACCGCGATGCGCAGCGGCATTACGCCGAAAAGGCGGCCGAACTTGCGCCGCAACTGTCCTGGGCGATGCGCGCGGCGATCGACAACAAGACGGCTGCCGGCGACTGGGACGGTGCGATCCGCCTGCTCGACAAGCAAAAGGCAACCCACCAGATCGAGCGCAAGGATGCCGACCGCAAGCGGGCGGTTCTCCTGACGGCACTGGCACTGGAAAGCACCGAGCGGGATCCGGCCCGCGCCAAGCAGGCGGCGTTGGAAGCCCATCGCCTCGCCCCGTCGTTTGCGCCGGCAGCCGTTGCGGCCGCGGAAGCCTGTTTCCGGTTGAACGAGCAACGCCGTGGCGTGAAGGTTCTGGAAACAACATGGCGCCGCGAGGTCCATCCCGAAGTGGCGCTGGCCTATGTCAATTCGCGGCCCGGGGATTCCTCGCTCGACCGTCTGAAGAAGGCGCGGCGGCTGGAATCCCTCCGCCCCAACACCACCGAATCAGCGATGATCGTGGCGCAGACCGCGATGGAAGCCAGCGAGTTTGAACAGGCGCGCAAAGCGGTTGCGATCGTCCTGCGCAACGAGCCGCGCGAAAGCGCCTTCATGCTGATGGCCGATATTGAGGATCGCGAAACCGGCGATCAGGGCAAGGTGCGGGAATGGCTGTCGCGGGCTGTTCGCGCGCCGCGCGATCCTGCCTGGACGGCCGATGGCTATACGTCGGAGCGCTGGGCGCCATTCTCGCCGGTCACCGGCCAGATCGATGCCTTCGAGTGGAAAGTGCCGGTCGAGCGCCTCGGCTCGATGATCGAGAATGATCTGGATCCGATGGTTCCGGGTGTGACGCCCGTGCTGACGAGCCTCGTCGTGCCGCAATCGGGGAAAAAGCCCGAAGTGATGGAGATCCCGCAGGCGCCAATTGAGCATGACGAGCCTGAGGCAGACGTGGCCGAAGCCGATATCGTCGATGCCGACCAGCCAGCGCCGGAGACAATCGTCGCAGCAGAGCCGGAACCGGTCTCGCCGAAAAAGCCTGACGTCGCCAGTTCCGCTCCTGCTTCTTCCGCTCCGCCCGCTCCTGTTTCCGTGCCGGCTTCAACCCCGGCCCCGATGATGGCTGCCTTTGTGCAGACCCCGGTCGCGGCGCCTGAAGCCGAACCGGTCTTGCCGGCGCACCTGCCCGACGATCCGGGGGTCGATCCGACCGATCCAGACAATGAAATCGAAAAGCCGCGGCGCTTCCGGTTGTTTTGAAGCGCCGCCTTGCCCTATGTATATCAAGGTGCGTCGCGGCCGACGCGCCGGTTAACAGGCAAGGCAGGATAAAACATGCTCGACCGGCTGCGAGCTCTCGTCAGGTCGCTCGTCGAACCCGAAGGGTCAGACACGATTTCTCCGGACAGCCCGCGCCTCGCGGCTGCCGCTCTGATGTACCATGTCATCCAGGCCGATGGCGTTCTCACCGACAGTGAGCGTGCACGCTTTGCAGACCTTCTGCGTGAAGAGTTCACGCTTGATGAGGATGCCTTGCAGGACCTCATGGCAGCAGCGGAAGCCGCCGACGACGAGGCCGTTGACCTCTACCGGTTCACCTCAGTGCTTATGCAGGCCTATGACGCTGCCGGACGCACGGCCTTCATCGAAATGCTCTGGGAAATGGTCTATGCCGACGGCAAGCGCCATGAACTGGAAGACAATGTGGTTTGGCGCATCGCCGAACTTCTCGGCGTCAGCGGCCGTGACCGGGTGAAGATGCGCCAATTGGTTCAGGCGCGCCACGGCATGGCCAAGGAAGCAGACATTGGCGGCGAGGGCAATGACGACCTCTGACGCCCTGCGCCGAAACGTTGCCCATCCGGCTCCGGACCGGAGAAAACCGGTCCTGATCATCCTGCATCAGGAGCGGTCCTCGCCGGGCCGGGTTGGCCAGCTTCTCGAGGCGGCAGGCCACAGTCTCGACATTCGCCGGCCGCCGCTGGGAGACCTGCTGCCACCGACGCTGGAACATCACGCCGGCGCCGTGATGTTTGGCGGCCCGATGAGCGCCAACGACAGCGATGCCTTCGTGCGCCATGAAACCGATTGGCTGGATGTTCCGCTCCGCGAGAACAAGCCGTTTCTCGGCATTTGCCTTGGTGCGCAAATGCTGGTCAACCATCTTGGCGGCACGGTTGCGCCGCATCCTGAGGGCCATGTCGAAATCGGCTGGTATCCGATCGAGCCGACTGCTGCGGGCTCTGCGCTGATGGCCGACTGGCCGCAGATGATCTACCAGTTCCACCGGGAAGGCTTTACCTTGCCTTCAGGGGCGACATTGCTTGCGACCGCCCGGACCTATCCCAATCAGGCGTTCGTCTACGGCGAGAATGCCTGGGGCGTGCAGTTTCATGCGGAATTGACGCAGGCGATGATGCAGCGCTGGGTGGTTCGCGGTGCGCATCGCTTTCACCTGCCGGGCGCCCAATACGGGCGCGACCATCTGCATGGCCGGTTTGTCCATGACGCCGCCGTTCAGCGCTGGCTGAAGCATTTCCTGCAGATCATCTTCGATCGCAACGACGACAAGCCTTGCCTCACTACTGCCGCCGGTCGAGGCGCCGCGCGTCCCTGAGTTCCGGAAACAGCTTCGCCCATAGCGCGGCAACCGCAATTGCGCCGACGCCGCCAAACACCACCGCCGGTACGACGCCTATCCACGCGGCCATGAACCCGGCGCGAAATTCGCCGAGTTCGTTGGAGGCGCCGAGAAACACGAAGTTCACGGCATTGACGCGGCCACGCACGTCGTCCGGCGTCCACAATTGCAGCAGCGTCTCGCGGATATAGACGCTGACCATGTCGGCCGCTCCGAGCAGTCCCAGCGCGACGATGGACAGCCAGGTCGAGGTCGACAGGCCGAAGATTGTCGTGAACAGCCCGAACAGGGCGACAAAGACCAGAAGAATGCGCCCGGCATGGTCGCGCACCGGTGACGTCGCCAGGAAAGCTGCCATCAGGATGGCGCCGATCCCTGGCGCTGCGCGCAGCAGGCCGAGGCCCCAGGGACCAAGTTCGAGGATGTCGCGGGCATAGACCGGAAGTAGCGCGACCGCGCCGCCGAGCAGCACGGCAAAAAGATCCAGCGAGATGGCCCCGAGCACCACCTTTTCGCGGCGGATGAAGCGCAGGCCGTCAAACAGCGAGTTGAACGTGATGCGCGCCGGCTTTGCCTGGCCTTTCGGTTTGGGCACCATCAGGATCAGCACCAGCGCCGCGGCGAACATCGCGGCGGCAGCGCCATAGGCGACGGGTGCGCCAAAGCCGTAGAGCAATCCGCCTGCGACAGGTCCGCCGATCGTTGCCACCTGCCAGGACGACGAATTCCAGGCGACAGCGTTCGGGAAAACCGAGGTCGGCACGAGATTGACGACAAGCGCCTGCGAGGCCGGACCGACAAATGCGCGGGCGATCCCGAAGCCGGCAAGCGCCACGAAGATCGGGAACGGCGATGTCAGGCCATCTATGGCAAACCACAGAATCGCGACCGCGCAGAGGAGTTCGGCGGCAATTGCCCAGGACATCACCAGACGGCGCCCGAAGCGATCGGCAACCGAACCGGTCACCAGGACCAGAAGCAGCAGCGGCAGGAACTGGACGAGGCCGATGATGCCGAGATCCATCGGATCACGCGTCAGGTCATAGACCTGCCAGGCAACAGCGACGGCCACCACCTGCGTGGCGAATGTCGACAGGAACCGGCTCGCCCAATAAAGCGCATAAGGCCGGTAGGTGAAGGCGACGAAGCGGCCTTCAGCAAGGGTGCTGGTGTCGGTCATTTGCGAGGCGTTATTCGGTTGTGCGTTGCTTGGCAAAGCCTTTGTGGCGGTGCGATGCGCTTGCCGCCGGCGCCCATCCTGCCTATGTCACGGGCGAGGCAAATCTGGAGGACGGGCCATGGGCCGCACCATCATCGAAACGCTGCTCTATGCGCTCGACATCTACATCTGGATCGTGATCGCATCGGTCATCTTCTCGTGGCTGTATGCGTTCAACGTGATCAACAACAACAACCAGTTCGTCGGCATGGTCGGCAACTTCCTGCACAAGGCAACCGAACCGGTGTTGCGCCCGATTCGGCGCGTCCTTCCCGATCTCGGCGGGATCGACATTTCGCCTATCGTGCTGTTTGTCGGCGTCTACTTCCTGCAGCGCTTCATCGTGAACGTGCTGGCGCCGGCGGTCATCTGATGTGAGCGAGGCGTGGCCGGCTTTCGCGCATCAGCGCGTGGCGGGCCATGTCGATCTTGCGCTGCGGGTGACGCCCAATGCGGGGCGCGAGGAGATCGAGACGGCGCAGGATCGCGGCGATGGCGAAGTACGCCTCAGGATCAAGGTGCGCGCCGTTCCCGAAGACGGCAAGGCAAACCGCGCGGTCTGCGCGCTGATCGGCAAGGCGCTCGGCCTGCCGAAATCATCGGTACAACTCGTTTCCGGCGAAACCTCGCGCGACAAGGTCGTGCGGGTCCCGCTCGATCCGGGCCTTGCCGGGAAACTGAACCGGCTTGGCGCCTGAAGCGTCAGGCCTTCTTTGCAGCCTTGGCGCGTTCGATGGCTTCTAGGATCAGGCGTTCGGCCGTTTCACGGCCATGCCAACCGCCAAGCTTGACCCACTTGCCAGGTTCCAGATCCTTGTAGTGCTCGAAAAAGTGCTCGATCTGCTGCAGCGTGATTTCCGGCATGTCGGTGTAGTTGTGCACCTTGTCATAACGCTTGGTCAGCTTGTGCGACGGCACTGCGATGATCTTCTCATCCTGGCCGGAATTGTCTTCCATCAGCATCACGCCGATCGGCCGCACATTGATGACGCAGCCGGGGATCAGCGGACGGGTGTTGCACACCAGGACGTCAATCGGGTCGCCATCTTCCGACAAGGTGTGCGGCACGAAACCGTAGTTTCCCGGATAGGCCATCGGCGTGTAGAGAAAGCGGTCAACGACCAGCGTGCCGGCTTCCTTGTCCATCTCGTACTTGATCGGCTGGCCGCCGAGCGGCACTTCGATGATGACATTCACATCCTGGGGCGGGTTCGTGCCGATGGCGATTGCGTCGATGCGCATGGGATCAGTTCTCCTGCAGGGTTGACGCCTGATAGCGGGCAAGGCTTTGCACTGCAACACTACCTTTGGTCACGGACGGGATGTCATTGCGCGGTTACAACCGCGATGGCATGATTTCGCTGTCCGGCAGAGGGAGACAGAGATGAAACGTGTTGTTCTGGCACTTCTTTGCGCCGTTGCGATGAGCGCGAGCCCGGCCCGCGCGGCAGAAATCACCAGCGCCTATACCGATTTTCCCGCCGACATCGTTTGTGCGCAACTGTCGGCCTATGAGGCTGGTGCTTCGTTCTCCTGCCCCGGCTACATGGGCTACGGCGTCGTTTTCTCGGAAGGGGACCTCCGCCAATCGATCTTCTACGGCTATGTCGGCTCCTGGTATGCGGAAGGGGCCTGGGAGAGTTTCGGCCCGTTCAACTCTGCCGGCACCAAGATCGAATGGCGGCTGCACGACGGCGTGCCGAAGGCGACGATCCTGCGCTGGATCATCGAAAACTCAAATCCGCAGACCGGTGAGATCGACCCGGCACGGCGCGGCGAAATCCTCGTCGTGTCACGGGTCGCGCAGCCGGGCGAAGGCGAAGCCTGCGTCATCGGATATGTCGATGCGCGCGCCAACACGAACGCAAACGACCTTGCCCGCGATCTGGCCGACACGCAGTTCGAGAGCTTCCGCTGCCGCGTTGATGAGCCGGTTTATCATGGGGAACAGGGGCCGTTTGCCGAGCCGCCCGTGCGCTCGTTCGGTCCCTGACAGCGGACACGGTCAGTCCCAGACGAACGCCACTTTCACGAGGCGCTTGCCGTCGAAGGTTTCCGAACCCTCGGCGACATCGCGGCCACCCTTTGCCGCATAAAAGTCCAGCGCCGGCTGGTTGTCTTCCAAGGCCCAGACAACGAGGCCCCGGCAGCCGAGCGCGGCAAGTTCGCGCCGTGCGGCGGAGAACAGACGCGAGCCAAGGCCGATGCCCTGATACTCCGGCCGCAGATAGAGTTCGTAGATTTCGCCATCCTGCGGCAAGGCCCGAGCGCGGTTCAGGCCGAAGGTCGCGTAGCCGGCGATGGTCCCGGCGAAATCGATGACCATCAGCGACGTGCCGCGCCGGATCGCCCGTGTCCACCAGCCGGCATCGCGCCGCGCGATCATCGTGCCCAGTGCCTTGTGCGGGATCAGTCCGCCATAGGTCTGCTGCCAGGCAAGCGAATGGGCAGCCGAGATGCCGTCCGCATCGTCGGGTGTCGCAGGCCGGATGTCGATCGTCAGGGCGCTCATGATGGCTGCAGCATGATGCAAGGGAGCGCGCCGGGCAAGCACACGGATCAACCGCGTGCCTGCAATCCACAGCCCAACATCCAAGGGCGCGAGGGGAAGTCTCAGGCCAGCGACTTGCCGAAACGCTTGCGGTCGTTGGCGTCGAGATAAAGCTTGCGCAGGCGAATGTTTTTCGGCGTCACTTCCATCAGTTCGTCGTCCTGGATCCATGACAGGGCGCGGTCGAGCGTCATGCGGATCGGTGGCGTCAGGCGGACAGCTTCATCCTTGCCGGCCGAACGGATGTTGGTGAGCTGCTTGCCCTTCAGCACGTTGACCTCAAGGTCATTGTCGCGGGTATGGATGCCGATGATCATGCCCTGATAGACCTTGTCGCCTGGCTGGATTATCATCGGGCCGCGATCTTCAAGGTTGAACATGGCATAGGCAACCGCTTCGCCCGACTGGTTTGAAAGCAGCACGCCGTTGACCCGGCCGCCGATCTCGCCCTTGAACGGCTGATACTCGTGGAACAAGCGGTTCATCACGGCCGTGCCGCGCGTATCGGTAAGGAGTTCCGACTGGTAGCCGATCAGACCGCGGGTCGGCGCATGGAACACCAGGCGGACACGGCTGCCACCGGACGGGCGCAGTTCCTTCATGTCGGCTTTGCGTTCGCTCATCTTCTGCACGACGATGCCGGAATGTTCGTCATCGACGTCGATCACGACTTCTTCGACCGGCTCCATCATGGTGCCGTCTTCGGCCTTGTGCATCACGACACGCGGACGCGACACGGCCAGTTCAAAACCTTCGCGGCGCATGGTTTCGATCAGGACCGCAAGCTGCAATTCGCCGCGACCGGATACGAAGAACGAATCCTTGGCGTCGGATTCCTCGATCTTGAGGGCGACGTTGCCTTCGGCTTCCTTCAGCAGGCGATCGCGGATGACGCGGCTGGTGACCTTGTCACCTTCCGTTCCGGCAAGCGGCGAATCGTTGACGATGAAGCTCATCGTGACGGTCGGCGGATCGATCGGCTGGGCATGCAGCGGCTCGGTCACCGACGGATCGCAGAATGTGTCGGCGACGGTGCCTTTCGACAGGCCGGCTATGGCAACGATATCGCCCGCATGGGCTTCGTCGACCGTCACACGCTCGAGGCCGCGGAAGGCAAGGATCTTGGTGATGCGGCCGGTTTCGATCTGCTTGCCGTCCTGACCCAGAACCTTGACGGCCTGGTTCGGCTTGATCAAGCCCGAATGGATGCGGCCGGTGATGATGCGGCCGAGAAACGGGTTGGCTTCAAGGATCGTGCCGATCATGCGGAACGCACCGGGCGCAACGGTCGGCTCGGGCACATGCTTCAGCACCAAGTCAAACAGCGGGGCGAGCGAGGCATCGTCCGGACGCTCCGGCGTTGCGGCCATCCAGCCATTGCGGCCCGAACCGTAAAGGATCGGGAAGTCCAGCTGATCGTCGGTCGCATCGAGCGCGGCGAAAAGGTCGAAGACTTCGTTGATGACTTCCTCGTGGCGGGCGTCCTGACGGTCGATCTTGTTGATCGCGACGATCGGCTTGAGGCCGACCTTCAGCGCCTTGCCGACGACGAACTTGGTCTGCGGCATCGGGCCTTCGGCGGCATCGACCAGAACGATCGCGCCATCCACCATCGACAGGATGCGCTCCACTTCGCCGCCGAAATCGGCGTGGCCGGGCGTATCGACAATGTTGATGCGTGTGCCATGCCAGTCGACCGAGGTCGCCTTGGCAAGAATGGTGATGCCGCGTTCCTTTTCGAGATCGCCGCTATCCATGGCCCGTTCCTGGACGCGCTCGTTTTCGCGGTAGACGCCGGACTGCTTGAGCAGCTCGTCAACGAGGGTCGTCTTGCCGTGGTCAACGTGCGCGATGATCGCGATATTGCGAAGGGTCATGTCATGATCTCGATGGGTTCGGGCGGCCCGGAAGAAGCCGGCAGCAGGTTCGTGTTGCGGCGCACTTACACGAGAAATGTGCAATGCGGAACCCTTCGCAGACGCTGCTAGCAATAGTCCTCGACGCCGAAGGCCTGCGCATACGAATAACGGGGCCCATACGCCCAGCCGACGGGCAGCACGGCTTCGATTTCGGCGAGATCCTCTGGCGTCAGAACGATGTCGGCGGCAGTTGCATCTTCGGCAAGGTGGGCGGCGGCCCGTGTACCGGGAATGGCGATGGACGATGGCGCCATGGCAAAGGTCCAGGCAATCGCCAGCGCCGAGGTGGTAACGCCGCGATCACGCGCCAGCGCGCGAAATGCCATGACCCGCTCGCGATTGGCCGAGAAGTCCGGTTCCATGAAGCGCGGATTGACCCGCCTGAAATCGCCGGACGGAAGCTGCGCCGGATCAAGGTCGATATCGGTCAGCATGCCGCGGCCGACCGGCGAAAACGACACGAAGGTCGTGCCGAGCGCGGCGCAGCGCTGCAACATGCCGAGTTCCGGCAGCCGGCTCCACAGCGAATATTCGCTCTGCACGGCCGCGACCGGATGGATGCGCGATGCGCGCTCGAGGGTTGCGGGTGCTACCTCGGAAAGCCCGATGGCGCCGATCTTGCCCTCCTCGATGAAGCGGACCAGCGTTGCCATCACGTCTTCCACCGGGATCGAGGCATCGCGCCGGTGGATATAGTAAAGCGGCACATGGTCTGTCTTCAGCCGCTTGAGCGAGCCTTCGAGCGCATCGCGGAGGTAGACCTCGGAATTGTCGAACCGGCGCTCCGGCTTGGTGACGATCCCGCCCTTGGTGGCGATGATGAACTGGTCCCGCGCCGCGGGATTTTGCGC
This sequence comes from Roseitalea sp., assembly GCA_041752455.1. Taxonomy (GTDB): domain Bacteria; phylum Pseudomonadota; class Alphaproteobacteria; order Rhizobiales; family Rhizobiaceae; genus JBGSWL01. The sequence continues at coordinate 56,046 of JBGSWL010000169.1, read as the reverse complement.
GCAGAAATCGCCGATGATGTCTTCTGACAGGCCGTCGCCATAGATCAGCGCCGTGTCGAGATGCGTCACGCCAAGATCGAGCGCCTTCTTCAGCGCAGCATGGCTTTGTGCCCGGTCGGTTGCGCCATAGATGCCACCAAAGCTCATGCATCCGAGCCCGACGGCACCGACCTTGATGCCGGTCCGGCCGATTTCCACCTGTCGCATCATCCGGTCCTCAGGCCAATCCGCGCCCCTTGAGCATCGCTTCCGGCGATGGCAAGGCACCGCGAAACGCGATGTAGGCGGCTTCCGGATCCATGGTTCCGCCGGAGGCATAGATGAACCTCTTCAGGCGCTCGGCGACCGCCGGATCGAACGGATCGCCGGCCTCCTCGAAGGCCTGAAACGCATCGGCATCAAGTACCTCCGACCACATGTAGGCATAGTATCCGGAGGCGTATCCATCCCCGGCGAAGATGTGCTGAAAGTGCGGCGAGCGGTGCCGCATGGTGATGGCATCGGGCATGCCGATACGCGCAAGCTCCGCTCGCTCGAAGGCCATCGCATCGGCCGGTGCTTGACCGGCGACGTGATAGGCCATGTCCACAAGGGCGCAGGCCGTATATTCCACCGTCTGGAAACCGGCATTGAACGTGCGCGCGGCAAGGATCTTGTCGATCAGCGCCTTGGGCATCGGCTCGCCGGTCTGGCTGTGCAGCGCAAACCGGTTGAGAACTTCGGGAACCGTCAACCAATGTTCATAGAGTTGCGATGGCAGTTCGACAAAATCGCGGCTGACCGAAGTTCCGGAAAGGCCGGGATAGGTCACGTCCGACATCATGCCGTGCAGCGCATGGCCGAATTCGTGAAACAGCGTGCGCGCATCGTCAAACGACAGGAACGCGGTTTGCCCTGCGGGCGGCTTTGCGAAGTTCATCGTGTTGGTGATGATCGGCGTTTCGCCTTTCAGACGTGACTGCGAGCGGATGCCGCTCATCCAGGCACCCGAACGCTTGGACGAACGCGCAAAATAGTCGCCGATGAAGATCGCCCGATGGCTCCCGTCGCCGTTGAGCACCTCGAAAATCCGGGCATCGGGATGCAGCCAACCTTCATTGGCGACTTCCCGGAACGAGATACCGAATAGTCGATTGGCGACGTCGAATGCCGCGTCGATCATGTTGTCGAGCGCCATGAACGGTTTGACCTCGTCGTCCGACAAGGCGAATCGTTCTGTACGGATCTTTTCGGCGTAGTAACGCCAGTCCCAAGCCTCCGGCGCACCGTTGATGCCTTCGCTGCCCATCAGGGCTGCAATGTCGTCGGCTTCGACCCGGGCGCGGGCTGCGGCTGGTGCCCAAACCGTGTCGAGCAGGCCGATCACCGCCTCCGGCGTCTTGGCCATGGTGCCTTCCAGTTTGTAGCCGGCAAAATGATCAAATCCCAGAAGCCTCGCTTTCTCGGCACGAAGTGCGACCGTTTCGGCAATCACCGGGCGGTTGTCATGGTCACCATCGTGTTCGCCGCGCGCCGACCAGGCGCGAAAGGCTGTCTCTCTCAGTGACCGGTCCGGGCAGAACGTCAGGAACGGATCGACGATCGAACGCGCCAGTGTCACAGCATGGGCACCTTCATGGCCCCGTTCGGCGGCGGCGGACGCCATTGCCGCGCGCAGCGATGACGGGAGCCCTGTCAGGGCTGCCTCGTTGTCGACAAGCATGAACCAGTCGGCTTCATCGTGCAGCACGTTCTGGGCAAAGCTGGTGCCGAGTGCGGCCAGCCGCTCGTTGATGGCGATCAACCGCGCCTGTTCGGCTTCCGGCAGCGCCGCACCGCCATTGACGAAACCGCGCCGGACCCGTGTCAGGATCTGAACTTGCTCTTCCGTCAGGCCGCTGTCGTCACGCGCGGTCCAAACGGCTTCGATGCGCGCAAAGAGCTTGCGATTGCTGGCGATAGCGCCGGAATGGCGGGCAAATTCCGGCGCGATGTCCCGCTCTGCGGCCTGCAGCACCGGGTTGGTGTGGTTGCCGGTCTTGGTGAAGAACAGCGCGGCCGCGCGCGCCAAAAGATTGCCGGTCACTTCCAGCGCGGCAATCGTGTTGTCGAAATCGGCAGGTGCCGGATTGTCGGCGATGGCTTCGACGTCGGCGAGGTTGCGGCGGAAGCCCTCGCGGATCGCAGCGATGAAGTCACCATCCTCGATCCGGTCATAACGGGGCAGGCCAAGCGGGCCGCTCCAAGTTTCGAACTCCGGATTGATCATCGCAGCGTGGTCGGACATCGGGAATTGCTCCTGTTGATGGTCAGACTTAGTCGCGCCTTGGCCGGCCGCCAAGGGCCGGCCGGCGCTATTGCCCGGTGGACAGACCAGTCAGCGGCTGCGGCGCTTGCGTGCAGCCAAGGTCCGCAGGCGCAAGGCGTTCAGGCGGATGAAGCCCGCCGCATCCTTTTGGTCATAGGCACCGTGATCATCTTCGAACGTGACGAGCGCATCGTCGTAGAGCGATTTGTCCGACTGGCGTCCGGTGACGATGACATTGCCCTTGTAGAGCTTCAGGCGGACGTCGCCTTCGACCTCTTCCTGGCTCTTGTCGATCAGGGCCTGCAGCATTTCGCGCTCCGGCGAGAACCAGAAGCCGTTGTAGATCAGTTCCGCATAGCGCGGCATGATGTCATCCTTCAGATGCGCCGCACCGCGATCGAGCGTGATCGACTCGATCGCCCGATGCGCCGCCAGAAGGATCGTGCCGCCCGGTGTCTCATAGACACCGCGGCTCTTCATGCCGACGAAGCGGTTTTCGACGAGATCGAGACGGCCGATGCCATTGTCGCGGCCAAGGTCGTTCAGCGCTGCAAACAGCGTTGCCGGGCTCATCGGCTTGCCGTTCAGCGCAACCGGATCGCCCTTCTTGAACGAGATCGTCACCTCGGTTGCAAAGTCAGGCGCGTCCATCGGCGAGATGGTGCGCATGTGGACGAATTCCGGCGGCTCCTGCCACGGATCTTCCAGCACCTTGCCCTCGGATGACGAATGCAGAAGGTTGGCATCGACCGAGAACGGCGCTTCGCCCTGCTTGTCCTTCGGGACCGGGATCTGGTGTTCCTCTGCAAACTTCAACAGGTCGGTGCGCGACTTGAACGTCCAGTCGCGCCACGGCGCGATCACCTTGATGTCCGGGTTGAGCGCATAGGCCGACAGTTCAAACCGCACCTGGTCGTTGCCCTTGCCGGTCGCCCCATGGGCGATGGCGTCGGCGCCTGTCTGTTCGGCGATTTCGACCAGATGCTTGGAGATCAGCGGGCGGGCGATCGAGGTGCCCAGCAGATAGGTGCCCTCATAAACCGCATTGGCGCGAAACATCGGGAAGACGAAGTCGGCGATGAATTCCTCGCGCACGTCCTCGATGAAGATGTCCTTGATGCCGAGCATCTCGGCCTTGCGGCGGGCCGGCTCCAGTTCATCGCCCTGACCGAGGTCGGCGGTGAAGGTCACGACCTCGGCGCCGAGCTCTGTCTGCAGCCACTTCAGGATGATCGAGGTGTCGAGGCCGCCGGAATAGGCAAGCACCACCTTCTTGATGTTCTTGGCGTCTTTTTTCATCGCGGGATACCGGTTTTGGAGGAGGGGGTTGGTCGGCGCGCACCCTATCGGGTTTCGTTTGTGGCGCAAGTCATCGGGCAGGCAAACCCCGGTCGGTCCACCGCTGCGCCACAACTGCGAGCACCGCAAAGACGGCAACCGCACTCAGCCAGCCGAGCACGACGTCCGACAGATAGTGCGCGCCGAAGGCGACCCGCAGCAGCGCCATTCCAATGCCGATTGCGGCAAGGCAGGCAAAGGCGAGCGGTTGGTAGCGCTTCGGAAACAGGATCGACAAAGCGAGAAACCAGCCACCGGCGGCTGCCTCGCCGGACACGAACGAACAATTCGATGCACACAGGCCGGCCATTTCACCGGCTGGAACGAAGGGCATCGTGCCGCCGAAAAGATCGGTCATCCACGGCCGGGGCCGTCCCCATTGGACCTTCAGGATACCATTGACCAAAAGCGCCGGGCCAAGGATCAGTGCGCCCACGACCACGGCCTTCTTGCGAAAGCCGGTGTCGCTCCAGCGCCGTCCACCGAGCCAATCAATGACAGCAAACACGGCGATCGCGACGCCGAGCCATTTTGGCGCGGCATTAAGAACCTCGCGGACAGCCGAGGCTAGAGGGTGTCCTGCCACGGCAAATCCTAGGCACCGGTTCGCCAGAGCCGATGAGGCACAGAGTTCACCGTCAAAGAACCATTGCGCGGCGGCGATATCCAAGTCCGGATTGGCATTGAAAAGCGCCGTAAGCACGAAACAGAGGCCGATCAGCGCCGCCGCAAGATACGGATTGCTCCAGGCACCAAACGGGTTATGGCTTGTCGCGGGGGACGTGGACTTTTCGGCAGAAATCATCGGTGCGGTGTGCCACGGCCAAGGGTCCGTCGCAAGAATGGGTTTGTTGCAAGAAGAGAGAGGTTGAATTGCCACTATCCGAATTTGTGCCGTCGGCGCCGATCCTGTTGCAGTTTGCGGTGGCATGCGTGGTTCTTGCTATCACGCCGGGCCCGGACAAGGCGCTCTATGTCGGGCGCGCGGTGACACGGTCGCGCGCTGCTGGCCTTGCCTGCCTTGCAGGAACCGTGACGGGAACGCTCATCCATACGATGCTGGTGGCGCTCGGCCTCTCGGCCCTTCTGGTCGCGGCGCCGACGGCGTTCCTCGCGCTGAAGATCGTCGGCGCCGGCTACCTTGTCTTTCTCGCCTGGCAGGCGATCCGTCACGGTTCGTCGCTGACGATCAAAGGCGAACGCAAGCCGGTCGGCCCGCTCTGGGGCCACTACCTTTCGGGGATCGGGATCAACATCCTCAACCCGAAGGTCGCCCTGTTCTTCATGACCTTCCTGCCGCAATTCGTGCGCGCCGATGATCCGCAGGCGCCTGGCAAACTCGTCTTTCTCGGGCTGTTCTTCATCGTTGTCGCGTTGCCGATCACCCTCCCTATGGTTCTTGCGGCGAATGCCTTCAGTCAGGCGCTGATGCAGCGGCCTCGGCTGACGCGAACACTCGACTGGCTGCTTGCCGGGGTGTTCGGCGCCTTTGCCGTCAAGATCCTGATGGCGGAGGGAAAGGGGTAGCCTTTGTCCCGAAGAGCCACCCGAAGAGGTGACCATGCAGCCATCCGGCGACCGCGCCGCCGATGATGGAAGGAATGACAAAGGGAAATTCTTCGATCTTGGCAACTGGCAGGCCCGCCAAAAGCAGAGCGAGCCAGGCAGTCAAGGCACCGAATATCATGAGCGTGCGCCGGTTTGGCTTTACCTGTTCTGCCCAGACCAGCAGATGCGTGGCGATGTAGCCCGGCGCTGCATAAACAGACGTTACCGCAAATCCGGCGAGGACAAACGAGACCGCATCGCGACCAAATGCCGAAAATGACCCGAAGCGCCCGTTGCCCGGAAGGGCGCCCACCGCTCCCATCAGAACAAGCACCATAATGACGGCTACAAACACTGCGATCAGGTAGCCTGCAAGGAAGCCCCCCGCGATGCGGAAATGCCCGCGCCTAATCACCATGGCCGGCGATCATCATCGCCTCATAGGCGAGGCGGTCGGTCTTCTTCATCCGCTCGGATTCGCTTTTCAACTGGCCGCAGGCGGCAAGGATGTCATGGCCGCGCGGGGTGCGGATCGGCGAAGCATAGCCGTTGTCATTGATGAAATCGGCAAAGCGCTCGATCGTTTCCCAGTCAGAGCATGCGTAGTTTGACCCCGGCCACTTGTTGAACGGGATCAGGTTAATCTTGGCCGGAATGCCCTTGAGCAGCCGCACCAGATCGCGCGCATCGGCAAGGCCATCATTGACACCCTTGAGCATCACATATTCGAAGGTGATACGCCGGGCGTTCGACAGGCCCGGATAGGCGCGGCAGGCGTCGAGCAGGTCTTTGAGCGGATATTTCTTGTTGATCGGCACCAGCACATCGCGCAGGGCATCATTGGTGGCATGCAGCGAAATGGCCAGCATGCAGCCGGTCTCTTCGCCGATCTTCGGGATGAACGGCACGACACCTGACGTCGACAGCGTCACGCGCCGCTTGGACAGCGAAAGACCGTCACCATCGATGATGATCTGCATCGCATCGCGAACATTGTCATAGTTATAGAGCGGCTCGCCCATGCCCATCAGAACGATGTTCGAAACCTTGCGTCCTTCCGCAGGAACGATCGCCCCGGCAGGCGTATCGGCATCGGGAAAATCGCCGAGCCGGGCGCGCGCCAGAAGCACCTGGGCGACGATCTCTCCGGCAGTCAGGTTGCGCACCAGCGTCTGCGTCCCGGTATGGCAGAAGGTGCAGGTGAGCGTGCAGCCAACCTGGCTGGAGACGCACAGCGTGCCGCGGCCTTCCTCGGGAATGTAGACGGTCTCGATTTCGACAGGCCGGCCGGCACCGCGCGAGGGAAACCGCAGCAGCCACTTGCGCGTGCCATCGGTCGAAACCTGTTCTTCGACGATCTCCGGCCTGCCGATGGTGAAATGGGTTTCGAGCAGGGTGCGCAGATCCTTCGAGACATTCGACATCTGCGAAAAGTCATCGATGCCGCGCACATACAGCCAGTGCCAGACCTGCGACACCCGCATCTTCAACTGGCGTTCGGCCACGCCTGCATCGGCCAGCGCCGCAGCAAGGCCCGCACGCGTCATGCCGATCAGCGAGGGTCGATTGTCCGATGCCGGTGATGTGACGACCGGCGACGGGCGTTCAACGTTACCGGTCAGATCAAGCGTGACGGCCATCGGTCAACTCCGGGTTCGAACTGGGATCGTGCAGCATCAGCAGAAAACGGAAAACCCCCGCCACACACGCTGGCAGGGGTTCACATGTGGTATTGCGCGCAGGTTTGCAACCCGCTGCGAGACACCGGGCCGTGGCGTGGCCGCCGCTACTTGCAGGTCTGGATCGCATTCAGCGCTGCGGTGATGCCCGATAGCGAATACTCATAAGCCGTGTTCGTGCCGCGTCGTGACACGGCCTTGATCGACATGCGTGAGCCTGCCTTCATCGCCGCGACAAGCGCGGGATCCTGTGCAGCGTTCTCGGTCCATGCGGTGTTGTCCTTTGCAAAGAACGTGAAGTCCTTGCTGTCGATGGTCACGGTGACCTTCGAATTGTCCTGCAGTGCGTAGCCGGCGATGAACTGCGGTTCGTAGGTGACATTCTGGCTGCCGCGCTGCGTGACGACGAAGAAATTGTCGCCGTGATTGACGCTGGCCGGCTGTTTCGAAGTGGGAACCGAAACGGCGTAGCAGACCTTGCCGCTGCCACCCTGATAGCTGACCGCGCCCCAATCATTGAACTGGCCGATGCGCTGCGGGGTCTGGGCGAATGCCGCTGTGGCGGAAACCGCCATGACGCCAAAGGCGAGCGCTGTTGCGCGAATTGTTTGAACCAAAGCCATTTTTCCTTACCGTTCCTCGAGCCCTGCCGATGCGCTGCAGCGCGCGGCCATGTGTTGCGCGGGAGTATCCGACCACGACCAGACACTGGCGCCAGCTTGCAAAGACATGGTTACGAAACCATGAATCTTTTGTCCGAACATGCGAATGTCTGCTTTCCGGAAGGGTATCCGTGCCGCCAAAGGTGCAGCGTGCAAGCCCGCAGGCCCGACGCCTCGCCCTGTCGACCTCCAATCCTTTCATCAATGAAAACGGCAAGAGTTTGACTTTGCTTTCCAAACTGATTGAATGATCGCAGAAGTTCGGATCGTCCTCCCGACCCCGAGACCGGCGTCTCTCAACGGACTTGAACGCAGCACCACGGCCATGAGCGAACAACACAAGCAATTTGCCGCGCTCGCCAGACGTGTGTCGGCGGACCGGGACAGGGTGGCCTTCACCACGTTGTTCGATCACTTTGCACCGCGAATCAAAGCCTATCTGCGCCGGCTCGGCATGGATGACGGCTCTGCGGAGGATCTGGCCCAGGAGGTCATGATCGTCCTGTGGCACAAGGCGCATCTGTTTGATCCGTCGAAATCTTCCCTCTCGACCTGGCTGTTTCGCGTAGCCCGCAACCGGCGCATCGACGCGGTGCGGCGCGACCGGTCCAGCCTGCTCGATCCGGATGATCCGATGCTGCAGCCGGAAGGCGACGAAGCGGCAGATGATGCAATGGATGCCGAACAGCGCGACGCCCGCGTGCGCGCTGCCATGGAGGACCTGCCGGAAGAGCAGGTGCAACTGGTTCGCATGGCGTTTTTCCTCGGGCTGTCGCACAGCCAGATCGCCGAGGAGACCGGCTTGCCGCTCGGCACCGTCAAGTCACGCATCCGCCTGGCCTTCGGGCGCTTGCGGCGCGTGCTCGAACATGACGATCGCGTCGATACCGATTTCTGAGCCGATCAGGCGGCGGGCTTGTCGTCCCGGGAAATCTCGACAAGGGCGTCGCGCGCGGCCTTGCGATGGGCAGGGGAAATCGACCCGCGCACGGCGCTGACGGCCGCAGCAATCACGGCAAGGTCATCGGTAAAGCCGAAGCCGAGGAGAAAGTCCGGCAGCGTATCGAGCGGCAGGATGAAATAAGCCAGCGCCGCCAACAGGATACCCTTGGTACGCGTCGGCGTATGAGGGTCAAGGGCGCAGTAGTAACTGGCGACGACGTCTTCTGCGAACGGTACGCGTCCGAGTGACCGGGCCAGCTTCGGCCAGAACCGCTCGCGCACCTTCTTTTCGCGGCGCGAGGTTTCTTCTTCGCTGCCGGGTTCAAGGATTTCACCGATCTTCACATCATCAAGGGGAATGCGATCCAGCGACAGGTTCTCGGACGTCATGACCATACCCACCCTTCTGCACACAGGTTCAACATTGCAGACTAGAGTTGGTGACGAGCATCCCTTGCGTCAAGACGCCGCGGCAATCTGGTCGATCTGTGCCGCCAGCCTGAGGTCAAGGTCCGACAGGCCGCCGGTGTCGTGCGTTGTCAGCCGGATATCGACCTTGTTCCAGACATTGCTCCATTCGGGATGGTGGTCGAGCTTTTCGGCAGCGAGCGCCACCCGCGCCATGAACCCGAAGGCTGCATTGAAATCAGCGAACTTGAATGCCCGGCTGATGGCCTTGCGGTCATCGGCCGATACCCAACCGTCCAGCGCTGCGACGCTTGCATCCAGGCTTTCCGGGTTGATCGGTTTGGCAGCCATAGATCCAAGCCCTAACGTGACATCCGAACAGGAACCTGTTCGCTGACGGGACGGTGTGCCGCGCGCATGTCCCGCGACAGATTGTAGCCCTCTTCCACAAGGTAGGGTCCGCCGCCGATGCTGTCGCGCGAGGACATCAGGACAAACCGGCGGATCTTGAATGGCGCGATGAAGAACCCGCCCCGCACCGACAGATAGGTCGCCACCGCTTCGGGTGTAGCGTTACGTAGCCGCGCCAGCGTGACATGAGGGGTGAACTTGCGCGGATCGGCGGGAATGCCAAGCCTGTGGCAGATGCGGGCAATCTCCGCCTGCAGTTCATGCAGGTCGGGCGATGCGGTTGGCGTGGCAAACACCGAGTGCGGCTTGCGGCCACCGAAAGCGCCGAGGCCTGCAAAGCCGAGGGTGAATTCGTGGCGCTGGACCCGATCCAGGCTGCTGACCAGTTCATCGGCAAGATGGTGCTCGATGTCGCCGATGAAGCGCAGCGTCAGGTGGTAGTTTTCCGGATCGATCCACCGCGCGCCCGGCAATCCGCCGCGCAGAAGGCTCATGTGAAGACCGGCATCGTGGGGAATTTCGAGTGCAGTGAAAAGGCGCGGCATGTCCGTCTCCCACTTTGCTGGCGGGCGGAGAACTCTGCCTTCCGGGCGGACGGCAAATCACTTCGCCTACGAATGGAATCGAATCACGCATCAGGCGATGGCGCAACCGGAATTTGCCGCTCGAATCAATTCGATCCGGCGGAAAGCGACAAAAGAACAGGCTCAATGAAGGGAACGAAGCGTTCGACCATGACATCGATGCCGGCGGCCGTCGGGTGAATGCCGTCACCGAGCATCAATCCGGGCGCCGTGATCACTCCGTCGAGGAAAAATGGATAGAGTGGCAACCCGTGCTTGGCGGCCAGATCCGGATAAATCCGGTTGAAGGCCTCGCCATAGGTGCTGCCCATGTTCGGTGGCGCAAGCATGCCGGCGAGAACCACCGTGATGTTGCGCGCCTTGAGCGCCACGATCATCTTTTCCAGATTGGCACGGACGATTTCCGGGGCGACACCGCGCAGGGCATCATTGCCGCCAAGTTCGAGGATCACGAAATCCGTGCCGTCGGGAATCGACCAGTCCAGGCGTTCGAGCCCGCCGGACGTCGTGTCGCCGGGTACGCCTGCGCCGGCGATCGTGACGTCATGGCCGCGTTGGCGCAGGGCAGCTTCCAGTTTCTGCGGAAAGCCTTCATCGAGCCCCAGTTCGAAACCTGCCATCAGGCTGTCGCCGAAGCCGACGCCCGACAGGGACTGCGCCGCTGCGGGTGACGCAAAGACCAAACCGAACCCGAGCAGGGCAAGAAAGACGCGTAACTGTTTGACCATTGCCAGTCGGGCTCCCATGTATGATGCAGCGCGGCAAATGCGCCTTCAACCTCTCATATAGGCTCATCGCCCCGTGACTGTACCTGTCATCCACCTGCAAGATGTCAATCTCACGCTCGGCCACCAGGGCAACCGGGTGCATGTCCTGCGCGATGTCTCGCTGGATGTCGCTGCCGGCCAGTCGATCGGCGTTGTCGGTCCATCCGGGTCCGGCAAGACAACGCTCCTGATGGTTCTGGCCGGTCTTGAACGTCCGGACAGCGGCATTGTCGAGGTTGCAGGGTCGCGCCTTGATGCGATGGGTGAGGATGCCATCGCCCGGTTCCGCGGGCGCAATGTCGGCTTTGTCTTCCAGTCCTTCCACCTGATCCCGAACATGACAGCTCTGGAAAATGTCGCGGTTCCGCTGGAACTCGCAGGCGTTCGCGATGCGTTTTCGCGCGCCCGCGACGAACTGGCGGCCGTCGGGTTGAAAGACCGGATGGGGCACTATCCGGGCGAACTGTCAGGCGGCGAGCAGCAGCGCGTGGCCATTGCCCGGGCGCTTGTGGCTTCGCCGCGCATCCTGATCGCCGATGAGCCGACCGGAAATCTCGATCAGGAGACGGGTGCGCTGATCACCGATCTGATCTTCCGCACGCAGGTCGAGCGCGGCATGACATTCGTTCTCGTCACTCACGATCCCCTGCTGGCGCAGCGCTGCGACCGGCGGGTGCGTGTGCGCTCCGGCGAAGTTTTCGACGAGGCGCGCGTGGAACTTGCCGCGCAATGACCGAGATGCCGCTCATCGAACGTCTGCGCCTCGCCTTGCGCTTTGCCCTGCGCGAGCTGCGCGGCGGACTGTCGGGGTTTTTCGTGTTTCTGGCCTGCATCGCGCTTGGCACGGCGGCGATCGGCGGCGTCAACGCGGTCAGCCAGTCGATCACCGGCGGCATTGCCAGCCAGGGGCGCGACATTCTCGGCGGTGACGTCCGCTTCGAAATCATCCAGCGCGATGCCAGCGAAGCCGAGCGGGCGACCTTTGCGCAGATGGGCACGGTGGCCGAAAGCGCCTCAACCCGCTCGATGGCACGGCTTGAGGATGGCAGCGACCAGACGCTGGTCCAGATCAAGGCGGTCGATGACCTTTACCCGCTTTTCGGCACACTCGAGACCTCCCCGCCCCAGACCGTCGCCGATCTTGGCGAACGCGACGGCGCCTTTGGCATGCTTGTCCAGCCGATATTTCTCGATCGGCTCGGTCTTGCCGTCGGCGATGTGGTTCTCGTGGGCGATGCCCGCTTTCGCCTGATCGGCACCATTCTCACCGAACCGGACGCCTTGTCGGACGGCATCGGGCTGGCGCCGCGCGCCATCGTCGCGCTTGAGGGGCTCCGGACCTCAGGCCTGATCCAGCCGGGGTCGATGGTCGAGCGCATCTACAAGGTGCGGATGGACCCGGATACGTCCGAGCAGGCACTTGAGACGGCAATCGAGCGGGCACGGCGTGCCCATCCCGAGGCCGGTTGGGCTGTGCGGACCCGCGCCAATGCGGCGCCGGCGCTTGCCGCCAATATCGAGCGCTTTGCCCAGTTTCTCACGCTGGTCGGGCTGACGGCGCTTGTGACCGGCGGTGTCGGCGTGGCCAACGCGGTGAGGGCCTTCCTTGATTCCAAGCGCGACGTGATCGCCACATTCAAATGCCTGGGCGCGCCAGGGTCCCTGGTGTCGCTGATCTATTTCCTGCAGATCGCGATGATCTCCCTCCTCGGTATCGGGATCGGCCTCGTCATGGCGGCGTTGGCGCCCTTTGCCGCGCGCGCCGCCCTGTCCGGCGTGCTTCCGCTGCCGGAAGGGTCCGGCCTTTATCCGTCAGCGCTGGCCATGGCGGTGGTGTTCTCGCTGCTGACGGTGGTTGTCTTTGCGATCCTGCCGCTCGGCCGGGCGCGCGACATTCCTGCTTCCAGCCTGTTTCGCAACCATGTGATGGATGCCCGACGTCTGCCGCGCGCGGCCTATCTGGCGATTGCGCTGATTGCGGGAACGGTTTTGGCCGCGCTTGCGGTCTACCTCTCCGATGACCGGCGTCTGGCTGCGGGGTTTCTGATTGGCGTTGCGATGGCGTTCGTGGTGCTGCGTTTCGTTGCAACCCTCGTCCAGATGCTGGCGCGGCGGGTGCGCGGCGTGCGCGGCACGGCCCTGCGACTGGCGATCGGCAACATTCACCGGCCCGGCGCATTGACCCCATCGGTCGTGCTGGCGCTCGGCCTTGGTCTGACGCTTCTGGTGGCGATCTCGCTGATCGACGGCAATCTTCGCCAGCAAATTGCCGGCAACCTGCCGGAACGGGCGCCGAATTTCTTCTTTGTCGATATCCAGAATACAGTCAGCGACGAGTTTGCGACACTTGTCGAAACCGAGGCGGGGCCGGACAGCAAACTGCTGCGGGTGCCGATGCTGCGCGGGCGCATCGTCGAACTGAACGGGCAGGATGTGACGAAAATGGTGCTGCCGGAGGAAGGCGCCTGGGTGCTGCGCGGCGACCGCGGCATCACCTATTCGCGCAACATTCCGGAAAACTCGACCCTTGCTGAAGGTGAGTGGTGGCCGGCCGACTATTCCGGCGAACCGCTGGTTTCGTTTTCCGCAGAAGAGGCCGGCGAAATCGGCGTCAAGATCGGCGACACGGTCACCGTGAACGTGCTTGGCCGCAACATTACCGCGCGCATCGCCAATCTGCGCAATGTCGAGTGGGAATCGCTGGCGATCAATTTTGTCATGGTGTTTTCGCCCAATACAATGGCCGGGGCGCCGCATGCCTGGATCGCCACGCTGACCTTGCCCGGTGACGATGTTGCCAAGGAAGCAACGATCCTGCGGTCGGTGACGCAGGCGTTTCCATCGATCACCAGCGTGCGGGTCAAGGATGCGATCGAACTGGTCAACCAGGTCGTCGGGCAGTTGGCGACCGCCATTCGCGCCGCCGCAGCCGTGGCGCTGATCGCCTCGGTTCTGGTTCTGGCCGGAGCCTTGGCGGCAGGCAACCGGGGCCGCGTGCATGATGCGGTCGTCTTGAAAACATTGGGCGCCACACGCGCCATGCTGATCGGGGCGTTCGTCGCAGAATATGCCATCCTCGGCTTTGCGACCGCGCTGTTCGCGCTGAGTGCTGGCGGGCTGGCCGCCTGGTTCGTCATCAGCCGGATCATGTCGCTGCCGTGGACGCTGATGCCGGATGTGGCCGCGATGACTGTGCTCATCGCGCTTGTGACCACGGTCGGCTTCGGCCTTCTCGGCACATGGCGGGTGCTCGGCCAGAAGGCGGCGCCGATCCTGCGCAACGAGTGACGAACGGGGTAGTCGCGTAAGCATCTGTTTGCTTTGCGTTAACCAAAGTCCCGCTTCCGGGCGCTGCCTGCAACTGTCTGCCGTCGTCTTTGCGGCAAACCGGCTTCCAAAAGTCTTGTAAAAGAGGACCTTCGCCCTCATATTCATCGCAGGCATGCTGGAGCCCCGCCAGCGGCGCCTCGGTCCCTGCCATGAAGGCAGGGGATCGGACACCGGACGGGGCGAAAAGGCTGAACGAGGAAACTCATGTCTGAACTTCGCACCGCGTATAACCGCGCCGGCACCGCTCAAACCTATGATGCGAGCATTGACGCTGGCCTGCGCGCCTACATGATCCGCGTCTACAACCTGATGGCCCTCGGCCTCGGGATCACGGCGCTTTTTGCTGCCGGCACGATCATGCTGGCAACTACCAACGACCCTTCTGCCGCTGTTGCCACGCTCGGCAACGGCAAGATGCTGACCGGCCTTGGCGCTGCGCTTTACGGCTCGCCGCTGCGCTGGGTCATCATGCTTGCCCCGCTTGCCCTTGTATTCTTCCTGGGCTTCCGGATCGAGAAGGTCGCTCCTGAAACCGCACAGATGATGTTCGGGGCCTTTGCTGCGATCATGGGCGTGTCGATGTCGTCGATCTTCCTGGTCTACACATCGGCCTCGATCGTGCAGACGTTCTTCATCACCGCAACCGCCTTTGGTGCGCTGTCGCTTTACGGCTACACCACCAAGCGTGACCTGACGGCGATGGGTTCGTTCCTGTTCATGGGTCTGATCGGCATCATCCTGGCGGCACTGGTCAACATCTTCCTGCAGTCGTCTGCCCTGCAGTTCGCCATTTCGGCGATCGGCGTTCTCGTGTTTGCCGGCCTCACCGCCTACGACACGCAGAAGATCAAGGAAATGTACTACGCCCTTGACGGTGAAGTGATGATGGGCCGTGCTGCCGTGATGGCCGCGCTGTCGCTCTACCTCGACTTCATCAACATGTTTCAGTTCCTGCTCTACTTCCTTGGCAATCGCGAGTGATCGCAAGCCGGGAAACCAGCGGGAAAAAATGACGAAGGGCGGCTCCGGCCGCCCTTTTCTTTTGTCGTCATGCCTGATTTATCGCGGGGCTGATTGACGCAAGGGACCACCATGCAGCCCGTCTTTTCGCTCCGCGATGCCACCACCGCAGATATACCCGTCATCACCGCCATCTATGCGGCCTCGGTTCTTGCCGAAACGGCGAGTTTCGAACTGGAACCGCCGGACGAGGCGGAGATGCTGGCCCGCTTCCGCACGATCACCGATGCCGGGTTTCCCTATCTGGTGGCAGTTGATGGCGATGATCGTGTAGGCGCCTATGCCTATGCGGGCGCTTACCGGCCACGCCCGGCCTACCGCTGGACGGCGGAAAACTCGGTCTATGTGGACCGCGAAGCCCGTGGCAAAGGCCTTGGCGCGATGCTGACCGCCGAAATCGTCCGGCGTTGCGCTGCGCTCGGGTTCCGGCAAATGGTCGCGGTGATCGGCGGATCAGAAAACACCGCTTCGATCCGCATGCATGAGCGTATCGGTTTTGCCCATGTCGGCGTGTTGCCCAAAACCGGCTTCAAGCACGGTCGATGGCTGGACAGTGTGTTGATGCAGATCGAACTTGGCGAAGGATCGGCGACCGCGCCCGATCCGGATACCTATCCGGGCACGCTCTTTCGCCCGCGCCAAAGCTAGAGTCAGGTCGACTGGACGAGGCTGATCTTGCGGTCGAAATATCGCATCAGCACGCCAAGGTCATGGCCGCGCTTCAGCACCATGCCGGCCGCGTTGATGATCGCGAACGCGCCCTGCTTGCGCGCATGTTTCGGGTTCTTCTCGATCCGGTAGAGCGGCATCTCGCTGGCGCGCCGGTAAACCGCAAACACCGCCCGGTCTTTCAGATGGGATATGCCGTAGTCGCGCCATTCGCCGCCAGCCACCATGAATCCGTAGACCCGCAGGATCTGGTCGAGTTCGCGTCGGTCAAACCTGACCTCCGGCCATTCGCTTGGAGTATGGCTTTGACGGACGTCGTCGATCCGGATCACATTGGATGGAATGGCAACATTTGCGCCGGGCGCTGACGGCTCACCCTGGTTCGAACGTGTGGTTATCGCCGGTCTCCCACAGTCAGATTGTTACGATTTCATGACAAAGGTTGCCGCGTTTGTTCGCGATGCGCAAGGTGCCATTCTGCGACAGAAAATGCGAACTTTGGTGGTGATCGGCTGCTGCCGCCAGGTCACGTTTTTTGGTAAGGCGTCCTTAACCGTGATCGCCCGCCACCATGTTGCCGTATCATGAACACAGGTACGCCCCCATTGACCGCAATAAGGAGGGGTTGCAGTCACGGTTCCTAGCCCGGCCGTTCGACCGCAATTCCGTTTCGGCAAATATGCCGTGGCGGACGACCGGGCTTCGGCTGATTGGAAATCCAAGCCCCCAGCCCCCCGATCATGCCGGGCCCGGTCGATCCCTGCTCAAGCACCACCATGCCGATACATGACCGCCGTACCCAGCACAGCGCCCGGGTGCCCCGCCGCCGTGATGCTTTGCAGAATGACGGCACATCCATCGGCGTTGGCCGCAACAAGACCGGACTCCGGCCAGTCGATCTGCATCGGCTTTCCATCCCAGATGCCGAGTGTTTTCAAACCGCTGACCGCATTTGCATAGACCATGGTCTTGCCGGCATTTTCGCCGCGCTCGATCTCGATCTCGGCCTTTGAACGGAACAGGGCAAGTTCCACATGGACCACTTCACGGGCCTCCAACGGAGCGCCCGCGACGGTCAGATGAATTTTCTCGCCGCGCATTTCCAGTTGCACATCGACACTCGGCGCCTCGCCGGAAGCCTTGTCGCCCGCAATCCAGTCGGCAATCTGGGTGCGATCGGCCCCGTTGCAATGGCGCCGGCCGTTGACGATCGCCTGTGGTGTATAGACGGAGCGGCGACCGAGAGCCTTGGCATAGGCGTACTGGCGCGCCGTGTTCTCAGCGCTGCCAAGCGTGTCCTGCCAGCCAAGGTAGTCCCAATAATCAACATGGTAGGCGAGCGCCACCACATCGCTGTCCTGCGCAAGGGCAGAAAGCACAGCGTCAGCCGGCGGGCATGAACTGCACCCTTGGCTGGTGAACAGTTCCACCAAAGCCGGTTTCGTCGAGCGTGACTGCGCCTGCAACCGTGCGGGCAGCGCCAGGGTTGCGGCACCGGCAAGAAGCGTCCGTCTGGAAAGTCGGTTCATTGTGTCAGATCCCTCGGACATGCATCGTGTCGCTGACCAAGGTAGTTCGCCGAGCCCTCACCTAGAACTCAATTAACGGTGAGGGCTCCGTGCGTCATCAAAAGCTGAACGGCCCGGCTATTCTGCGGCGAGCGGCAGAATCGTTCTCTGATCGGCTGGTCCAATCGCTTCTGCAACCAGTTCCGCCGTCGCCGCCGACAACGTCCATCCGAGATGTCCGTGACCGGTGTTGTAGAACACGCCCGGGCGCTTGCCGGCCCCGACCCTTGGCAACATGTCCGGCATCATCGGGCGAAGGCCAGCCCAAGGTGTAACGGTTTCGGTCGAGACAGCCGGAAACAGCCGCTCGCACCAGGACACCAGCGGGCGGATGCGCGCGGAGCGAATATCGCCGTTGTATCCGTTGAACTCTGCCGTGCCAGCAATCCGCAGCCGGTCTGCACCGAGCCGGCTGGTGACGATCTTGGCATCGTCGTCGAGCAGCGAGACATGCGGCGCGGCGGCGCGGCTCTGCGCGTCGGCAAGATGCACGGTGATCGAATAGCCTTTCACCGGATAGATGTTGACGCGGTCGCCGAGCTTTGCGGCAAGCGCACGCGAGCCGACACCGGCGCAGACGACCACCTTGTCGAAGGTGGTGATCTCCGATGCCCCTTCGTGGTCGAGGGTGATTTCAACCCCGCCAGCGACCGTCTTGATGTCGGCGACAGTCGTTTGCGTTCGAAACGTCATGCCGCGGCGGGCGCAGGCATCGGCCAGTGCCACGGTGAACTTGTGGATGTCGCCAGTGGCATCGCTCTTGGTGAAAAAGCCGCCGACGAACTGCCCGGTGATCGCCGGTTCGATCCGCGCAATGTCCTGCGCGCTGACCGCTTCGCGCAGCAGTCCGCCCTTCGCCAGAAGCGCATTGACCTTGCGGGCATGGGCAAAGCCTTTCTCGTTGGCATAGATATGCAGGATGCCGCGCTCTTCCCGGTCATAGGCAATGCCGGCTTCGCGGGCGATCGTGGCCATGTGCTCGCGGGCCGCGATGGCAAGGCGCACCGTATCGACGGTGTTTTTCTCGTAGTTCGGGATGTTGGCCAGAAATTCCGCGATCCAGGAGTATTTGTGCCACGAAGGCGCCGGCGAAAATTTCAGCGGCGCATCGGCGCGCAGCATCCACTTCATGCCCTTCAGCACGTTGCTCCAATGGTTCCAGACTTCGGCATTGGAGGCCGACAACTGACCGCCATTGGCAAAACTGGTTTCCATCGCGGCGTAGCGGTTCTTGTCGATGAGGGTGACCTCGTGGCCGCGCTTCATCAGCGACCAGGCAGTCGTGACGCCGGTTATACCGGCGCCGATCACGGCAATTGTAGACATGAGTTCGGTTTCCCCTGACGGCAACGCGAGGGACCGGCATCAGCCGCATCCCGCAGGCGCGTGCCCCATCTGTCATGAAACCTGAGAGTTTTGCTCCGGCCGCCGCCCTGTTTGATCGGGCTGATGGCACAACGCCGGACCATCCGGCGCGGAACTTTCTCCTTCGGTGGGCAGGACTTTCGTCTTGCCGCTCTCCAGATGTGAAAATGCCACGCGGTCCTTTTGCCTGAGAGTTTCCGGGGCGGTTGCTCCTTCGGCGCCGGCTCGTCCCGTCGACGGACCGATCTCTCCCGCGTGACACGGAATTGCCAAAGCCTATGCGATTTGCCAGCCCCTCGGCAAGGTGGCAAAGTCACCATTGGCCAAACGTCGCAATCGACATCCATTTTTCACAAATGTCACATTTCCGCGTTAGGCACCCGCATCGCAACGACCATTCGAGGATCGGTTCCATGAAGATTGCAGTTCTCGGCGGCGACGGATTCGTCGGCTGGCCCACTTCGCTCCACCTGTCGAACAAGGGCCACGAGGTTCACATCGTCGACAACCTGTCGCGCCGGTGGATCGATACGGAGCTTGGCGTCCAGTCGCTGACCCCGATGGATTCGATCCAGGAGCGCACCCGCATCTGGCATGCGGAAACCGGCCGGCGCATCCATTTCCACCTTGTAGATCTTGCGCGCGACTATGAAGTCCTGAAAGCCTGGTTGTCCGAGCATCGCCCGGACGCGATCATCCATTTTGCCGAACAGCGCGCCGCGCCCTATTCGATGAAGTCGGACCGGCACAAGAACTACACGGTCTCCAACAACGTCAACGCGACGCACAATCTTCTCAACGCGATGGTCGAGATCGGGCTCGACGCGCATCTTGTCCACCTCGGCACCATGGGCGTCTACGGCTATTCGACGATCGGGGCGGCCATTCCCGAAGGCTATCTGCCGGTCGGTATCAAGACGCTCGGCGGCGATACGGTTTCGCAGGAGATCCTCTATCCGACGCGTCCGGGCTCGATCTATCACCTGACCAAGAGCCTCGATCAGCTGCTGTTCCAGTTCTATGCGCAGAACGACGGCCTGCGCATCACCGACCTGCATCAGGGGATCGTCTGGGGCACGCACACGGACCAGACCCGTCGCCACCCGCAGCTGATCAACCGGTTCGACTATGATGGCGACTATGGCACCGTCTTGAACCGGTTCCTGATTCAAGCAGCAATCGGCTATCCCTTGACCGTGCACGGCACCGGCGGCCAGACCCGCGCGTTCATCCACATCCAGGATTCGGTCAAGTGCATCGAGTTTGCGCTCGGCACGCCGCCGGCGCGTGGCGACCGCGTTGAAATCTTCAACCAGATGACCGAGACGCATCGGGTGCGCGACCTCGCCGAACTGATCGCTCGGATGACCGGTGCCAAAGTTGCCCATCTGCCGAACCCGCGCAAGGAAGCTGCCGAGAATGACCTGATCGTCAAGAACGACAAGTTTCTTGCGCTCGGTCTTGATCCGATCACGCTGGAAGAAGGCCTGCTCAGCGAAGTGGTCGATGTGGCGAAGAAATTTGCCTACCGCGTCGACCGCTCGCGCATCCCGGCGGTGTCGGCCTGGACCAAGGATATTGCCAAGACCGTCGAACACGATGTCGAAGGCAAGCGGCTGAAGTCCGTCTCGTAAGCGATGGCACAACATGCCTATGTGACCCTCGTCACCAATGCGGACTATGCGTCCGCAGCGGTGGCGCTGGTGCGCTCACTCAAGTTGACCGGCACCGGCGCGGACATCGTCGTCATGCACACCGGCGGGGTTGAACCGGAAGCGCTCGCCGAATGCACGGCGCTTGGCGCAATTGCCCGTCCGGTTGAACTGCTGGATACGTCAGCGGACTTCAACGCCCGGCATCAGCGCGACCGGCTGCATGCGGCCGCCCCTTTCACCAAGGGCAACAAGCCGGCGTTTCACACGCCGCTCGACAATTTCGCCAAGCTGCGCCTCTGGGAAATGGAGGACTATGCGTCCGTCGTCTTTCTTGATGCGGATACGCTTGTGGTGCGCAACATCGACCGGCTGTTTGCGTATCCTGAGTTTAGCGCCGCGCCCAATGTCTATGAAGGCTTGGCCGACTTTCACCGGCTGAACTCCGGTGTCTTTACGGCACGTCCGTCACGCGTCACCTTTGCCCGCATGATGGCGCAATTGGATGCGCCTGACGCCTTCTGGCGGCGCACCGACCAGACGTTCCTGGAGACGTTCTTCCCGCAATGGCATGGCCTGCCGGTCATCTTCAACATGCTGCAATATGTCTGGTTTGCCATGCCCGAATTGTGGGACTGGAAAGCGGTCCATGTGGTCCACTACCAGTATGAAAAGCCGTGGGAAAAGGGCCATCCGAAGGCCGGGCAGCTCCAGCCGCTGATCGATCTGTGGTGGTCCTATCGGACGGGACTAGACATTCCGGACACCGACCTTTTGGCGAATCCCCGGTGAAAGTTCTCGTCTCGGGCGGAACCGGCATGGTCGGGCGGTTCATTGTCGAGCATCTGCTTGAACACGGATACACTGTCGTTGCGGCCGGCCGGACGCCGCCCGACCCGGATTTCTTTTCACGCCCGGTCGCCTTCCGGCCCCTGTCGCTAGAGCCCGGCGCCGATGAGCGGGCTGCCTTCTCCGGTATCGATGCCTTCGTCCATGCAGCCTTCGCCCATGTGCCGGGCCGGTACCGGGGCGGCGAGGGCGGTGATCCCGAAGGCTTCGTGCGCCGGAATGTTGCCGGTTCGCTGGCGCGTTTTGCCGAGGCGAAGGCGGCCGGTGTTGCCCGTGCGGTTTTCCTGTCGAGCCGGGCGGTTTACGACGGCATCGCGCCCGGAACCGTTCTGACAGAGGACATGACCGTTGCGCCAACCTCGCTCTACGGGCAGATCAAGCGCGATGTCGAAACCGGTCTTGCCTTTATGGCCAGCGACAGTTTCCTGCCGGTCAGCCTTCGCGCGACCGGCGTCCATGGCCCGGCGGGGCCAGGGCAAACGCACAAATGGGCGGAGCTGTTTGCGGCTTTCGCGCGGGGCGACGTGGTCACGCCGCGTGTGGCGACGGAAGTGCATGGTGATGATCTGGCATCAGTGGTGCGGCTTGTGCTCACGGAGTCAGTCAACCAACTGGCAGTTTTCGGCCCGGCACCGGTGCTCAACGTCTCCGACATCCTGCTTGACCACCACGACCTGTTGGCGGCCTTCTCGACGCTGACTGGGGTGACCGGACCGATGCCCGGGCGCTCCGATGCGTCTGCCGTCAATGCCATGGATTGCGCACGGCTTGTCGCGCTCGGCTGGCGCCCGCGCGGACGGCTGGATCTCACAGGCATGACCTGAAACGAAAAGGCCCGGCATTGCTGCCGGGCCTTGGTGTTTCAAGCCGCAGTCTGGCCTCAGGCGGCCAGATCGCGCAGCACGTATTGCAGGATGCCGCCATTGTTGACGTAATCGAGTTCGTCGGCGGTATCGATCCGGCAGATCAGCGGCAGGTCGACCGTGTGGCCGTCGCCATAGGTCAGCTTGGCGATCACCTTGTCGCGCGGCTTCACATCGGCAAGGCCTTCGATGGTGACAGTTTCGTCGCCGGTCAGGCTGAGCGTCTTCCAGCTTGTGCCTTCCTCGAAGACGAAGGGGACGATCCCCATGCCGACGAGGTTCGAGCGGTGGATGCGTTCGAAGGACTGCGCGACCACGGCCTTGACGCCGAGAAGGCTGGTGCCCTTGGCTGCCCAGTCACGCGACGAGCCGTTGCCGTATTCGCCGCCGGCGAAAATGACGAGCGGCACGCCTTCCTCGCGGTAGCGCATGGCGGCATCATAGATCGGCATTTCGTCCTTGGTCGGGTAGTGGATGGTGTACCCGCCCTCGCGGCCGTTTTCGCCGAGCATGTAGTTGCGGATGCGGATGTTGGCGAAGGTGCCGCGCATCATCACTTCGTGGTTTCCGCGCCGGGTGCCGTACTGGTTGAAGTCCAGCGCGGCAACGCCGTTTTCCATCAGGTAGGCGCCTGCCGGGGACGCAGCCTTGATCGAACCGGCCGGCGAGATGTGGTCGGTGGTGATCTTGTCGCCGAACAGGCCGAGCACGCGCGCATTGCGGATGTCGGAAACCTGACCTGCGGACTTGCCCATGCCGACGAAATACGGCGGGTTTTGCACATAGGTCGAACCGGCGTCCCAGGCGTAAGTCTGGCCATCCGGCACCTTGACCGCCTGCCAGTTCTCGTCGCCCTTGAACACGTCGGCATATTTCTTCTCGAAGATCTCACGCGTGACATAGGTCATGATGAAATCCTGGATCTCGCGGTTCGACGGCCAGACATCCTTCAGGAAGACGTCGTTGCCATCCCTGTCCTGGCCAAGCGGCTCATTGTCGAGATCGATGTTGACGGTGCCGGCGAGCGCATAGGCCACAACCAGCGGCGGCGATGCGAGATAGTTGGCCTGGACGTCCGGCGAGATGCGGCCTTCGAAGTTGCGGTTGCCCGACAGGACACCGGCGGCAATCAGGCCCTTCTCGTTGATCGTCTTGGAAATCGCCTCCGGCAGCGGGCCGGAATTGCCGATGCAGGTGGTGCAGCCAAAGCCGACGAGGTTGAAGCCGATCGCGTCGAGTTCGGTCTGCAAGCCGGAGTTCGCCAGATATTCGGCGACAACCTGCGAACCGGGGGCCAGCGAGGTCTTGACCCACGGCTTCTGGCGAAGGCCCAGACGGTTGGCATTGCGCGCCAGAAGGCCGGCGGCGATCAGCACCGACGGGTTCGACGTGTTGGTGCATGACGTGATGGCGGCAATCGCTACATCGCCATGGCCAAGATCGTACTCGGTCCCGGCAACCGGGAAGCGGCGGTTCAGATCGTCCGCATTCTTCTTGTATTCGGTCACAAAAGCGTCACGGAAACCGGCGCCGACCTGTCCGAGCGCAATGCGGCCTTCCGGACGCTTCGGACCGGCCATCGACGGGACGACCGAGCCGAGGTCGAGGTCGAGCGTATCGCTGAAGACCGGATCGGCCGAGCCTTTTTCGCGGAACATGCCCTGCGCCTTGGAATAGGCTTCGACCAGCGCAATGCGGTCGGCGGAGCGGCCGGTCATGTGGAGATAGTTCAGCGTCTCGGCATCGACCGGGAAGAAGCCGCAGGTCGCGCCATATTCCGGACCCATGTTGCCGATCGTGGCGCGATCAGCCAGCGTCAGGTTGTCGAGGCCTTCGCCGAAGAACTCGACGAACTTGCCCACGACGCCCTTCTTGCGCAGCATCTGGACAACTGTCAGCACCAGATCGGTGGCGGTGACGCCTTCGCGCATGGCGCCGGTCAGGCGGAAACCGATGACTTCAGGCAGCAGCATGGAGACCGGCTGGCCGAGCATGGCGGCTTCCGCCTCGATGCCGCCAACGCCCCAGCCCAGAACGCCAAGACCGTTGATCATGGTGGTGTGGCTGTCGGTCCCGACGCAGGTGTCCGGATAGGCGACGGTCTCGCCGTTTTCTTCGCGGGTCCACACGGTCTGGCCGAGATATTCGGTGTTGACCTGATGGCAGATGCCGGTGCCGGGCGGAACGACGCGGAAATTCTTGAAGGCCTGCTGGCCCCATTTCAGGAAGCGGTAGCGCTCGCCGTTGCGCTCGTATTCCAGTTCCACGTTGCGGGCGAACGCATTCGGGTTGCCGAATTCGTCGACGATGACCGAGTGGTCGATCACGAGATCGACCGGCACCAGCGGGTTGATCTTTTCCGGATCGCCGCCGAGGGCCACCATGGCATCGCGCATCGCGGCCAGATCGACGACGGCGGGAACGCCGGTGAAATCCTGCATCAGGACGCGCGCCGGGCGGTAGGCGATTTCGTGGCCGGACTTGCCGCGGTCATGATCGGAAAGCCAGGATGCGAGCGCCTCGATATCGGCCTTGGTGACCGAGCGGCCGTCTTCATTGCGCAGGAGGTTCTCCAGCAGCACCTTCATCGAGTAAGGCAGGCGTGACACACCTTGAAGGCCGTTCTTCTCGGCTTCGAGGAGATCATAATAGACGTAGGTCTTGCCTGCTGCGGTCAGGGTGCGGCGGCACTTGAAACTGTCGATCTTGGACACGGGAATTCACCTCCGTTGCGGCCGGCGGGAGAACCGGCACAGGCCGGACGTTTCGCCCGGCAATCGCGGTGCGGCGACCTGTTGCGGCGTTCGCACCAACGCCTCCTTAGAGCCCTTCCGACCAGCTTTCCAGATCAACGAAGGTCAAATCTGCGTCGATGATTGATCTTGTTTGCCTTTCAAGGCATGGCAGGCAAGGTGCAGGGAGGCGACATGCGGCTGGATGTGACCGGGCTGGCGGTGCGCCGCGGCACGGAGATGATTTTCGAGGGCATCGGGTTTTCGCTGGTTGCGGGCGAAGGCCTTTTGGTGACCGGGCCGAACGGGGCCGGAAAATCGACGCTGCTGCGGGCAATTGCCGGGTTTCTGCGGCCTGTTTCCGGAACGGTCATCCTGACCGGGGCGGGCGAGGAGACAGACCCTGCCGCCCATTGCCACTTTCTCGGACCGGTCAATGCGATGAAGCCGGCGCTCAGCGTGCGCGAAAATCTTGCCTTCTGGCGAGGCCTCGGCGGAACGCCGGATCTGACCCCGGCCGATGCGCTCGAAAAGGTCGAACTGGCGCATCTGCTTGATCTGCCGTTTTCCTACCTGTCGACCGGACAGCGGCGACGGGTGGCGATTGCCCGCCTGTTCGTGACCCGCCGACCACTGTGGCTGGTCGACGAGCCGACCTCCGGGCTCGACACCCAATCGGAGGCGGTGTTTGCCCGGCTGCTTGCCGACCATCTTGCGGGCGGTGGCATGGCGATAGCG
Organism: Roseitalea sp.; assembly: GCA_041752455.1. GTDB lineage: Bacteria > Pseudomonadota > Alphaproteobacteria > Rhizobiales > Rhizobiaceae > JBGSWL01. Next base: position 30,634 of record JBGSWL010000169.1, on the reverse strand, counting down.
GCAACGCATCTGCCGATCCCGGTTGCCGGCATGAAGTCGCTGCGCTTTTCGCGGGGTGCCCCGTCATGATGGCGCTAATCGCCCGCGACGTGAAACTCGGCCTTCGCGCCGGCGGCGGCGCGCTGATCGGCATCCTGTTCTATCTGGCAGTGGTGGCCGTGACGCCGTTTGCCATGGGCCCCGACCTCAATCTCCTGGCCCGCATCGGCCCGGCGATCCTGTGGACCGGCGCACTGCTCGCCTCCCTGCTCGGACTTGAGCGGCTGTTCCAGATCGATCACGAAGACGGATCGCTCGACATCCTGGTATTGGCGCGGCACGACACGCCGCTACCGGCATTGGTTCTGGCCAAATGCATCGCTCACTGGCTGGTCACCGGACTGCCGCTGGTGCTGGTTTCGCCTCTCTTGGGCCTGCTCCTCAACATGGATGCAACGGCAATCGGCGCCACGGCGCTTACCTTGCTGGTCGGGACCCCGGCGATCACTTTCATCGGCGCGGCGGGCGCAGGCGTTGCCGTCTCACTGCCGCGCGGCGGCCTGCTCGTTTCGGTAATCATCCTGCCGTTCGTGATCCCGGTGCTGATCTTCGGCGTGATGGCGAGCTACGGCGCGGTCGAGGATCCCGCGCCGTTCCTGCAGCCGTTCCTGTTCCTGTCGGCGCTCACGCTGTTCTTTGCGGTGCTCGGCCCGGTCGGGGCCGGGCTGTCGCTGCGCGGCGGCGATTGAGGAGAGCGTTACTTGATCGAAAGGTCGATCGCGTAGCCGACGGTCTTGCCGGTGTCGGCGTCGTTGCCCATCAGATAGGTGCGCAGCGTGTAGACGCCATCTTCCGGCAGCGCGATGGTTTCGGACGCGTCCACATCCATCGATCCGATATAGATGGCGACATCGTTGGAGCCCGGCGGCAGAAGGTTGACGAAAATCGTGCCATTGCCATTGGTCTCGGCGACCTTCAGTTCATAGGTCAGGGACTGGCCGGCTTTCGCCTCGAGGCGATAGTCGAGATAGTCCTGGCCGGTGATCGCGCCGTTCAATGTGGCTCCTGATTTGCCGGGTTCGAATGTCACGTCGGAGGTCAATTGCGCATGGGCAGGCAGGGTTGCGACAGCAACAAGGGCTGCAACAGTGGCGGCGCTCAAGCGGTTCATGGTGTCGGTCCTTTCAGGTCCTGAAATCAGCGGCGATCATCGTTGACTGACCGCAATCTGATGGTGCAGCGGTTTCGTGACAGTGTCGCGGCAATTTTCCAAGGATCGTGGCGTCAGGTCGCAGTCGCCTTGATCGTCATCAATTGCTTGCCGCAATTGTCCGTCCTATATCTGCGGCATGAGTGATGCTTCGACAACATCCGGGGCGCGGCCCGGCTTTTGGTCCGGACTGGCAAATCCAACCCGGTTCATGGCGCTTTCTGCGCGCTTTCTGCCGTGGTTGTGGGCCATCGGCGTCATCGTCACGTTTGGCAGCCTCTACTTTGCCTGGACGGCTCCGCTGGACTATCAGCAGGGCGAGACGGTGCGGATCATGTACATCCATGTTCCTGCCGCCTGGCTTGCCATGTTCGGCTACACGGTGATGAGCCTCTCGGCGCTCGGGACCCTGATCTGGCGTCATCCGCTCGCCGACGTTTCGGTGCGTGCCGCTGCTCCGATCGGCGCGGCGTTCACCCTCATCTGTCTTGTCACCGGTTCGCTCTGGGGCAAGCCGATGTGGGGTACCTGGTGGGTCTGGGATGCGCGCCTGACCTCGGTCTTCGTCCTGTTCCTGATGTATCTCGGCATCGTCGCGCTACAGCGGGCGATGGATGATCCGGCCCGCGCTGCGCGTCCCGTCGCCATTCTTGTCCTGATCGGCTTCATCAACATTCCGATCATCAAGTTCTCGGTCGATGTCTGGAACACGCTGCACCAGCCAGCCTCGGTCTTCCGGATGGACGGTCCGACCATTCACCCGTCAATGCTGTGGCCGCTGCTCGGCGCGGCTGTCGGATTCTCGTTCATCTTTCTCGCCATGCACATGCTTGGCATGCGCAACGAGATCCGCCGCCGGCGCATCGCGTCGCTGGATCGCGCCGGTGCGCGCGGTCCGTCGCAGGGTCCGGCGACCGCTGTCGTCGAAGAGGCGGGGCAATCATCGTGAGCCACGCCGCCTTTGTTCTTGCCAGCTATGGCTTTGCGGCACTGGTCTTTGCCGTCCTTCTCGGCTGGTTGATGTTTGACCGGTCGGCCACGATGCGCCGCCTTGCCGAACTGGAACAAGCGGGTGTGCGCCGCCGTTCCGGCGGACGGGTTTCCGATGACGGATGAACCGGCAGCTTCCCAAAAGGGCGGCGGCGTATCTTGGCCGATCCTGATCGGTGTCGGTGCCTTTCTGGCGCTTTCTGGCGTCTTTGCCAGCTTTCTTCTCCAGACCGGCCGCGACGCTTCGACCATTCCGTCGGTGCTGATCGGGCGGCAGGCGCCGTTGACCCCCTTGCCGGCGGTGCCGGGCCTTGTCGATCCGGCGGGCTCGCCGCTTCCTGGGTTCGAGCCGGCGCTGTTTGCCGGCCAGGTCACGCTGGTCAATGTCTGGGCCTCATGGTGCGGGCCATGCCGCGAAGAGCATCCCCTGCTGATGGATCTCGCCCGCGTGCCGCAGTTGCAGATCTTCGGGATCAACTACAAGGACAAGCCGGAGCAGGCGGCAGGTTTCGTCGGTCGCCTTGGCAATCCCTATGATGCGGTTGGCGCAGACCAGACCGGGCGCACGGCGATCGAATGGGGGGTCTACGGCGTTCCGGAGACCTATCTCGTCGGCCCGGATGGCGCGATTGCCTACAAGCATGTGGGTCCGCTGACGCCAGAGGTCGTGCGTGACACGATCCTGCCGGAAATCGAACGGCTTTCCACGCCCGCAGGCTGAACGGCTTCGACTTTTGCGCTTGGCGCGCTAGCCTTGTTCCCATGACCAGCCAACCGATCCAGCCCCGCTTCACGACCAGGTCCCCTGCAGGCGACACCAGCACGCGAGAGGTCTGCGACCATTGCGGCTTTGTCGACTACCGAAACCCGAAGATCGTCGTCGGATCCGTGGTGACCCATGAAGGCCGCTACCTGCTCTGCCGGCGCGCAATCGAACCGCGCTACGGTTTCTGGACCGTTCCTGCCGGGTATCTCGAACTGGGCGAAACGCCGGAAGAGGGCGCGCGCCGCGAAGCGCGCGAGGAAGCAACGGCCGATCTTTCGATCGCCGGACTGATGGCTGTCTATACGGTGCGGCACTTGTCGCAGGTGCAATTGATCTTCCGCGCGGAACTTGTCGGCGGGCAGTTTGCACCGGGCGAGGAAAGCCTCGAATGCGCGCTGTTTGCCTTTGGCGAGATCCCCTGGGATGAGCTGGCGTTTCCAACCGTGCGCTGGATGCTCGAGCATCATCATGCGCTTGGTGATGGCCCGATCAACAATCCCGCGACTAATCCGGATGGCGCAGCCGACCCGGAGATCTAGGTTTTGTTCGCGTCCTTTTCGTCGAGCTGGTGGCGCATGATCAGCGGCATCTGGAAAAGCGTGAAGGCCAGCGTGATCGGCATCGTGCCCCAGACCTTGAAGGCGACCCAGAAATCGGTCGAGAAATTGCGCCAGACCACTTCGTTGAGCACCGCCAGAAACAGGAAGAACACGCCCCAACGGATAGTGAGCTTGCGCCAGCCCTCCTCGTCGATGGCAAAGGCCGCGTTGAAGACATAACGCAGCAGCGATGTGCGGAAACCGAACAGACCGACGAGCAGGACCACGCCGAAGATCGTGTTGATGATCGTCGGCTTCAGCTTGATGAACAGTTCGTCCTGCAGCCAGAGCGTCAACCCGCCGAAAACAAGAACGATGACGCCGGAAACGAGCGGCATGATCGGGATCGACCGGGTCAGGCTCCACGAAATCGTCAGTGCCAGCACGGTCGCGACCATGAAGACAGCCGTCGCGATGAAGATCGGTTCGCCGAGCCGGCCGAACCCCGCCAATGCGGGAAACTGCGCTACGATCCACTCACCGCGGGCGTTGGCAAAGAAGAAGGCGGCCAGCGGCCCGAACTCCAGCGCGAGCTTGAGGATCGGGTTGACGGACTTTTCCTCGCCAAGGGTGTGGATGGTCTCATTCATGCCGCTTCCCTTGCCATTTGGATTGCAGGTTCTGTTGCCGGTTCGCACGCGCCATCGTCGGGCTTGTAACGTCGCATGGCTGGCAATTGTGCAAAGGTAAAGGCGAGAGTCATCGCCATGACGCCCCAGACCTTGAAGATCACCCATTGGTCCGTGGAAAGGGTCCGCCAAAGCACTTCGTTGAGGCTTGCGGAAAACAGGAAGAACCACCCCCAGCGCAGGGTCAGCACCCGCCAGCCTTCGCCGGTGAGCCGGAACGGGCCGTCGAACATGTAGCGCAAAAACGAAAAGCGCCAGAGATACCAGCCGCCGAGCAGCAGGACGGCAAACAGGCCGTTGGAGACCGTCGGTTTCATCTTGATGAAGCTTTCGTCGCCCAGCCACAGCGTCATCGACCCGGTGATGACGACGAGCAGGCTCGAGATCAGCGGAAACAGCGGAACCGTGCCATAGCAACGCAGCGAAACGACAAATGCCACGATTGTTGCGGCAATCAGCACGCCGGTTGCAAAGAAAATCGGGCCACCCATCGCGTCGATTGCGGGGATGGCTGCCGCAAGCGGTTTTCCGGTGACATTGGCGAGGAAGAAGGCGAACAACGGCCCGGTTTCGACACCCAGTTTCCTGACCATGGCCGAAGTGATGATCACGCTTGTGTTTCCTGCTCGGCGGTTCCGGCAATCGCCTGCGCAAAGTCCTTCGCCCGGAAGGGTTCCAGATCATCGACGCCTTCGCCGACACCGATGAACCAGACCGGGAGTTTGAACTTGGCGGCAATCGCAACGAGGATGCCGCCGCGTGCGGTGCCATCCAGCTTGGTCATGACGAGGCCTGAAACACCGGCGACATTGCGGAAGGTCTCGACCTGCGACAGCGCGTTCTGGCCGGTTGTCGCGTCCAGCGTCTGCAATACGGTGTGCGGCGCATCGGGATCGTGCTTTTGCAGAACCCGCACGATCTTGGCGAGTTCGTCCATCAGTTCGGTCTTGTTCTGCAGCCGCCCTGCCGTGTCGATGATGACGACATCCGAACCGTTTTCCCGCGCGGTCTCGTACGCGTTGTAGGCAAGGCCCGCCGCATCGGCGCCGATCGTCGTGCCGACAAACGCCGAGCCGGTGCGCTCGGCCCAGATCTTCAACTGTTCGATGGCGGCGGCGCGAAACGTATCGCCAGCGCCCAGTGTCACCGACAGCCCGGCTTCGCGCAGCTTGGCGGCAAGCTTGCCGATGGTGGTTGTCTTGCCGGTGCCATTGACGCCGACGACAAGGATCACGTGCGGGCGCACCGACAGATCGAGCGCCAGCGGCCGGGCGACGGGCTCCAGCACCTTTTCGATCTCCTCGGCCATCACCGCGCGCACCTGCGCCGGGGAAACATCCCGGCCGAACCGGCCCGAAGCGAGCGCATCTGTGATGCGGATCGCGGTTTCAAAGCCGAGATCGGCCTGCAGCAGCACTTCTTCCAGATCGTCGAGGGTTTCCTCATCCAGCTTTCGCTTGGTGAAAACGCTGGTGACATTCTCCGACAATTGGCGGGAGGACCGCGACAGGCCGGCGGTCAGGCGTTGCACCCAGCCTTTGGGTTGATCCACGGCGACGGGTGCGACCGGCGTTATGGCCTCGCCGATGACGACGGTGCCGCCGCGCGGCGCCACGGCCTTTCCTGCCTGCGGCTTTTCGGCCTCGACGGGCGCAGTCTCGGCCACGACGGCTTCAGGCGACTGAGGTGCGGCGACCGCACCGGTCGTGTCACCAACCGGCACTTCCGTTTCCGGCATTTCCGGCTGCGGTGCTTGATGGTCCGGAATCTCGTCTTCGGGCTTGCGACCGAAGGTGAACATGCGCTTCAGGAAACCGGCCATGGGCCCCATTCCGGTTGGTTCGGACTTTCAATGACGGTCATCGGTGGTCGGCCCGACCGGAAGGACCGTCGTCGTCCTCGTCTTCGTCATTGTCATTGTCCGCTTCGACAAAGCGCTGCCACGACCCGTCCGCCGGATCGAGCAGGCCGGCAAATTCCCATTCGGCAGGGCCGGTCATGATGACATGGTTGTCTTCGCGCCAGACGATGTGCAGGTCGCCGCCCGGCACGGTCACGGTCGCCACGCGGTCGGTCAGGCGTTTGCGGACAGCAGAAACCAGCGTCGCGCAGGCGGCAGAGCCGCAAGCCAGCGTCAGGCCGACGCCGCGCTCCCAGGTGCGGATCACGATGTGGCTGCGATCCATCACACGCGCGATGGTGATGTTGGCGCGTTCCGGGAACATCGGGTGGTTCTCAAGCAGCGGGCCGAAACGATCCAGATCATAGTCCCACAGATCGCCCTTGACCCAGAAGATCGCATGCGGATTGCCCATCGATGCAACCGATGGCGTGTGCAGGATCGGCGCATCGATCGGCCCGATCTGCAGTTCGATCCCTGTCGTGTCGGCAAACTCTTCGGCGAGCGGGATCTGGTCCCAGCCAAAGCGCGGCTCGCCCATGTCGACCGACACCATGGCGTTCTCGCCCTCTTCGGCAAAAAGAATGCCCGCATCGGTTTCGAACGTGAAGTGGCTCACGCCGGTTTCGGCCGCCAGCGCCAGCACGACACAGCGCATGCCGTTGCCACAGGCGCCGGCCAGCGTACCGTCGCTGTTGTAGATGCGGATGCGCGCATCCGTTCCGTCGGTTTCCGGGTCGTGGATCGCCATGATCTGGTCAAAGCCGGTCGCCGGGTCGCTGTCGAGCGCAATGGCCGCCTGCGGTGCAATGCGATCGGCGCGCAAACGCATGTCGGCAACAATGATCCTGTTGCCAAGGCCGTTCATCTTTGCAAATGGCACATCGATCGGCACGTCTGGTAGTCCTTTTCCGCTCTGCCTATATGGCGGATGGTCCGGGCAATTGAAAGTGGCCCGACTGTGTTCAGCGCGCGCACCATTGCGCAGCTGTGTGCCAAATCAGGGACGGAGGTGAAATTCTTGGAAGCCGTTGTTTCGCTCGCTGCCGCAAACCTTCTGACACCGCCGGTTCTGTTCTTCCTGCTCGGCTTTCTCGGATCGCTGGCCGGGTCGCACCTGACCTTGCCGGAAGCGGTGGCCAAGACGCTGTCCATTTACCTGATGTTGGCAATCGGCTTCAAGGGCGGGGCGGCGATGGCCGCCGAGGGGCCGAGCCTCGCGCTCGGTCTGGCGCTGTTGTCCGGCATCATCCTGTCAGCGAGTATTCCGCTGGTTGCCTTTGTGCTGCTGCGACGCCTGACGCGGTTGACCCAGGTCGATGCGGCTGCGGTTGCCGCCCATTACGGATCGATCTCGATTGTCACCTTTGTTGCTGGCACCGAAGCGGTACGCACGATCGGCCTCGAGCCGGAAGGCTTCATGGTCGCTGTTGCCGCGGCTATGGAAACACCGGCGATCCTTGTTGCGCTCTGGCTGGCACGCCGGGGATCGGCCCCGCGAAAACCGGCCGCCGGCGAGCCATCGGGCGGCCTTCTGCAGGAAGTGTTCCTGAACTCGTCGGTCGTCGTGCTGCTCGGCGCCTTTGCCATCGGGGCGATCACCGGAACGGACGGGCTCAAGGCAGTTGAAGGCTTCATCACGGTGCCATTTGCCGGCATCCTGTGCCTGTTCCTCCTCGACATGGGCGCCGTGGCGGGCAGCGGCATGCGCCAGGCGCGCGATGTGCTCGATATACGTCTCATCGGTTTCGGCCTCCTGATGCCGTGGCTGTCGGCTGCGGCGGCCGTGCCGTTCGCGCTGATCTCCGGGCTGTCAGCGGGCGGTACGGCGCTGCTTTTGACGCTGGCAGCGAGCGCCTCCTATATCGCAGTACCGGCGGCCATGCGTCTTGCCCTTCCCGAAGCACGCCCGTCGATCTACCTGTCATTGTCGCTGGGCGTGACGTTTCCGATGAACCTCACCATCGGTATCCCGTCCTATGCAGCGATTGCCCGACTTGTGACCGGAGGCTGATCCATGAAGACCCATGCGCGCAAGCAAATGACCGTGATCTGCGAAGCACCGGTTCTCCGGCGCATCACCCGCATCCTCGATGCGGTGCCGGTCAGCGGCTATACGGTGTTTCCGGCGCTGTCGGGCAAGGGCTCTGAGGGGGCCTGGGACCGTGACAACTGGACCGGCGACAGTGGCCGCATGGTCATGGTGGTCTCGGTGATGTCCGTCGAGCAGGCGGCAACCGCCGTCGACCAGATCCATGCGGCGATTGCAGCGCAGATGGGCATCGTGACGATCGCCGATGTCGAGGTGCTGCGCCCGGACCGGTTCTGAGCCAAGGCCTTGCCGGTTGCGTCGGCGCGCGCTCGGGGCTATCGCCACGGGCATGACAGCACTTGCCAACGACAGTCACAATGCTCTCCCGAAGGCTTTGGCCGAGGGCTACAGCGCCTTCATGGCCAAGCGTTTCGTCAGCGAGCGCATCCGCTACGAGGAACTGGCCGAGACGGGCCAGTCACCAGAAACGATGGTGATTGCCTGTTGCGACAGCCGCGCCGCGCCGGAAATGATCTTCAACACCGGGCCGGGCGAGATCTTCGTCGTGCGCAATGTCGCCAATCTGGTGCCGCCTTACCGGCCCGATGGCGAATACCATTCGACATCGGCGGCACTGGAATTCGCCGTCCAGAGCCTCAAGGTCAAGCATATCGTCGTGCTCGGCCATGGCCGCTGTGGCGGCATCAAGGCGGCGCTCTCACCGTCCGCCGAGCCATTGTCGCCGGGGGATTTCATCGGCAAGTGGATGAACCTTCTGGCGCCTGCGGCCGAGGCAATGGCGGGCAATGACTGGATGACCGAGCGCGAACGGCAGACCTCGCTGGAGCGCATCTCGATCCGCAATTCGATTGCCAATCTGCGCACGTTCCCTTGCGTGCGGATCCTCGAGGAAAAAGGCCGACTCAGCCTGCATGGCGCCTGGTTCGACATTTCGACCGGCGAGTTGTGGGCGATGAACGCCACGTCAGGCGATTTTTCGCCGCAGACGGCTTGACGCAGCGTCAGCCAGTCGGGCGGCTCGACAGGCTTGAGCGGATCGCCTTGATCAAATGCGGGCTGTCCGGCGCAATCCCGGACGGGAATGATGCGACCACCTTTCCGTCCGGTCCGATCAGCCATTTGTGAAAGTTCCAGCGCGCCGGCTCACCCTCGGCCTGCAGCCAGCGCAAAAACCCGTCGGTCTTGGCGCCTTTGAAGTGCATCTTGCCGGTCAGCGGAAACGAAACGTCGTATTTGCCCGAGGTGAACGAGACGATCTGCGCCGCATCGCCCGGTTCCTGGCCGCCAAAATCGTCCGACGGAATGCCGATCACGACAAGGCCAGCCGGTCCGAAGGTCTCGTGCAGGACTTCGAGGCCGGCATATTGCGGCGTGTAGGAACAGTTCGATGCCGTCGCAACGATCAGGATCGGCCTGCCGGCAAAGGCAGCCAGATCGATGATGCCGCCATCGATGGCCGGAAGCGTGAAGCTGTGCGCGGTAAAGCCGGACTGCGGCTGCATGCCTGCAACGCCTCTTGCCGTCGTCAAGCCGGCCGCCTTGGCAGGGGTTGTCGCGACAGCGGCACCGGCAAGCCCTGCGGCCATTGCGGCAATCAGAATGCGGCGTGGAATAAGTGCGATCATGTTGCGGCCTCCGTCATTTAGTTACGATGGCGGGCCGGGTATGGTTCACTGTACGCGCGCGACCGGTGCGGAAGGCCGGTAACAAAAATGTTATCCTGCTTGTCGATCCGGATCTCCGAACCACGTGCACAATGACCTTATCGACTGCAACGCCCTTTGGAGGAATGCCCGATGAACGAGATGACCCCGATCGATCCGACAGTCCGCAAGACCGCCAAGGACTTTCCGCAGGAACTGCTGGAACTCTATGATTTTTATGCCCATGGCAAAATGAGCAAGCGCGAGTTTCTCGACCGGGCAGCCAAGTTCGCCGTCGCCGGTGTCACAGCGACGATGCTGCTCGACCAGTTGATGCCGAACTACGCCCTTGCCCAACAGGTGATGGCTGACGATCCGGCGATCGTCACCGAACGGATGACTTACGAAAGCCCGAACGGCAACGGCACGGTCAACGCCTACCTCGTCAAGCCGGCCAACGCGTCTGAAAAGCTGCCCGCTGTGCTGGTGATCCATGAGAACCGCGGGCTCAATCCCTATATCGAAGACGTGGCGCGTCGGCTCGGCAAGGCAGGTTTCATCGCGATGGCACCGGATGGCCTGACCTCGGTCGGCGGTTACCCGGGCAGCGACGACAAAGGCCGCGAGCTGCAGCAGCAGGTCGATCCGGAAAAGCTGATGAACGATTTCTTTGCCGGATTCGAGCATCTGATCGCACGGGAAGATGTCACCGGCAAGGTCGGCGCCGTCGGCTTCTGCTATGGCGGCGGCGTGGTCAACGCAATTGCCGTTGCCTATCCGGAACTCGCCGCCGGTGTGCCGTTCTATGGCCGCCAGCCGAGCGCAGCCGACGTGCCGCAGATCAAGGCGTCGCTGCTGATCAAATATGCGGAACTCGATGAACGCATCAATGCCGGCTGGCCGGAATACGAAGCGGCGCTGAAGGCGGCAGGCACCGACTACGAGGCGATCATCTATCCCGGCGTCAACCACGGCTTTCACAACGACACGACCCCGCGCTACGACGAGGCGGCGGCGAAGCTGGCCGAAGAGTGGACGATTGCGTTTTTCAAAGCCGAGCTCGTTTGAAGCTTTCAAACAGACAGCGGCGGACCGGAGTGGTTCGCCGCCTTGACTCTGTGGCCCTTTTCGCCCAATAGCCCCCGATCCGCGACGAACGAAACGTTCGAGCCGCCGACCGGCGCATGGCCCAGCCATGATGCCGGAGGTCAACACCCGACAGCGCAATGCGCCCTCGGGTGCATTTTGGCTTTGGGCTGACGTTTGGAGTGGAAACACTTATCTCCGGTTTACGGAAACGGGACCGGAAAGGAAACGCGATGTTTGATTCACTGCAGGACCGTCTTGGTTCGATCTTTGCCGGGCTCACCGGTCGCGGCGCGTTGTCGGAGAAAGATGTCTCCGCAGCGCTGCGCGAGGTGCGCCGTGCGCTGATCGAGGCTGACGTTTCGCTGGAAGTGGTGCGTGCCTTTGTCGAAAGCGTGCGCGAAAAGGCCGTCGGCATCGAGGTGCTGAAAAGCGTCAAGCCCGGCCAGATGGTCGTCAAGATCGTCCATGACGTGCTGGTGGAGACGCTCGGCGCGGATGCCGACGAGATCGATCTCAATGCCCCGGCGCCGGTCGTGATCATGATGGTCGGCCTGCAGGGTTCGGGCAAGACGACGACATCTGCCAAAATCGCCAAGCGCCTGACAGACCGCGACAAGAAGAAGGTCCTTATGGCCTCGCTCGATACGCGCCGCCCGGCTGCGCAGGAGCAGTTGCGCCAGTTGGGCGAGCAGATCGGCGTTTCAACGCTGCCGGTCATCGAGGGGCAGACACCGGTCGACATCGCGCGGCGCGCCGAGCAGGCGGGTCGCCTTGGCGGCTATGATGTCGTCGTTCTGGATACGGCCGGCCGTACCCATATCGACGAACCGCTGATGGTCGAAATGGCCGACATCCGCAGGATCGCTGCTCCGCATGAAATCCTGCTGATCGCCGATTCGCTGACCGGCCAGGACGCGGTCAACCTTGCGCGCTCGTTCGACGAGCGCGTCGGCATCACAGGTATCGTGCTGACCCGCATGGACGGTGACGGGCGCGGCGGCGCGGCGCTTTCGATGCGCGCGGTCACCGGCAAGCCGGTCAAGCTGATCGGTACCGGCGAAAAGATGGATGCGCTGGAAGCCTTCCATCCGCGCCGCATCGCCGACCGCATCCTCGGCATGGGCGACATTGTCAGCCTCGTCGAACGGGCGGCCGAGACGATCGATGCCGACAAGGCCGCGGCCATGGCCAAGAAGATGGCCGAAGGCAAGTTCGACATGAATGACCTTCGCGACCAACTCGACCAGATGAAGAAGATGGGCGGCATGGGCGGCCTGATGGGCATGATGCCCGGCATGGGCAAGATGAAGGACCAGATGGCAGCTGCCGGTCTCAACGACCGGATGTTCGACCGCCAGATCGCCATCATCAATTCGATGACCAAGGCCGAGCGCGCAAATCCCGACATCTTGAAGCACTCGCGCAAGAAGCGCATCGCGGCCGGTTCGGGCACCGATGCATCGGAAATCAACAAGCTTTTGAAGATGCACCGCCAGATGTCGGACATGATGAAGTCCATGAAAGGCAAGAAGGGCGGCCTGATGGGGCAGATGATGGGCGGGATCGGCCGCAAGATGGGCCTTCCGCCGATGGGCATGGGATCCGGGATGGGCATGGGCGGTATGCCCGACCTGTCGAAGATGGACCCGAAGGAACTGGCGGCGCTGCAGCAGGAGGCCGAAAAGATGGGCCTTGGCGGCGCCATGCCGAAGCTGCCCGGTGGTGGTCTTCCGGGTGGCCTTCCGGGCCTTGGAGGACCGAAGCTTCCCGGTCTCGGCGGCGGGTTTTCCGGGCTGCCCGGTCTGCCGAAGGGTCCGAAGAAATAACCACAACGACAACCGACACTTGCAAAACAAAAGTCTCTTGAAAGGACAAGAAAAATGGCACTGAAACTTCGTCTGGCCCGTGCGGGCTCCAAGAAGCGTCCCTATTACCACATCGTCGTTGCCGACGTGCGTTCGCCGCGCGATGGCCGCTTCATCGAGCAGGTCGGTTCGTGGAACCCGATGCTGCACAAGGATGGCGACCGCGTCGTCATCAACGCCGATCGCGTCAAGCACTGGATGGCCAATGGCGCCTTGCCGACCGACCGCGTCGCCCGCTTTCTTGCTGAGGCAGGTCTTGCTGAACGCGCACCGCGCAACAACCCGAACAAGGCAGAGCCCGGCAAGGCCGCCAAGGATCGCCTCGCATTGAAGGCCAAGAAGGAAGAGGCAGCCGAAGCTGCACGCCTGAAGGCTGAGGAAGATGCACGCGCAGCAGCCGCAGCCCCGGCCGCTGCTGAAGAGGCGGCTGCAGAAGAGCCTGCCACCGCCGAATGATGGCCGCGTAACGGTAACAGCGATGACGGGCGGAGCCGCGTGCTTCCGCCCGTTTTGCATGCAATGCAACAGAGATGCCGGATTTGCGTTCGTTCCGGAGGGTCGCCGGGTCAGCGAACTTCCGCGAAATGATGGAATGCAAGGATTGCGTTAACCTTGTTTTTTCTTCTTTTCGCCTCTTTAGTGTGGCCGAAAGGCGCAAATGGCGGTGTGCGCGCGTTCGCATGCCGTAACACGGGAGACGAGATCATGGCTTCCACAGGGAAGATCACGCGCACGCACGCCTTGGCGGCGCTTCTTCTGGCTTCGCTGGCGGCGACCGGGTGCACCAGCTCGCGCATTTCTGCGCTGGACACGGCGCGCACGGCGCCCGGACCTGCACCGTTGACACCAGCCCCATCCGGACAGGTCAGCAGCGGACAATTGCCGCCGCCGGTTCAGCCGGGCGTGCAGTCTGCCGGCGTCGATGCCAACGGTTTTCCGATTGCGCCGCAGACGGCGACACCGGCGCCGACACTGACGCCGACCCCGACGGATACGCCGGTCGATCCGACACAGGGCAGCGTCCAGCAGGTCGCGACCGCCGCACCGGTCACCAAGGAAGCGCTGGTCGGTGCCTGGAAGGTGACGACTGAGGGATCCAGTTGCCAGATGTTCATGGCATTGACCAAGTGGTCAAGCGGCTTCCGCGCCGCCTCGCGCGGCTGCCCCGGTGACGCAGCCAATGTCTCGGCGTGGAACGTTTCCGGCCAGCAGGTCCTCTTGACCGACACCAACGGCAATCGCGTCGCCACGCTGTTTTCATCGGGCAATGGCCGCTTTGACGGACAGACCACCGGCGGGCGCGCCATCAGCCTGTCGCGCTGATCGCAAGGCGGCCGGGGGAACGCGATCCATGCCTCAGCGCATCGGACCGGGCGATTCTGTTGCTGCCCGCTACCGCGAGCTTGCAGACGAGGGTGTGATCAAGCCGGATCCCGCGCAGCAGGCGCTTGCGCAACGGCTTGACCGGTTGAATGCCGAAGTCGCCAGCCAGCGCCTTGCGGCGAAATCGTCTTCGCTCGGCTGGCTGTTTGCCAAGACCGCGCCGAAGCGGGGAACCGTCCGCGGCCTCTATATCCAAGGCTCGGTCGGGCGCGGCAAGACCATGCTGATGGATTTCTTCTTTCGCGCCTGCCCGGCGCATCGCAAGCGCCGAGTCCATTTCCATGCCTTCATGGCCGATGTGCATGACCGGATCGCGGCGCACCGCGCGCTCGTCAAGCAGGGTCTGACCCGCCAGACTGACCCGATCCCGCCGGTCGCGCAGGCGATCGCCGACGAGGCGTGGGTGCTCTGCTTCGACGAGTTTTCGGTGACCGACATTGCAGACGCGATGATCCTGTCGCGGCTGTTCACGGCGCTGTTTGCGCAAGGGGTCGTGTTGGTCGCGACCTCCAACGTCCTGCCCGGCGATCTCTATCGCGACGGGCTCAACCGGTCGCTGTTCCTGCCGTTTATTGACGTGCTGAACGCCCATGCCGATACGGTCAGCCTCGATGCCGACCGTGACTACAGGCTCGGGCGCACCGGACCGATGCCGCATTACGTGACGCCGCTCGGCGCAGCGACTGACAAGGCGATGGGCGCGATCTGGGCGGACCTGACGGGCAGTTCCGCAGGCGGCGAGGCGACGATTGCCGTCAAGGGCCGGACGATCAAGGTGCCGGCCGCCGGAAACGGCTGCGCCCGCTTTGCATTTTCCGATCTCTGCGAGCAGCCGCTTGGCGCGCGGGACTATCTGGCGATTGCCGAGGCCTATCACACGCTGATGCTCGACGGTGTGCCTGTGCTTGGCCCGGCGCGCCGCAACGAGGCCAAGCGCTTCATCACGCTGATCGACACGCTCTACGATACGCACCGCGTGCTGATCATGTCGGCTGCGGCCGAGCCCGATGATCTTTATCAGGCGCGCACGGGGACCGAAGCGTTCGAGTTTGCCCGCACCGCCTCCCGGTTGACCGAAATGCGCTCCAAGGACTGGGTTGCGGGCAAGGCGCACTGACGCACCCGGCACCTCACCAGGCGAGGCGATCGTCAAAGCATTCCCGGATGAAACGCGCTGCCCGGTCGAGCGAAGCGTCCGCGTCATTGGACTGGAACTGCTCCCAGACATGATCGCTGTCGGTCCAGGTTCGGACCATCAGCCGGCCGCTCGCCGCTTCGATCTTGCGGGCGACGGCAAGCGCATCGTCGTGGAACATGTCGGCAGCGCTGGTGTGGATCAGGATCGGCGGGAACCCCACGAACGAGCCGCCGAGCGGATAGGCCCATTCATCGGTTGTCAGGCGCCCCTGCAGGTAAAGCTGAACGACGAGGGCAACCAGGTCGAGATTGAACGGCGAGCGGTCGACCACCGACTGGGCGATCATCGACCAGGAGTTCAGGGACATGTCGACCCAGGGCGAAAAGAGCAGGATGCCCTTGGGCAGCGGCAGGCCGCGCTTGACTGCCTGCTGCAGGGCGACCAACCCGATGTTGCAGCCGCAGGATTCGGCAACCATGACGATCGGCCGGTCCGGCTGGCGGGTGCGGATCCATTCATAGCTTGCCAGCACATCTTCGACCGCGGCCGGACAGGCATGTTCCGGCGCCAGCCGGTAGGCGGGGCGCAGCATTGTGGCGCGCGCCTTGACGGCGAGCTTCGACATCATCTTGGTGACGGAGGGACTGGCATCGACGATGAAGCCGCCGCCATGCACGTAGAAGATCAGTTCGTCGCGCTGTTCGGCGCGCGGCCGGAACCAGCGGACCTCGCCAGGGGGCGTGTCGAGCGCGCCGTTTGCGGGGTCATCGCCATAGGACGGGAACTCCTCGACTGCCTCTGCAGCGATGGAGTGCAGCGCGGTGGCACGCCCATGTGCGCGCTGGCGCATTCTGGCGGCGTAGTCATGCAGGACGGCCATGTCGCCGCGGTTCGCGATGATCGCCATCTGCCGCAACGAGCCGCGCACAACATGGCCGCGCATGTGACGGCGAAGCGTCCGCCGGAGTTGATGGATGAAGCTCGCCGCATCAACCGAGGAAATTTGCTCGCGGATGGTTCCCGCTTGCGGCAGGGTCAGCGACGGAAATGTGGTGTCGGCACTCACGGTCTGGTCACGGTTTCCGGTTGAAAATTTTTTGCGGACAGATTCCAATGCCGACATGATCGAGGATGACGACAAGGCAATCAAGCCCGAAATCGGCACCGCTGCGCCTGCCGCGGCGTCCGAGGACAATATCGAACTGGTGATGGCACTGGCGCGCGCCAATGGCGCCTTCCAGCGTTTTGCGCGCCTGCACCCGGAGACCGAGACCCGGTTCCGCCGGCTGATCGAGGACGGCGAGCCGAACCTGAACCGGCTGGTGGAGCGGATCGTGCAGCGCGTCGAGATCGATTCCCGCAAGGAGGCGACGCGCTGGCAGGCGGTGTTCGGGCTGACACGCGCCGAGATCGCGCTGGCCGAAGCGCTGGTCGCCGGACGCACGCTGCAGGAATTTGCCGACGAGACCGACCGGAAATATTCGACGGTGAAAACGCAACTGCTCTCGATCTTCCGCAAGACCGACACGTCGCGACAGGCTGAACTGGTGACGCTGCTGCGCGGACGGTAGCGCGGGGTCTGTTGTCTTGCGGGTCGGGGCATGGGTGGTCCTTTCAGGTTGGGGTTGGTGGGTGGAGCGCCGATCTCCCCCCTTGTGGGGGAGATGCCCGGCAGGGCAGAGGGGGGGGGGTGTTTCGCCGATCACCCCTCTCTTGCGATTTCTGACGTTTGACCTTCGGCCAATTCGCACTTCGGCCCTCCGCCATGGCTCCGGGCGTTCGGCTCTCGGAAAGCCAAATCGTTGGCTTTCCGCAAGACGAGCCTCACTCTCTCCCTCAAGGGGAGAGGGGCGCCACACCGATGACCGCTCAGGCATGGGACTTGGATCGTCCTGCAACCGTCCAGGATGACGAAGGGCGGGGGCATCACGAAGTTGTTGACCGTTCAGGTCTGGATTACCGGGCCAAGCCTGCGAATGACGGCTCCGGTTGGCCCCATGTGCGCGCCTGGATTGCGGGGACAAGCCCCGGTATGACGGTCTCTATCCGGGGCTTGCCGAAGCACAGCGCGACACCCGCATCGGCCTGCAGGCTGTGCTCACCAAACGCGACTTCACGATTGCCGGGCTTGCCCCGCAACTGGCTTACCGGTTCGAGCGCAACCTCTCGAACGCTGCCTTCGATGATCGCATGACGCACGAGATCGATATCAGGTTGACGAAGGACTTCTGATCAGGAGCAGGGCAGCTATATTGACGTTTACGTAAATGCTGGACATTTCAAACCATTGAAATTGCTGCTTACGAAAGTTTCAGTTGCATTTTGTCGCACCCTGAGTCACGACCCAGCCCGGTATCGGGAGGGGTTGCGTTTCCGCGTGCGCCCAGCCTGACAAGAATTCTTGCCGCGGACGACACGGGAAACAGCACAAAATGGCTCGCAACAAGATTGCACTCATCGGTTCCGGCATGATCGGCGGGACGCTGGCACACATGATCGGCTTGAAGGAACTGGGCGACGTTGTCCTGTTCGACATTTCCGAAGGCATCCCGCAGGGCAAGGGCCTCGACATCGCCGAATCGGCGCCGGTCGACGGCTTCGACGCCAAGTTCATCGGCGCCAACGACTATGACGCGATCAAGGGTGCCGACGTCTGCATCGTCACGGCCGGCGTGCCGCGCAAAGCCGGCATGAGCCGCGACGATCTTCTCGGCATCAACCTGAGGGTGATGGAACAGGTCGGCGCGGGCATCAAGAAATATGCACCGGACGCATTCGTCATCTGCATCACCAACCCGCTCGACGCGATGGTCTGGGCGCTGCAGAAGTTCTCCGGCCTGCCGAAGAACAAAGTCGTCGGCATGGCAGGTGTTCTCGATTCGGCGCGCTTCCGGCATTTCCTTGCCGAAGCGTTTGACGTTTCGGTGGAAGATGTGACCGCGATGACGCTCGGCGGCCACGGCGACGACATGGTGCCGCTGACCCGTTATTCGACCGTTGCGGGCATTCCGCTGCCGGATCTCATCAAGATGGGCTGGACCACCAAGGAAAAGCTTGACGCGATGGTCGAGCGGACCCGCAAGGGCGGCGGCGAAATCGTCGGTCTTCTGAAGACCGGCTCGGCCTATTATGCGCCGGCGGCTTCCGCGGTCTCGATGGCCGAAGCCTATCTGAAGGACAAGAAGCGCGTTCTGCCCTGCGCCGCGCATCTTTCCGGCCAATATGGCGTCAAGAACATGTATGTCGGTGTGCCGGTGGTGATCGGTGCAGGTGGCGTCGAACGCATCATCGAGGTGGAGCTGACCAAGACCGAACAGAAGATGTTCGACAAGTCAGTGGAAGCCGTGGCTGGCCTTTGCGAAGCCTGTGTCACAATCGCGCCGCAGCTGAAGTGATAGGCCAAGTTCAATCGCAAGAAATGCCGAAATTGCAAGACATGTCCAAATCGCAAGAATTGGCCAAACCGAAAGAACAGGACGTCTCCCATGAACATCCATGAATACCAGGCCAAGCGCCTTCTGCATGCCTATGGCGCACCGGTTGCCGGTGGCGTTGCCGTCTACTCGGTCGAGCAGGCGGAAGCCTGGGCCAAGAAGCTGCCCGGACCGCTCTATGTGGTCAAAAGCCAGATCCATGCGGGCGGTCGCGGCAAGGGCAAGTTCAAGGAACTCGCCGCGGACGCCAAGGGCGGCGTTCGCCTCGCCTTTTCGATCGAGGACGTGGTTTCCCACGCGCGTGACATGCTGGGCAACACGCTGGTCACCAAGCAGACCGGCCCGGCCGGCAAGCAGGTCAATCGCCTCTACATCGAGGACGGCGCCGACATCGAGCGGGAACTGTACCTGTCGATCCTGATCGACCGGACCAATGGCCGCGTGTCGTTCGTGGTTTCCACCGAAGGCGGCATGGATATCGAAGCTGTCGCGGAAGAAACCCCTGAAAAGATCATCAGCCGCGCGATCGACCCGACGAAGGGCGTGACCACCGCCGACGTCAATGCACTGGTCAAGGCACTGGAACTGAAGGGCGACGCCAAGAAGGATGCCGCCGACCTGTTCCCGATCCTCTACAAGGCGTTCACCGAGAAGGACATGAGCCTTCTGGAAGTGAACCCGCTGATCGTGATGAAGGACGGGCACCTGCGCGTTCTGGATGCCAAGGTTTCCTTCGACAACAATTCGCTGTTCCGCCATCCGGACATCCTGGAATTGCGCGACATGTCGGAAGAGGACGAAAAGGAAATCCAGGCGTCGAAATACGACCTCGCCTATGTGGCGCTCGACGGCAATATCGGCTGCATGGTCAATGGCGCAGGTCTTGCCATGGCAACGATGGACATCATCAAGCAGTATGGTGCTGAGCCGGCAAACTTTCTCGATGTCGGCGGTGGCGCCAACAAGGAGAAGGTGACGGCGGCCTTCAAGATCATCACAGCCGATCCGGCCGTGAAGGGAATCCTTGTCAACATCTTCGGCGGCATCATGAAGTGCGATGTCATTGCCGAGGGCGTGATCGCGGCGGTCAAGGAAGTCGGTCTGCAGGTTCCGCTGGTCGTGCGCCTCGAAGGCACGAATGTCGCGCTCGGCAAAAAGATCCTCAACGAGAGCGGCCTCAACGTGATTGCGGCTGACGATCTCGACGATGCGGCGCAGAAGATCGTCGCGGCGGTGAAAGGACCTGATGCTGACGCATGATCTGTGCTACACGTATCCTGTGTAAACCGGGACACCAAGCCATGACCAAGAACCTGACACTGGCCATTGATGACGACCTTCTCGACAAAGCGCGGGTGCTTGCGGCGACGCGGCGCACCAGTGTCAACGAGATGGTGCGGGGTTATCTGGAACGGGTCGTCCGTGAAGAGGCCGAGAAGGATGAGGCGCGCGAAGAGTTGTTGAGGCTCATCGACGAATCCGACTCCGACATGGGTGACTGGCGACCTTCGCGTGCGGAGACCTATTCCGGAGAACCGCGATTTGACCGGTGATGCTGATGTCCTTCTGGACACGAACATACTCATCTACGCCGCACAAGGCGCCAAGGTTGAGCCAGAAAAGCATGGTCGTGCACGCCAGATCGTTGCCGACGAGAATTATGCAACGTCCGCGCAGGTTTTGGCTGAGTTCTACGCCAATGTCGTCAAGAAGGGGCGCGTACCACTCGATCCCAAACGGGCCTCACAGTGGGTCCGGGTTATTGCCAAGAAGCCATGTCAGGAAGTGGACACTGCTTTGGTCAAAGCCGGAATCGAGATTTCGCAGCGCTACCGCATTTCCTATTGGGACGGAGCGATCATTGCCGCAGCTGAACGGCTTGGTTGCAAGACGCTCTACACCGAAGACCTCAACCATGGGCAGGCCTACGGATCTGTCACCGCTATCAACCCGTTTCTCGACGCAACAATAAAGGCACCTTCCTGATGTCCATTCTCATCAACAAAGACACCAAGGTCATCGTCCAGGGCCTGACCGGCAAGACCG
This sequence comes from Roseitalea sp., assembly GCA_041752455.1. Taxonomy (GTDB): domain Bacteria; phylum Pseudomonadota; class Alphaproteobacteria; order Rhizobiales; family Rhizobiaceae; genus JBGSWL01. Next base: position 9,910 of record JBGSWL010000169.1, on the reverse strand, counting down.
GGACGTTCCACACCGAGCAGGCCCTGGCCTATGCGGGCACCCAGATGGTGGCCGGCATTCATCCGAAAAAGGGTGGTGAAATGTGGACCGCAGGCGAAGGCGCCGGCGAAAAGGCCGGTACCGAACTGCCGATCTTTGCCACGGTCGCCGAAGCGGTGAAGGCAACCAAGGCCAATGCCTCGGTCATCTATGTGCCGCCGGCAGGGGCGGGCGATGCGATCGAAGAAGCCATCGATGCCAAGGTGCCGCTGATCATCTGCATCACCGAAGGCATTCCGGTGATGGACATGGTTCGCGTGAAGGCCAAGCTCGACAAATCCAAGTCGCGCCTGATCGGGCCGAACTGCCCGGGTGTCCTGACGCCGGACCAGTGCAAGATCGGCATCATGCCGGGTTCGATCTTCCAGAAGGGCTCGGTCGGCATCCTGTCGCGTTCCGGCACCCTGACCTATGAGGCCGTGTTCCAGACCACCAATGAGGGCCTCGGCCAGTCGACGGCTGTCGGCATCGGCGGCGATCCGGTCAAGGGCACCGAGTTCATCGACATGCTCGACATGTTCCTCGATGACGAAGAAACCCAGTCGATCATCATGATCGGCGAGATCGGCGGTTCGGCAGAAGAAGAGGCTTGCGCCTGGCTGACCGAACAGGCCGCCAAGGGCCGCAAAAAGCCGATGGTCGGCTTCATCGCCGGTCGCACGGCCCCTCCCGGACGGACCATGGGCCATGCCGGTGCCGTGATTTCCGGCGGCAAGGGCGGCGCGGAAGACAAGATTGCAGCGATGGAAGCGGCGGGCATTCGCGTGTCGCCGTCTCCGGCCCAGCTCGGCAAGACGCTCAAGAAAGTGCTCGCCGGCGAGTGACCGGTCTTAGGCCCGCGTCCTTCGGGGTGCGGGTCATGGCTGGCGGGGATGCCGGCTGATGACAAAGGGGAACGCCGGGAGAACCGGCGAGGACAAACCCGAACAAGGCGGCAGGCCCGGCAAGAGGCGCCGCAGAGGAAACGCATCATGGCGCGCAAAGACCAGGCCAACGATATTTTCGCAGAGACCTCGTTTCTCTACGGCGGCAACGCCGCCTATCTCGACGACATGCATGTGCGCTGGAGCGAGGACCCGCAGTCGGTTCCGGCCGACTGGCGCGCCTTCTTCGAAGGCGTTGCCGATGATGGTGCCAGTGTTCGCAAGGTGCGCGACGGCGCGTCCTGGGAGCGGGCCGATTGGCCGGTCCAGGCCAATGGCGAGTTGACCTCGGCGCTGGATGGCAACTGGGGCGAGGTGGAAGCCCATCTCGGCAAGAAGATCGCGCAGAAGGCCGAAAAGGCCGCACCGCCGGCATCAGGTGTGTCAGCCGATGAGGTGCTGCGGGCCACGCGCGATTCGGTGCGGGCGATCATGATGATCCGCGCCTACCGCATGCGCGGCCATCTGCACGCCAATCTTGATCCGCTCGGCCTTGCCGGGGTTCAGGAAGACTACAATGAGCTGCATCCATCGGCCTATGGTTTCACCGAGGCCGACTACAACCGCAAGATCTTCATCGACCATGTGCTCGGGCTCGAATATGCGACGATCCCGCAGATGCTCGAGATCCTGAAGCGGACCTATTGCGGCACGTTCGCGCTCGAATTCATGCACATCTCCAATCCGGACGAGAAAAGCTGGTTGCAGGAGCGCATCGAAGGGCCGGACAAGGGCGTCGCCTTCACCAACAACGGCAAGAAGGCGATCCTGCAGAAGCTGATCGAGGCGGAAGGCTTCGAGCAGTTCATCGATGTCAAATACAAGGGCACCAAGCGGTTTGGTCTTGATGGTGGCGAAGCGCTGATCCCGGCGCTCGAGCAGATCATCAAGCGCGGCGGCCAGCTTGGCATGAAGGACATCGTGCTCGGCATGGCGCATCGCGGACGTCTGAACGTGCTGACGCAGGTGATGGGCAAGCCGCACCGCGCGCTGTTCCATGAGTTCAAGGGCGGGGCCTTCTATCCGGAGGATGTCGAAGGGTCCGGCGACGTCAAATATCATCTCGGCGCGTCATCGGACCGCGAGTTCGATGACAACAAGGTTCACCTGTCGCTGACCGCCAATCCGTCGCATCTGGAAATCGTCAACCCGGTCGTGCTCGGCAAGGTTCGCGCCAAGCAGGACCAGTTGGCCGGCGGTGCAAACCGCCCGGAAATCGTGCCGCTGGAGGAGCGCGCGCGCGTTCTGCCGCTGCTCATCCATGGTGATGCGGCCTTTGCCGGACAGGGTGTCGTGGCCGAGTGCTTCAGCCTTTCGGCGCTGCGCGGTCACCGGGTTGCCGGGTCGATCCACTTCATCATCAACAACCAGATCGGCTTTACGACGAACCCGTATTTCTCGCGTTCGTCGCCCTATCCGTCCGATGTTGCCAAGATGATCGAGGCGCCGATCTTCCACGTCAACGGCGATGATCCGGAAGCGGTGGTCTATGCCGCCAAGATCGCGACCGAATACCGGATGAAGTTCCAGAAGCCGGTGGTCATCGACATGTTCTGCTATCGCCGCTTCGGCCACAACGAGGGTGATGAGCCGGCTTTCACCCAGCCGATGATGTATCGCGTGATCCGCAAGCACAAGACGTCGGTGCAGGTCTATGGCGAGAAGCTGATCGCCGAAGGCGTGGTCACGGTCGACGAGGTTGAAAAGCTCAAGACCGATTGGCGCGAGCATCTGGAAGGCGAATTCCAGTCCGGCGAAAACTACAAGCCGAACAAGGCTGACTGGCTCGACGGCCGGTGGTCGGGGCTTGCCAAGGCGGACAATGAAGACGAGCGGCGGCGCGGCAAGACCGCCGTTCCGGTCAAGACGCTGAAAGACGTCGGCAAGAAGCTGACGCAGGTTCCCGAGAATTTCGAGGCGCACAAGACGATCCAGCGTTTCCTCGACAACCGTGCCCAGATGATCGAGACCGGTGAAGGCATCGACTGGGCGACCGCCGAGGCGCTGGCCTTTGCGTCGCTTTGCCTCGAAGGACATGGCGTCCGGCTGTCCGGCCAGGATTGCGAGCGCGGCACGTTCTCGCAGCGTCATTCGGTGCTTTACGACCAGAAGGACGAAACGCGCTACACGCCGCTGAACAATCTGAAGCCCGGTCAGGGCCGCTACGAGGTCATCAACTCGATGCTCTCGGAAGAGGCGGTGCTCGGTTTCGAATATGGCTACACGCTGGCCGAGCCGAACACGCTGACACTTTGGGAAGCGCAGTTCGGCGACTTTGCCAACGGGGCGCAGGTGCTGTTCGACCAGTTCATCTCGTCGGGCGAACGCAAGTGGCTGCGCATGAGCGGCCTCGTCTGCCTGCTGCCGCATGGCTATGAAGGCCAGGGACCGGAGCATTCGTCGGCGCGCCTCGAGCGCTTCCTGCAAATGTGCGCGGAAGACAACATGCAGGTTGCCAACTGTTCGACGCCGGCAAACTATTTCCACATCCTGCGCCGGCAGCTGAAGCGCGAGTTCCGCAAGCCGCTGATCCTGATGACGCCGAAGTCTTTGCTGCGTCACAAGAAGGCGACATCGACGCTTGCGGAGTTCTCCGGCGAGAGCGCCTTTCACCGGCTGCTGTGGGACGATGCCGAATACAAGAAGGGCGAGCCGATCAAGCTGGTGACGGATTCCAAGATCCGCCGCGTCGTCCTGTGTTCCGGCAAGGTCTATTACGACCTCTACGAGGAACGCGAAAAGCGCGGCATCAACGACATCTATCTGCTGCGCGTCGAACAGCTCTATCCGTTCCCGGCCAAGGCGCTGATCAACGAACTGTCGCGGTTCAAGAATGCCGAGATGGTCTGGTGCCAGGAAGAACCGAAGAACATGGGGTCGTGGTCGTTCATCGACCCGTATCTCGAATGGGTGCTGGCACATATCAAGTCCAAGCATGCCCGCGTCCGCTATACGGGGCGGCCGGCTTCGGCCTCGACGGCGACGGGCCTGATGAACACCCACAAGGCACAACTTGCCGCCTTCCTCGAAGATGCGCTCGGCGGCTGACGAACAACGAATACAGGCAGTCAGTTGATCGACTGACATTGATGCAAGGACAGAGACATGGCGACTGAAATCCGCGTTCCGACCCTCGGGGAAAGCGTCACGGAAGCAACCATCGGCAAGTGGTTCAAGAAGACCGGTGATGCTGTCGCCGATGGCGAGACCCTCGTCGAACTCGAAACCGACAAGGTGACACTGGAAGTGCCAGCCTCCGGCGCCGGCATTCTTGGCGAGATCATCGCCAAGGAAGGCGATACGGTCGAGGTCAACGCGCTGCTCGGCATGCTGGAAGCAAGCGACGGCGCATCAGCAGCATTTGCCGCCAAGGCCGAAGCACCGAAAGCCGAACAAGCCAAGGGCGAACCTGCCAAGGCCGAACCTGCCAAGACAGAGGCCCCCGGCGCCATGCCTGCCGCACCATCGGCTGCCAAGCTGATGGCCGACAACAACATTGCTGCGGCCGATGTTGCCGGTTCCGGCAAGCGTGGTCAGGTGCTGAAGGGCGACGTGATCGATGCGATGGCCAAGCCGCAGGCTCAGCCGGCGCAGCCTGTTGCGGTTCCGGCAGCGGCTCGCCCCGCTTCTGCGGCCGATGATGCAGCGCGCGAAGAGCGCGTGCGCATGCCGAAGCTCCGCCAGACGATCGCGCGCCGCCTGAAGGAAGCGCAGAACGCGGCGGCGATGCTGACGACGTTCAACGAAGTGGACATGAGCGCGGTGATGGCGCTGCGCAACCGCCACAAGGACCTGTTCGAGAAGAAGCACGGCGTCAAGCTCGGCTTCATGGGCTTCTTCACCAAGGCGGTCACCCGCGCGCTTGAAGAAATCCCGGCGGTCAATGCCGAGATCGACGGCACCGACATCATCTTCAAGCACTATTGCCACATCGGCGTGGCTGTCGGCACCGAAAAGGGTCTGGTCGTGCCGGTGGTGCGCAATGCCGAACAGATGTCGATTGCCGAAGTCGAGAAGGACATCGGCCGGCTCGGCCGCGCCGCGCGCGACGGCCAGCTTTCGATGGCAGACATGCAAGGCGGCACGTTCACCATCTCCAACGGCGGCGTCTACGGTTCGCTGATGTCGACCCCGATCCTCAATGCACCGCAGTCGGGCATTCTGGGGATGCACAAGATCCAGGATCGCCCGGTTGTTGTCGGCGGTCAGATCGTCATCCGCCCGATGATGTATCTGGCGCTGTCCTATGACCACCGGATCGTCGACGGCAAGGAAGCGGTGACCTTCCTGGTGCGGGTCAAGGAGAGCCTTGAGGATCCCGAGCGTCTGGTGCTGGATCTGTAACCGGGAATGGCAGATGCCGCGGATTGCCTTGGTGGATGGGGTAGCCATCATTCTCTATGCCAATGACCACAATCCGCCGCACCTGCATGCCCGTTTCGGAGCTGATGAAGCGCTTGTGGCCATTGCCGATGCGGTCATCTTCAAGGGGTCGCTTCCCCATGGTAAAAGAAGATCGGTCGAAACATGGGTTTCGGAGCACCGCGAGGCGCTTCTGGTTGCTTGGCAGACAATCCAAAGCGGAACCAATCCGGGACAGATCGAATGAAGCTTTCCTTTGAAGACGTCGAACCGTATTTCGGCATCCGGATCACCAGCGCCGAGGCGGTGACCCACGGCGTCGTGAAGATCACGTGGTCGGATGCCGTCACGGGCATCGTCGATCTGCGCCCGATTCTCGCCCGCGGCGATATCTTCAAGGACCTGCGGGATGATCCCGACGTTTTCGACGCGGTCCAGGTCGAGGCGCACGGCCATGGCGTGTTCTGGCAGGCCAGTGACGGCACCCTAGTCGACTTCGGTGCAGACCAGATGCGGGCCTGGTCCGAAAAGCAGGCGGCCCTGATCGCGCTGGCAAGCTGATGAGAGGTCTGGTCCTGACACCGCTGGGTTGCTTGCTGCTTGCGGCAACGCCGTCGTTCGCCGCCTGTCCGCAGGCGCTGGCGGTTTACACCGAACCGGGCAGCGGCGCATCGCTGGAGTTCCGCCCGCCGGGTGAACAGGTGATGGTCGCCACGGCCTACCGGCTGGTGATCCCGGATGGTCCGGTGCTCGACGGCCATGTGATCTGGAACAATGGCGTGTCGCGCGCCAATGGCGACCTGATGTTGAACTGCCCGGAAGGCGACGTGACCGGCGATGAGCTTGCCGCCTGTACGCTGTGGGACGGTGTGGTTTACACGGTGTCTGAGGATGGCGCGGTCGACATGGTCGGCGATGGCGATGCCGCGCCAACCATCCTGCTGCCGGATGTATCGCGGGCGCTCCACTACAGCGACCTCAACAACGGTACGGCCAAACTTCCGCAGTTCGATGCGTTCATTCTGTCGGGGTGCCAGGAATGAGCGGCGCGCCAGTCTACAGATTGACCGGCGCCGACGGGGCGATCACCCTGTCGCCAGTGCCCGGGCTTTTTGGCGGCCACAAGCGAAGCCGGATTTTTGGCCGCCTCGATTGCCGCGTTGCGCTGCGTTTCGTGGCGCGCGGCACCTATTCGAAAAACCGCGTCTTCTTTGCAGACGCAACAACGGCACAGGCTGCCGGATACCGGGCCTGCAAGGTTTGCCGGCCGATGCATGACAATGGAGACGACTTGAAATGACCTATGATGTAGTGGTGATCGGCTCCGGGCCGGGTGGATATGTCTGTGCGATCAAATGCGCGCAGCTTGGCCTCAAGACCGCAATCATCGAGAAGCGTCCGACGCTCGGCGGAACCTGCCTCAACATCGGCTGCATTCCGTCAAAGGCGCTGCTTTTTGCCTCCGATGCGTTCCATATGGCGGGTCATTCGCTGGCTTCGCTCGGCGTTGCGGTCGGCCAACCCAAGCTCGATCTGCCAACGATGATGGCGCACAAGGATGCGACGGTGAAGGCCAATGTCGATGGCGTTGCCTTCCTGATGAAGAAGAACAAGATCGATGTGATGACCGGCACCGGACGGGTTGTCGGCGAAGGCAAGGTCGCGGTCACCAAGGATGACGGCACAACGCAGGAGATCGATGCCAAGAACATCGTCATCGCCACCGGGTCCGATGTCGCCGGCATTCCCGGGGTCAAGGTTGAGTTCGACGAAACCGTCATCGTGACATCGACCGGCGCGATTGCGCTGCCGAAGGTGCCGGAAACCATGGTTGTTGTCGGCGGCGGCGTGATCGGTCTCGAACTCGGTTCGGTCTGGATGCGGCTTGGCGCCAAGGTGACGGTGGTCGAATATCTCGACACGATCCTTGGCGGCATGGATGGCGACATCGCCAAGCAGTTCCAGAAGATCCTGGAAAAGCAGGGCATGACCTTCAAGACCGGCGCCAAGGTGACCGGTGTTGCCAAGACCGGCGCTGGCGCCGAAGTGACCTTCGAGCCTGCCAAGGGCGGAGCGGCGGAAACGCTCAAGGCCGATGTCGTGCTCGTTGCCACCGGCCGCAAACCCTTCACCGAGGGCCTTGGCCTCGCAGAGGCCGGCGTCGTCCTCGACGAGCGCGGCCGCATCGAGATCAACGACCATTGGCACACCTCGGTCGAAGGCATCTGGGCGCTTGGCGATGTGGTCAAGGGGCCGATGCTGGCGCACAAGGCCGAGGACGAGGGCATGGCGGTTGCCGAGCGGATCGCCGGACAGGCCGGCCATGTCAACTACGGCGTGATCCCCTCGGTGGTCTACACGGAGCCGGAAGTGGCATCGGTCGGCCAGACCGAGGAAGAGCTGAAAAAGGCCGGCATTGCCTATGTGACCGGCAAATTCCCGTTCACGGCCAATGGCCGGGCGCGCGCCATGCAGGCAACGGACGGCTTCGTGAAGATCCTCGCCGACAAGACGACCGACCGGGTGCTCGGCGTGCACATCATCGGCAAGGGCGCCGGCGATCTCATCCACGAGGCTGCGGTCCTGATGGAATTCGGCGGATCGTCGGAAGATCTGGCGCGCACCTGCCATGCCCATCCGACGATGAGCGAAGCGGTTCGCGAGGCGGCGCTGGCCTCATCGACCGGCAAGCCGCTGCATATGTGACGGGACTTCCTGCGCTTCAAACGAAAACCGGCGGCCCTCGCAAAAGAGCCGCCGGGTCGTTTGAGGGGGTGTTCCGGATCAGGCCTTCTGCCAGGCGTCCAGGTACTTGATCAGCCAGGCATCGACAGGCGCCGGGGCGGCTGCGACCTCAGTCGTCAGCTTGCTTGTGTCAACCGGGGTTTGGGCGACTGCTTCGTGCTTGCCCCAGTTGCAACCGCCCATCGCAAAGGCCGACGAGGCGCTGAGCGTGAAGGCGGCGGCGAGAGTCAAAGTTGTCATCCGCATGGATCGGCTCCTTTGTTCGCATCTACCCCACCATAGGGGAAGATTGAAAAGGATACCCGAGCTTCTTCACATCGCAAGCGGACGGGCCATCACGGTCTTGTGAACAAGCCTCTTCATGGCGCAATTGCGGACGCGAAACCGGTACCTGTTTTCGCTGCCATTGCTGGTGATCACTTGACGGGCGTCACCGTGTAGCCGGCATTTTCGAACAGTGCGGCAAGGCCCTGTTCACCGGGCAAATGCAGCGCGCCGACGGCGATGAAGGCGTTGCCCTTTTCGAGCAGAGGCGCGGCGCGGTCGGCCATCGTGCGGTTGCGGGCGTGCACCATGGCTTCTTCAAACGCGGCATAGCCTTCGGTCGAAGCGCTGGCTTCCGGGGTCAGGCTCTTGAGGACGGGCCAGACCAGCCCGACGCGGCCTTCGGCGTAAAGCGCCAGCATGGTTTCGATGATGTCATCGACCTGATCGCCAAGTGCGATCGTCTCGACAAGTCCCTGGACATGAAACTCCATCGGTAGCGAGGCCATGGCTTCGAATTGCTCGACGATGGTTTCAAGACCGACGAGCTCCTTGCCTTCGGCCTCGGCCATCCGCGCCAGCGCGATGTCGAGGATGTCGACGCCGCCCTTCTTGCGGGCCATCTCGCAGGCCGGCATCGCGACCATTCCCGAGATCAGCCACGGTTTCATGCGGTCCACCAGCGCCAGTTGCAGGCCACGGTCGGCAAGCCCCTTCTGGAGCGCTGCGCTGTCATCGTCGTCGAGAAAGTCGGTCAGGCGCTCGGCGCCGGTGAACATGGTCAGTTCCGGCTTCGACAGAAGCGCCATCTGCGCCTTGGCCGGGTCGAGGATTTCGGTGGTTTCGATGGCAACGACAGTCGCCTCATCAAAGGCAGCCTGTGCCGATGCCGGAAGGGTCGTGACGCGCGGATCGGTCATGTGCATCGTGCCGAACAGGAAGGACGGCGCGGCGCCGGGCTTTTCAACGCGGTACAGGAGCGCATCGGCAAAGCGCGTTCCCGCAGCCTCAGCCAACACGGCCTCATAGGCTGCGGCATCTTCGGTGCGCATCTGCTCGAGGAGATTGACACCGGTGCAGACCGGCAAATCCTGCGCCCGCGCGCTGTTGGCCGTGATCATGACGATGATCATGAACGCGGTCACGACAAGCGTGTTGATCAGGCCAAGAACCATCAGCGAGCGATCGGCGAACCGGTCGGCGGCGGTCAGGGTGCGGGGCGAGCGGGACATGAGCATGTTTTTCATGGGTCCAATCTACCGATCACCGGCAACCAAAGCGTTAAACGCGCCCGGCGATTTTTCAGCAGAAACGAGGTGTCAGCGTCCAGCGCTCGGATGGGCTTTTGCATAGGCCTCAAGCAGCCGCGCCGAATCGACGCCGGTGTAGACCTGCGTCGTCGACAGGCTGGCATGACCGAGCAGTTCCTGGATCGTGCGCAGATCACCGCCCGAACCGAGCAGATGAGTGGCGAAGGAATGGCGCAGTGCATGGGGCGTTGCCGTATCGGGCAGGCCGAGCGCCCCGCGCATGCGGGCCATGTCGCGCTGCAGGACGGCGGGCTGGAGCGGACCGCC